>DATKTQ010000144.1:0-3831 GCA_035531055.1 Occallatibacter sp. | reverse complement strand
CTTCCTGCCACTGCGGATTCGCGCCAGATGCGGCCGCCCCTCACGCAGATATGTCTCCAGCGCCTCCAGCGCCGTCCGCCCCAGCGGAAGAATCCGCTCCTTGTCGCCTTTGCCCCGCACCTGCACTCGGCCTGCGTCCAGCGCCAGGTCGCCGGTGGAAAGCCCTGTCACCTCAGACACGCGCAGCCCGCCACCGTACAGCAACTCCAGAATTGCCCGGTCTCGCAGCTCCGTCGCCCGCGCCTGCGGATGCGACGCCGCCATCGCCGCCCGTTCCAGCATCTCTGTCACTTCCGGTTCCGCCATCGACTTCGGCAGCACCTTCCATGCCTTGGGCGATTCAATATTCACCGTCGGGTCGTGTTCCGTGCGCTGGTCCAGCAGCATCCACTTGTAGAAGCCCCGCAGGCAGCTCAGCTTCCGTGCCGAGCTCCGCGACTCAATCCCATGCTCCCGCAGATGCTCCAGGAACCCCGCCACATCCTTCTGCGCCGCCCCGCGAAGGAGCCCGTCACGGCCCTCCAGAAACTCGGCAAATGTCCGCAGATCACTCAGATACGCCTCGCACGTCAGCGGCCGCAACCCCTTCTCCACCCGCAAATAGATTGCGTATTCCCGCAGCAGCGACGCATTGGCCCCAGTGCTCACACACTCGATTATCCGCGCACGCAGTTCTCCGCAACCGCCGCTCCATCCGTTGCAGAACCCAGTTCATCAAGGAATCAACATCAGCAATAGACTCGCGCCCGAGCTCGCGGGATGACGCCCCGGCTCAGTGCTTGGCCAGCAGCGTCTTCAGCGTTTGTTCCAGCGCCGGCAGGTCTGCGCCGCCCTCCAGCCGCTCCGCAATCCGCCCATCCCGCCCAATCACGAAGGTCACCGGCAGCCCCAGAACCCCGCCGTACTGCCTGCCCAGCGCCGCATCGCCCATCATCACCGGAAATCCCGGCTTCAGCGTCTTCACCAGCCGCTTCACCGGCGTCGCGCTGTCGTCCATTGAGACCGCCAGCACCTGCAACCCCTGCGCGCCATGCTCCCGCTGCCACGCCGCAAACCGCGGCAGCTCCACCAGGCACGGCCCGCACCAAGTCGCCCAAAAGTTCAGCAGCACCACCTTGCCCCGGTACGCCTTCAGGTCAATCCGCCGTCCCACCAGATCGCGCCGCGCAAACTCCGGCGCCCGCCGGTGCACCAGCGTGCTCGCAGCCGGCGCTTTCGGTATTTCCCGCACCGCCGGCCTGCCCTGCGCCTCGCAGCTTACGCCCGCCAGCAGCAGTGCACCCAGCGCGGCACCGCGCAGCAACCGCCGCGCCGTCCGCTCAGTTCCCGCTCGCAACCTGGTATCCTGCATGCGCCCAGTCAGCGCCAAAGTTATGTGCCAGGTAGAGCGCCTTCACGTGCGTAAAGCCCAGGCTGCGCAACTTCGCAAACGCCGGTCCCATGTTCGGGCAATGCGACCACGGGCAGCAGCCGCAATAAATCACCACAAAGCGATTCTTTGGCACTCCCTTCATCGCGCTCTCCAGCCGCTCCAGCCCGCTCGCCTCCGCGCCCGGCCCCGCATACACCGAACCCGGAATATGTGCCTCCTGGAACAGCACATGCGAGCCCACCTGCAGCATCATCGGCTTCTGCTTCCCGCCCGCCTGCAACAGCGCGTGCAGCGCCGCGGGAGTCATCTGTGCCGTCGCCGGAATCGAAAACGCGCTCGCCGTCGAAACCCCCATTCCGCCCATCTGCGCTCGTCCCGGCATCGCCGCAAACACCAGCACTGCCACCGCTGCCGCCAACCACCACACGCCACACCAACTTCTTCTGGCTCGCATCAACATCTCTCCCTCAGGGCAGAAAACTCACCCCTCTGCACATATAGCAGCCGCGTCCCCGTACGCGCAAACCGCGCCCCACCAACGCGCTAAACCACTCCAAACACGCGCCTTTCCGCAACTCGCGCCCGTATACGAACGGGTTCTCCTTCAAACCTTCACGTGCAAACAACTCACAATTAGAAGAAAATAGAGAAGACATATCGATTGAGAGGAAGCAGGAAGCTTTTGACATCCACGCAGATAGCTGTCCCCAAGTGGACCGCCGAGCAGTTCCACCGGCAGGTCCTCGAATTGAATCCCCGCGTAGCCGTATTCGATTGCGACGGAACCATCTGGAGCGGCGACTCCGGTTCCGGCTTCATGGAGTGGTCCATCGAGCAAGGCCTCGTCTCCCGCTCCACCAGTGACTGGATCGACACCCGCTACCGCGCCTACCTCGCCGGCACCGTCAGCGAGCTGCAGATCTGCGGCGAAATGGTTCAGATCTACGCTAGCCTCCGCGACCAGGAACTCTGGGCCGCCGCCTCGCAGTACGTCGAGGAGTTCGTCCACGCCCGCGTCTTCCCTGAGGTCGCAGCCCTGCTCGAAGGCCTGCAGAAAGCCGGCGTCGAGCTCTGGGCCGTCAGCTCCACCAACAAGTGGGTCGTCGCCTCCGGCGTAAGCGCCTTCGGCATCCCCCCGGAGCGCGTCCTCGCCGCCGAGGTCGCCATCGTCGACGGCATCATCACCAGTGAGCTCGTCGACGTGCCCACCGACGAGGCCAAAGCCGCCGCCCTTCAGCGCGCCGGCCGGCCACACCCAGATGCCGTCTTCGGCAACTCCGTGCACGACCTCGCCATGCTCGAAATTGCCCGCCGAGCCTTCCCGGTCAACCCCTCACCCGCGTTGCTTGAGGCCGCCGTCCGCAAAGGCTGGGGCTACTTCCGCCCGCAATCCGCGGAAGGCGTCGAGGCCGCTGTCGCCGGCGAATAAACCCTTTCGGAATCTGAATCATCGCCCGCGGCTCCAATCCGCGGGCCTTTTTTCCACCACACCAAAGTCGCCCCGCGCCACCGCCAGAACTTTCCCCGCGCCGCCCGATTACACTGGTTAGGTGGAAGAGCTGCAGGACAATCCGTCGCTCCGTCCCCCCGGACCCGCACTTCGCTTCGTCGTCGCGGCACTCATCGTCCGCAGCGGAGAAGTCCTCATTTGTCAGCGCCGCCCAGACCAGCCCATGGCCCTGCAGTGGGAGTTCCCGGGCGGCAAAATCGAGCCCGGCGAAAGCCCCGAGCAGGCCCTCGCCCGCGAACTCGATGAGGAGCTCGGCATCCAGGCCACCGTTGGACCCCGAGTCACCCGCATCCGCCACAATTACCGCCACGGCGGCGCCGTCGACCTCCAGTTCTTCGAAGTCCACGAGTTCGCCGGTGAAATCCAGAACCGCATCTTCAACCAATTCAAGTGGGCCCGCCTGGAAGACCTGCCCTCCTACGACTTCCTCGCCGCCGACCGCGGCCTCATCCGCGACCTCGCCGCCGGCAAGCTGCTCTAAACAGCAAACAGCAGACCAACACCTCCCGCCGAAAACCCCAGCGCCGGGAGCGGATTTGTTCGAGTTCTAGGAGAGAGGAGCGACGCGTACGTGGTTGTACGCGAGCGACGAGTGACAACGAAATCGAGCAAATCCGCCCCGGCGCCTAATGCCCCGGCATCATCCCCCACAGCATCCAGAACGTCAGCCCAATCACAATCCCGCTCGTCCCCCACGCAATCCCGTTCCACAGCCCCGAGTTCCTGTGTTCGCCCATCAGGTCCGCGCGATTAATCAGCATCAGCATCAGGATGATCACCACCGGCAGCAGAATCCCGTTCAGCACCTGCGACAGAATTGCCACGCTGATCAGGCTCGAGTCCGGCAGCACCAGCACCGCAATCGCCCCGCCCGCAATCAGCAGCGTGTACAGCCAATAGAAAAACGGCGCTTCCTTGAAGCTCTTGTCCACCCCGGACTCCAGCCCCA
>DATKTQ010000143.1:0-46283 GCA_035531055.1 Occallatibacter sp. | reverse complement strand
GGCATCAGTGAGTTCCTGATTCAGCAGGGAGCGAATGTTCGGATCATCGTCCACCACCAGCACGGACTTGTTTTCGCTGTCGTGATTGGCGACGGTTTCGCGCAGCCGCTTCACAATGGACTCGATGTCCACCGAGCGGCGAGCGGGA
Organism: Occallatibacter sp.; assembly: GCA_035531055.1. GTDB lineage: Bacteria > Acidobacteriota > Terriglobia > Terriglobales > Acidobacteriaceae > Telmatobacter. The sequence goes on along the minus strand of DATKTQ010000143.1, from coordinate 46,135 downwards.
AGCAACTCGAGTTGCGCGGACTGGCCCGCAACAGGCAGACTGAAGGAGAACGTGCTGCCCGCGCCGGGAGTGCTCTCTACCCAGATGCGGCCTCCGTGATGCTCCACAATCTCCTTGCAGATCGGCAGGCCAAGCCCGGTGCCTTTGGGCTTGTCAGTCAGCGTATCGCCCACCTGCTTGAATTTCTCAAAAACCTTTGGCTGGTCTGCGGGCGCAATGCCGATTCCAGAGTCGGTCACACTGACCACCAAATCTCCGTCCTCCTGCCGCACCCGGCACTGGATTGATCCGCTGTCAGTGAACTTGACCGCATTGGAAATTAAATTGATGATCACCTGAATCAGCCGGTCCTTGTCGCCGGTGATCGTCGGAAGGTCCGGCTCCACGTCCCGCACCATCGGCAGCGACCTGGCCTCCAGCAGCGATGCCGTGGCGGAGGTTGCCCGCTCCACCACTTCGGCCAGTGAAACACTTTCCATGTTCCAGGTGAACTTGCCCGCTTCAATTTTGGCCAGGTCCAGCACATCGTCAATCAGCTTGGTCAGGCGCTCCCCTTCGCTAACGACTACGCCGAGGTTTTCCATGATCTGCTGCTTGGCCTGCAGGACCTTCCGGTCCTCTTCCGGCACAATCGGGAAGATGCGCTCCTCCAGTCGGCGGCGGATGATTTTGGCAAATCCCAGAACGGACGTGAGCGGCGTGCGGAGCTCGTGGCTTACGGTGGATAGGAATGCGCTCTTGGCCGCATCCGCCTCTTCCGCCGAGGCGCGGGCCAGGCGAGTTTCCTCAAAGAGCCTGGCATTGTGGAAGGCCACGCCAACCGCGGATGCGATGGTGGAGAGCAGCCGCTGATCAGCTTCCGTAAAGCGCCCCTCCTGGTCAGTGGATTGCACGCTGAGGACGCCGATGACCTGCCCGCCGGACGGAATTGGCACGCCCAGGTAAGAGGCTGTTTGCCGGCCCATCTGCTCAATTCCCAGCGTGGCGCGCTTATGGTCCATGTCTTCGTTGATCAGCAGCGGCTGGCCGGTGCAAATAATCTGCGAGGTAAGGCCCGTGCCGAAGGGACGCGCCTCCGCTTCCTCGCCATAGGCGTACGGGAAGTGGAGCGTCATTGTCTCCCGGTCCAGCAGGGACACATAGGCAATGGGCGCCTGGAACAGGTCGCGCACCTGGTCGCCGACAAACAGAATCAGCTGCTCCTTGTCGAGCTGCGTGGCCAGAGCCTGCGAGATGCGGTTGATGGTCATCAACTCCGCAGCCCGCTCCTGCACCTCCTGCTCGCGCAGGTTGATCAGCAGATAGGCGTTCGCATTGTCCAACGCAATGGTGGTGTAGGAGGCCAGGTTTTCCAGCAGGCTCAGGTGCTGCTCGGTGTAGGCGTTCTTCTTGAAGCTCTGAATGCTCAGCACGCCGAGCACGCGCTCCTGCGCAATCAGCGGAAGATAAATCATGGAGACCGGCGGCTGGGCCAGGCTGCCATCTTCCAGCGTGTGGCCGGCGTGGTCGTAGTCGGAAATGTACTCCTTGTACTGGCTCTCCGCGTCATTGATGAGGATCGACTGGCGATGCTCAATGCACCAGACGGCAAACTGATTCTTGTCGTCCATGCTGCGCGTATACGGGGCGTAGCGCTTGCCGTTCTCAATGGCCAGGCTGTACTCGATCAGGCGCTTCTCCGGCCGGTAAAGTCCCACGCCGAAGATGCTCGCATCCGCAATCTGATTCACGCGTTCGTAGAGCTTGAACAGAATCGTATTCAGATCCAGAGACGCGGTGATCTCCCGCCCAATCTGGCTGAGCAGGTCAATGCTGTCTCTCTGCGCGGCAATCTCCGCGGCCTGCGTACGAATCTCCTGCGTGCGCTCGTTCACCGTGGCTTCCAGGGTCCGCGCCTGCTCTTCCAGGATCTCAGTCCTGCGGCGTGCCTTGTTCCGCTCGTGCTTGCTGATCAGGCTCCAGCCGAACATGCCCAGCAGCAGAAACAGCAGAACATAGGCAGCGTAAGCCAGAGTGGTGCGGTACCACGGCGGAAGAATGACAAAGGAAAAATCCCCTTCCTCGCCCAATTGACCATCATCCGTGCGCGAGTGCACCCGGAAGCGATACGAACCCGGCCCCAACCCGCTGTAGTTCGCCTCGGTCTGCTTGTCCCACTGGGACCAGTCCTTGTCCACACCTTCCAGTTGGTACTGATATTCGGTTCCGGCAGGGTTTGAATAGCTGAGCGCCGCGAACTGGAAGTGCAGGTTGTTGCTGGCCGGAGGCAGCTTTAACGCAGACGCGCCCGGCCTCTGGACTCCGCCGAACAGCACAGCCGACCCATTCCTCACCTGGCGGACAAGCGTGGGGATTGGTGGGGGTGCGGCGTGTGCGCTGCCCAGGCTGAAGTGGAGCAGGGCGTCGCCAAGGAACCAGTACGAGCCGTCCGTATCGCGGCGGATGAATCCAATGCCGAAGCGCTTCAAATCCCGGAAGGCATTCTCCTCCAGGTGCCAGCTTCCGTCCGCGGCCTGGGTGAACATGCCCTCGCGGCTTCCGCTGAGCGTTATGGTGGTGGACCAAACTGCATGATCCCCAATCGGCACCAGGATGGCAGACATGCCGGGGCCGTCCACTGGCAGCAGGAAGCGGTCGTCCTGGACCAGTCTCTGCTGCGCGGCATCCCAGCGGTAGATGTGAGCGGTGCGTTGATAGGTGACATAAATCTGCCCGCCCACCAGTTCCGCGTCGCTGGGCGCATTCACGACTCCCTGCGCTTTGGTAAGAATCTGCACTTTGGAATCGCGCATGCCCGTGGGTGCCACGGTCACGCGCAGAATCCGGCCCGATGCTCCGGAAACCCACAGCGTTCCATCCATAGCTTCCGCAAGAGCCGTGGCCTGGTAGAGGAGATTCGGCAGCCGCCCTTCATCGATCCACTGGTGCCCATCCCATCGCATGGAACTCAGGCCGTTCGAGTGCCCGATGAAAATGCGGGAAGGGTCCTTGCGCGACTGGAGAATAAAATAGGCCTGCTCATGCAGGCCGTGGACGGCGGGCATGGCTGGTACCACGGCGTCGCCTTGCAGCCGCATCACTCCCTCGCTGGTGGCCACCAGCAACTGCTCCGTCGCCCCATACGCCGCATCCTTGAAGTCGATCATGTTCCAGGCCTGGCTGGGGCCGTGAAGCGCATGCAGGGCAGAGCGATGGCTCTGGGGATCGAAGTCCAGGCGAAAAATAGCGCTGTTGCCCGAGACGCTGGTGACGTAGCCGGTTCCCTTATAACGGAGGAAATCCAGCGCAGAGCCGCGGGAGAAGATAGAGATCGGAGATTGGATATCGACGTGGGAGATGCCCGGGTCGGACCCGACCCACAAACCGCCCTGGTTGTCCTGGAAGGCGGAAAGACCTTCGGAACTCAGCAGTCCGGCGCCCTCATCCAGCACCTGCCGGAGCTTGCCGTCGTGGTCCAGAATCACCACGCCGCCATTTAACGTCGTGACGCAAATGCTTCCGTCTTTCAGCCGAAGGGAGGTGTAGACCTCGTGCTTCTTCAGGTAGGCATCCACTGAAGTGGGAAACGGGGTGACCTTTTGGCCGTCATATAGAGAGAGCAGACCGTCGCGCTGCGACACCAGGATGCGCGAACCGTCGTAGGGATGGAGGAAGAGCTTGGCGGCACTCTTGTAGCCGTCGCCGCCGGGGACCGGGCGCAATTGGTCGCCCACAATCTCTTCCAGCCCGATGGATGCTTGCGACGTATACACGTGGCCGTGCACTTCAGAGAGCGCCTCGAAGCTGGAGTTCGGTCCGGAGGCCCACACCTGCATCTTCTTGCCGTCCCAGCGGAACAGCGTCTCGTATGAACGGAAGTAGGTGCCTTGCGGCGTGGGCAGAATCTGCCACACATCGGTAAAACTGCGATGCTCCGCAGGAATCTTGTCCAGCAGGGAGACGTAGGTCAGCTTTCCGGCGGCGTCCGGGGTCAGGTAGCCGAACTCATTGTTCCCGCCCACCCACAGCCTGCCGGATTGGTCGCAAACGATCGATCGCGTAACGTTGGATGGAATAAAGATCTTGCGCCACGTAACCCCGTCGTACTCCATCACCAGGCCGTTGGACACGCCAAAAAACATCACGCCACGGTGATCCTGGGCGATGGTCCAAACCTGTCCCGGCCCGTCGTATTGTTTGGTGGAGTAGTTCGTGACGATGGGCATTCCCACTTCGGCCGCCGACTTTGGGGCAGCCTGTGGAGCGGCTTGTCCGCTCATCAGCCCGGGACACGCCAGCAGAAATGCCGCTGCAACAGCAGCGACGCGGGACTTGCAGAGAGAAGCGGCAATGCGTTGGGCCACGTGGGTGTCCAGGAATTCGGAAAGTGGTGCGCAACTACAGAGAATTGGGGGAATCGGGTTACTTTTCGCCAGGGAATGAGGCTAGAGCTTACCATGCTGTAAATTGCAGGCGCAATACCGCATTGGCAAGGGCTTCGAGTACGTTGGCGCCACTACGCTTCGCGCTCCAGCGGGCCCACTTCAATCTCCGCGGCGGACCGGCCGCTTTTCATCTGCGAAGAAGTCACCAGGGCCACTGCGCAGAGGATGGCCGCCATGCCCACAAATTCCGAGGGCTGCAGGTGCTCGCGCAGCACCAGTGCGCCCAGCAGCACGGCCACCATCGGATTCACGTAGGCGTAGGTGGCCACCTTGGCCACCGGGACGTGGTGGATAAGCCAGATGTAGCAGGAGAATCCAAGCAGAGAGCCGAACAAAACCAGGTAACCGATGGCGCTGATGCTTTGCGCGTTCCATGTGGCCCGCGGCCACTGCCACGTGACCGTGGCAAACAAGCAGTTGCAGAGGCCAGCCGCCAGCATCTCCCAGCCTGCGGCCACGAGCGGGTCCACCGGCAGCCGCATGCGGCGGAAAAGGACAGAGCCAGAGGCCCAGCTGAGTGCGCCCACTAGCACCACCAGCGCGGCGATCAGCTGCATGGGGCGGCTGTGCGTGCCGTGTCGCAATGCGCCATGAAAGCTGGGCCAAAGCAAGGCCACCAGCCCCACCAGCCCCAGTGCCAGGCCCAGCATTCCGCGCGGGCGCAGCTGCTCGCCTGCGGGCAGCTTCATTTCAATCACGGCCACATACAGCGGCACCACGGCCACCAGCAGAGCAGCCAGTCCGCTGGCCAAGTACTTCTCGCTCCAAACCAGCCCGATGTTTCCGCCAAACAGCAGCAACACGCCCACAAAGCCCAGCCGAGCCATTACCGAGCGGCCGTACCAGAGCCGCTTTTTCCGCAAGGCGCAAAACGTCAGCATCAGGAATGCGCCAATGAGCATGCGCGTCCCTGCCAGGATGGTAGCCGGCAGCAGATGCACACCGATGCTCATTGCCGTATACGTCGCGCCCCAGCACACGTAAACGCTGGCAAAGGCCAGCAGAATGGCAATTCTGGGCGGCGCGGCGGCGGTTGGGGAGAAAGCGGACACGATACCCTATCGTACCGTCTCGCTCTGCCGCGCATACCGCTTCGCGCCACGGTTCACAGCGCGCGCAGCTGCGGCCTTCAGCGCCCGGTCAAAGGCTCCAGCCGGAACTTGTACTCATACGGAACTGCAGGCAGCAGGAACTCCTTGTGCACCGGCGCGCCCCAGCTGTCATCGCCGCCCACGCCCATTTGCCCGTAGTCCAGGTTCACGGTAATGTCGCGCGAGAACACAATCTCCGAAGGATGCCGGTGGCCGGTGTTTGCCGGCCACTTGTCGTGCTCCAGCTCTTCCATGCGGAAGGGCCACGCGCTGAAGTTGATGCCCGGTAGGCCCACCGCTCTCAGACCGAATCCATCCTCATCCTTGAAGGAAACCCAGCGGACATCCGTGCGATTGCCCGTCTCCTGCGGCTCAATATACGGGAACCAGAGATGGTCCACGGTGTTCTTGTAGAGACCCACTGCGGCGCCGGCTTTGCGGTCCGCATAGCTCTCCTGCGGTCCGCGCCCATACCACTCCACGTTGTGCAGAGATCCAAGGATGCTCATCTGCATGCCTACGCGCGGAAGGTCCGGCAGCGGGGTGCTTCCCGGCGCAAACTGGCTGTCCACGTCCACTGATCCGTCGCCGTAGATGGTGTAGATGTAGCTTTGCGTCGCGTTGCCCGCGGCCAGCCTGGACTCTGCCGTGATCCGGACAATGTTCGCCGCCACCTGCTCGCCTTTCAAGCGGGTGACAAAGCGATGCGCGGCCGCCAGTTCCCATACGCCCAGCCTCTGCGGCATGCCGTTGCCGCGGTCGTTATCCGTTGGCGCGCGCCAGTAGTTCGGCTCCAGCGGCGCGGTCAGCAACTCATGCCCCAGCACGTTGTAAGAGGCAATAGAGCCGGAGAGCTTATTGACGGCGAGGGAGAAGTTCTTGTTGGAGACAACCAGCTCATCCGGCAGGTCACTCAAAGTAATCGCAGGCAGATCCTGCACTGGCCGCATGGCTGCTGGCGGCACGCTGTAGGGCATTTGGAACTGGTCCCAGCTCACCTCGTAGCCCTTTGCCGCCCACGGTGTGTCCTGCGCCAGGCGGAACTGGACGGTGAGGAAATATTCGGCTCCCGGATCAAGAGCCGGCTGCTTCAGGCCAAGCTCAATCTCCTTCGAAGCGCCGGACTCCAGCTCGCCCACGGGCACATCGCCGCTCTCAATCGCGCGCCCGTTCTCCTCGAGCACCCACGACCCGCTCACGAACCCAAGGCTCTGGAAGTTGTACCGGTTGGTTACGCGCACCCGCCCGTGCAGCAGGTCCACCGGGTCCACGCGGATGCTGGCGTACACCTTCTTCACTTCGGTCAGGCCGGGGTGGGGCGTGCGGTCGGGCAGCACCAGGCCATTGGTGCAGAAGTTGTCGTCGTTGGGCCGGTCGCCAAAGTCGCCGCCGTAAGCCCAGAACTGCTTTCCATTCGGCCCCGTCTTGCGGATGCCCTGGTCCACCCAGTCCCAGATGAAGCCGCCATGTGCCCACGGCTCTGCATTGAAGACGTCCCAGTACTGCTGAAAATCTCCGGTGCTGTTGCCCATGGCGTGCGCGTACTCAATCTCAAAGAACGGGCGGCCGCGGCCGTACTTCTTGTAGTAGGAAACGATCTCCTGCGGCTTCACATACATCGGAGTCAGCGCGTCTCCGTGGATGCTGTTGCCCGGCTCGTAGGTGATAAAGAACTCCGGATGGTGCGAATTGGCCCACTGCTTGGCGGCCACAAAGTTCGCGCCCCAGCCGGCCTCGTTGCCCATGGAAAACCCAATAATCGAGGCATGATTCTTGTCGCGCTCCATCGTGTGCCGCATCCGGTCCACAATCGCGTCGCGGTAGTCCGGCCCGTTGGAGATCGGCTGCTCAATATTGGATCCGTAGCCGTGGGACTCCACGTTCGACTCGTCCAGAATGTAAAGACCGTACTTGTCGGCCAGGTCGTACCACTCCGTCACGTTGGGGTAGTGGCTGGTGCGCACGGCGTTGATGTTGTTCTGCTTCATCAGCCGAATGTCCTGGATCATGCGCTCGCGCGTGACCACCTGGCCCAGGTCCGGATCAAATTCGTGCCGGTTCACTCCTTTAATAATGAGCTTCTTGCCGTTGATCAGAATCTGGTCGCCCTTGATCTCCGACTGGCGGAAGCCCACGTTCCACGGAACCACTTCCACCACGTGGCCCTTGGCGTCCTTCAGCGTCAGCAGGAGCTTGTAGAGATACGGAATCTCCGCAGACCATTGATGCGGCGCTGTGACTTCGCGCTGCAAATCCAGCTCCGTGTCCTTGCCGCCTGCGACGCGGACTTTGCGAGAAACGCTCAGCACGCGACTGCCGGCCGCATCCAGCAGGTCCACGTCCACTGAGGCTGCCTGCTTGCGCGCGTTCAGATTCTGCAGGCTCACGTGCACCTCAAGCGTTGCGTTCCGGTACGCGCTGTCAAAAGGCGTCTTCACCTGGAAGTCGCGCACGTGCAGCGGAGCGCGCGAAAGCAGCGCAACGTCGCGGAAGATGCCGCTCATGCGCCAGAAATCCTGATCCTCAATGTAGCTGCCATCGCTCCAGCGATAGACTTCCACGGCAATCAGGTTGCTGCCCGGCTTCAGGTACGGCGTGATGCGGAACTCTGAAGTCATTCGCGAGTCCTGGCTGTAGCCCACCTTTTTGCCGTTGATCCACACGTAGAAGGCGGAGTTTACGCCGTTGAAAAGCAGATAGGTTTCGCGCCCATCCCATGAAGCGGGCAGCGTAAACTCGCGCCGATAAGAACCCACCGGGTCGCGCTGGCTGTAGGCCGTCCAGGAGTGGTCGTCCGGCGTGTCCGTCACGCGCGGGTAGTCGCGCTTGAACGGATAAGTGATGTTGGTATAGATGGGCGTGCCGTAGCCCTGCATCTCCCAGTTGGAGGGGACCGTAATTTCTTTCCACGAACTCGCGTCAAACTCCGGCTTGAAAAAATACACCGGACGCAGCTCCGGACTCTTCACCCAGTGGAACTTCCACTTGCCGTCCAGCGACTCTACCCACGGCGATTGCCCCTCGTCGCGCATGGCCGACGAGGCATCAGGAAATGGCGTAAACGTGGCGCGCGCCGGCTCCTTGCCAATGCCAAATACGTGGGGGTTTTCCCAGTCGGGCAGCGCCGGGGCTGCGGTTTGCGCCACCAGGAGCGCATTGCCAACAAGGGCAAGAGAAAGCAGAAGCAGGGCCAGTCGTTTCATTTCGTGTCTTCCATGCGGCCCGAATAGGCGGCACACGCATTCTACTATTCCGCGGACTCAGCGTATGCTGGGCCCCTAGCTCGCCCCGCTGCCGGATTCCCGCGGCGGAATCAATAGACCGTGTGCTCAGGCTGTGCGGAAGCTCCATTGCCGCTGAGGCGATTCAGGTCCAGGTTTAACTCGAGCACGTTGACTCGCGGCTCACCCAGCAGGCCAAACGCGCGCGGCGTAACGTGCCGCAGTACGAGCTGCCGAACGAGTTCGACGCTGAGCCCGCGGGCCCTGGCAACGCGCGGCGCCTGGTAGAGCGCGGCATCCGGAGTGATGTCCGGGTCCAGGCCGGAGCCGGACGTGGTCACCAGGTCGATGGGCACCGGGCTGCCGGAATTCTCCGCGCGAAGGCTGTCGATCGCGCCCTGAATGCGGTGCACCAGCTGCGCGCTCGACTGCGCCAGGTTCGATCCGCCGGAGTTCTCCGCGTCATACCCGCTGCCCGCCGCGGAGGGCCGCGAATGGAAGTAGCCGTCGGAATCAAAACTCTGCGCGATGAGCGAAGATCCAATCACGCCGCCGTTGCGAACGATGAGGCTTCCATTCGCCTTGCGTGGAAACACCGCGTGGGCCGCGGCCGTAACCAGCAGCGGATACGCCAGGCCGAACACCAGCGTGGTCAGTAGAGTAAACCGGATGGACGTGTTCCAGATTCCGTTCATGAGAAGTCTCCGTTCAGTTGCAACAGGCTCTTCAAACCAGGTGCAGTGCCACCAGAGCCAGATCAATGGCCTTGATCCCGACAAAGGGCACCAGCACGCCCCCCAAGCCATACACCAGCAGGTTGCGCCGCAGCAGCGCCGCCGCCGGACGAGGCTCATAGCGCACGCCCTTCAGCGCCAGCGGAATGAGCGCGATGATGATGATGGCGTTGAACACGACGGCCGAGAGAATGGCGGACTGCGGCGAATGCAACCGCATCACGTTGAGCGCGGCAAGCACCGGAAAGACCCCCACAAACATGGCTGGGAGAATCGCAAAATACTTGGCCACATCGTTGGCGATGGAAAATGTGGTCAGCGCGCCGCGCGTCATCAGCAGTTGCTTGCCGATCTCCACAATTTCAATCAGCTTGGTAGGGTTCGAGTCCAGGTCCACCATGTTGCCGGCTTCCTTGGCGGCCTGGGTGCCGGAGTTCATGGCCACGCCCACGTCTGCCTGCGCCAGCGCGGGAGCGTCGTTGGTGCCGTCGCCAGTCATCGCCACCAGCTTGCCCTTGGCCTGCTCACGCTTGATCAGGTCCATCTTGTCCTTCGGCTTGGCCTCGGCCAGAAAGTCGTCCACGCCCGCTTCCCGCGCAATCACAGCGGCGGTGAGCGGGTTGTCGCCGGTAATCATGATGGAGCGGATGCCCATGGCGCGCAGGTGGGTAAGCCGCTCCTTCAGGCCGCCTTTCACAATGTCCTTCAGATACACCACGCCGAGCGCGGTGCTGTCTTCCGCCACCACCAGCGGCGTGCCGCCGGCACGGGAGATTTCTTCCACGCGCTCTCGCACGCGCCGCGGCAACTCGGCGCCCTGCTCCTGAAGAAAGCGCGCCATTGCCTCCGCGGAGCCCTTGCGAATGCGCACGCCGGGCAGGTTCACTCCGCTCATGCGCGTCTGCGCGGTGAAGGGAACAAACTCGGCGTGCACACCCTCCAGGTCGCGCCCGCGCAGGCTGTACTTTTCCTTGGCCAGCACCACAATGGAGCGGCCCTCCGGTGTCTCGTCAGACAGCGAGGCCAGCTGCGCCGCATTGGCAAGCCGCTCCGCGCTCACATCCGGCGCGGGAGAGAATTCCGTGGCCTGGCGATTGCCCAATGTGATGGTACCTGTCTTATCCAAGAGCAAAGTGCTGATGTCTCCGGCTGCCTCCACCGCGCGGCCGCTCATGGCCAGCACGTTGTGCTGCACCAGGCGATCCATTCCCGCAATGCCGATGGCGGACAGAAGGCCTCCAATGGTCGTCGGAATCAGACAAACCAGCAGTGACACCAGTACGAAAACCGTCTGCGGCGCGCCGGAATACATGGCGAACGGCTGCAGCGTCACCACGGCCAGAAGGAAGACGATGGTGAGTCCGCACAGCAGAATGCTCAGCGCAATTTCATTCGGAGTCTTCTGCCGCGTGGCCCCTTCTACCAGCGCAATCATGCGGTCAAGAAACGTCTCTCCCGGCCGTGAGGTGACGCGCACCTTGATCCAGTCCGACAGTACGCGGGTGCCTCCGGTTACCGCAGAGCGGTCGCCGCCGGACTCACGAATCACTGGAGCCGATTCGCCCGTGATGGCCGACTCGTCTACGGAAGCAACTCCTTCAATGACTTCGCCGTCGCCCGGGATCTGCTGGCCCGCTTCCACCAGCAGAATGTCATCCACGCGCAACAGCCCGCTGGCAATCTCCTCCAACTCGCCGGAGGGCATGTAGCGGCGAGCAATGGTCTCGCCCTTGGCCTTGCGCAGGGTGTCTGCCTGGGCCTTGCCGCGCCCTTCGGCCACGGCCTCGGCAAAGTTGGCAAACAGCACGGTGAACCAGAGCCAGAGCGTGATCTGCAGGTTGAAGCGGAAGTCGCCCCGGCCGTGCAGCAGGTCATCCAGCAGCAGCGAGGAGGTGAGCAGGCTGCCCACCTCCACCACAAACATCACCGGGTTCTTGACCATCCAGCGCGGGTCCAGCTTGAGGAAGGCCCCCACCATCGCCTGGCCCAGAATGTGCGCGTTCCAAAGATTCTTCTTTTCGATCATCACCATTTACTCCGGAGCGTGCCGCCTGCACAGTTAGAAAAGGCGGCCCGCATGTAACTGCAGGTGCTCCAGTACTGGCCCCAGGCTGAGTACCGGGAAAAATGTAAGCGCGCCAAGAATCAGCACCACGCCCAACAGCAGCACCGTGAACATGGGCGTATGCACGGGAAACGTGCCTGTGGAGGGCGGAGTGCTTCGCTTCTTTGCCAGGTTTCCGGCCAGCGCCAGCACAGGAAGCAGCATGAGAAAGCGGCCCGCCAGCATGGCCCATGCCAGTGTCACGTTGTACCACCAGGTGTTGGCGTTCAGCCCGGCAAAGGCGGATCCGTTATTGCCCGCTGCCGAAGTGAATGCGTAGAGAATTTCGGTCAAGCCATGCGGACCGTGGTTGGCGAGGCTGGAAAGGCCCACCTTCGGCAGCAGCACAAAGACGGCCGAAAGCGAGAGCAGAATGAGGGGAAAGATGAGCACGTAAAGCATGGCCATCTTCACGTCGTAGGCTTCAATTTTCTTGCCCAGATATTCCGGCGTGCGGCCCACCATGAGTCCGGCAATAAACACGGCCAGCACCACAAAGATGAGCATGCCGTAGAGCCCCGCGCCCACTCCGCCAAAGATCACTTCCCCCAGCATGATGTTGACCAGCAGCACCATGCCGCCCAGCGGCGTATAGCTGTCGTGCATGCCGTTTACCGCGCCGCAGCTGGCGTCCGTGGTGGCCGTGGCAAAAAGTGCGCTCTCTGCAATGCCGTTGCGCACTTCCTTGCCTTCCATGTTGCCGGCAGGCGCGGTGGCGCTGCCCGTTTGTGCGGCCCCATGCAGCAGCGTGTGCGGCTGAGACTCAGCCGCGTACACAGCAGTAAAGCCCATCGCAAACAGGACAAACATGGCGGCAAGTACGGCCCATCCGTGCCCATGCGAGCCGGTCATCTGCCCCAGCGTGTAGGTCAGGCCGGCGGGAATCAGAAAGATGGAAAGAATCTCGAGGAAGTTCGAGAGCGGCGTTGGGTTTTCGTAGGGATGCGCGCTGTTGGCATTAAAGAATCCGCCGCCGTTGGTGCCCAGCATCTTGATGGCTTCCTGTGAGGCGACCGGTCCCTGGGCAATGGTCTGCAGGTGCGAGGGCAACTCCAGCGGATGCGCCGTCACGTAGGCATGCAGATTTTGCGGCACGCCGGTACTCACCAGGAAGAGAGCAAAGAGTAGGCAGCCGGGCAGCAGCACGTACAGCAGCGTGCGCGTCATGTCCACCCAGAAGTTGCCGATTGTGTCCGACTCCGTGCGCCGGATGCCGCGCACCAGCGCGATGGCCACCACGATCCCCACAGCCGCCGAGAGAAAGTTGTGTGTCGCCAGCCCGGCCATCTGCGTCAGGTAGCTCATGGTGGTTTCCGGCGTGTAGGCCTGCCAGTTGGTATTGGTGGTAAAACTCACCGCCGTATTCCATGCCAGGTCCGGCGGAACCGCGCCCAGATGCTGCGGATTGAACGGCAACCAACCCTGCACGCGCTCCAGAGCATACGTTGCCAGCAGACTTACCGCGGAAAACCCCAACAGGGCAAATGCGTATTCCTGCCATTCCATCTCGCGGTCTGCCTTTACCGCGCAGAGCCGGTAGACGAGCCGCTCGCACGGGCCCAACACCGGATGCAGCCAGGTGCGCCGGCCTTCCAACACGCGCGCCAGGTATGCGCCCACGGGCCGCACCGTTGCAAGAAGGAAAAGACAGAAGAACGCGAATTGAAGCCAGCCGTTCGAGGTCATCTCAAAGCTTCTCCGGAAACAGCATGGCCAGCGTGAGGTGCGCCATCAGAACGAGCGCAAGGATGAGCGCAATCAGTGTGAACAGATCCATCCAGCTACCTCAGCTTCTGCAGCGCTTTTACATAAAGGAACGCCACGACAAAAAACAACACCGTAAAACAGAGCATTGCGGCATCCTGCATGCGGCAACCCTCCTTTCCTTGCGGGCGCAGACCGCAGACAAGCGAGGTCCACCCACGGGATATGCCCAGAATTGATTCTGTTGTGCGGGGTGTTTGGATGGCGAAAGGGTTTTCTAAAAAATGCGTAATGATGCGCTCTGCCTGTTGCGCGGGCGGCGCCGGCTCAACAGCTCAGCTTTCCTGCCCGGTGAGACCTTCGGGAACAAAGCGGTAGCCTACCCACGGTTCCGTCTGGATGTATTGCTTACCGGTCTCGGTCTCGAGTTTCTTGCGCAGTTGCCCCACAAAGACGCGCAGATACTCAGGCTGCTGCGCGGACTGCGCGCCCCACACAGCCGTCAGCAAGGTGCGATGGGCCATCACTTTTCCCGCGTGCTGGGCCAGGTGGGCCAGCAGGTCAAACTCCTTGGGAGTGAGGTGGAGCAGTTTGCCCTGCACGGTGATGGAGTGCGCGCTCACATCCACCACAAAATCGCCGATCTCCAGGGCCTCTGCGGTACGTGCCGGTGCGCGTCGCAAATGGGCACGCACGCGCGCCAGCAGTTCCTGGATGCTGAAGGGCTTGGTCACGTAGTCGTCTGCGCCGGCGTCGAGCGCTTCCACTTTGGCGCGTTCCTGGTTGCGAACAGAGAGCACCAGCACGGGCGTTGAAGAGGTGGCTCGGATGGCGCGGCACACTTCCACGCCGGTCATGCCCGGCATCATCAGGTCGGTCACCACTAGGTCCGGCGGCCACTCGCTGAAAAGGCGGACACCCTCTTCCGGGTCGTTGGCGGTGCGCACATCCATTCCCTGGGCGGATAGGGCGGCGCGCAGCACGCGGGTGATCTGCGGCTCATCATCAATCACCAGGATTCTTACCGGCATCTCGCCCTCATCCAATCAAAGGTTACATCAAACCGGCCGGGCTGTATGATGGCGACGGATAGACGAATGCGCCTCATCGATTCGCAGCGCAAAGCCGCAATCTGGCTGGTGGCCACGCTGGTCGCCGTGGCCTCCACGGCGCTGCTGGTCTGGATGCACGCCAGCGCCATCACTGCCGCCATGGTCTTTCTGGTGCTGGTGGTCTGGACTGCCACGCAGGCCGGCATTGCCCCCTCGCTTTGCATCTCTGTTCTGTTCGCGTTGTTCTTCGACTTCTTTTTTCTTGAGCCTTATCACACCTTTGTGCTGGCCGGCTTGCAGGAGTGGATCGCCATGGGATCCTTTGCCGCGAGCGCGCTGGCCGCGGGCCGGGTGGCGGAGCGCGCGCGTCAGCAGACGCGTCAGGCAGAGCAGCGCCGCGAAGATGTGGAGCGGCTGTACACGCTGAGCCAGGAGATGATGCTCCACGAGGACGCGGCCGGGTTGATGCGGCATCTCCCGCAACTGATCCAGCGCATCTTCGCGCTCCAGCAGGTCGCGCTCTTCGTCGCGGAACAAAACCTCTTCGCCGCCACGGCAGACCCACTTCCTGAGGTGCTGCACGCCCGGCTGCGCGATCTGGCAGAGCAGCATTCGGCCTCCACGGCGGAGTTGGAGGGCTACGCCGCACAGAGCCTTCTGCTGGGCCTGAGGCCCGTGGGCGCGCTGGCCTGGAGTCCGGCAACCCTCTCCCGAGAGGTGGCCACGGCCGTGGCCGCGCAGGTGGCCATTGCCCTCACGCGTGCTGCGGCCATTGAGACCAATGCGCGCATGGAGGCTTCGCGCGAAAGCGAGCGGCTTCGTTCGGCGCTCATCGATTCGCTTACCCACGAACTGCGCACCCCGCTTACCTCCATCCGCGCCGCGGCCACCACGCTCATGCAGGAGGAAGGGCTGGACGAGGCGGCAAGAAGAGACCTTGCGGCGGTTGTGGACGAGGAAAGCTCACGACTGGACGCGCTTATCGGAGAAGCCGTGGAAATGGCGGAGATCGATGCGCATGTGGTGCAGGTCCAGGCGGTGTTGCAGTCGCCCCGCGTGTTTCTGGAGCAGGTGGTCGAGCAGGCGCTGCCCATACTTGGTCGTCGAACCGTGCAGATTCAGGCGGAGGAGCCGGACCAGTTCGCCTCGTTTGATCCGCATCTGCTGGGCCGCGTCTTCCGCCATCTGCTTGAAAATGCGGCCCGCTACTCCCCGCCGGAAAGCCTGATCAAGATCAGCAGCCGCACCACCCCGGAGCGGCTGGAGTTTGCCGTCGAAGACAGTGGCCCGGGCATCGATGCGGCCGATCTTCCACTTATCTTTGAAAAGTTCTACCGCGGCCGCCTGGGCAACGTCATGGGCAAAGGCACCGGCATGGGCCTGGCGATTGTCCGCGCCATCCTCAACGCGCACCGCGGCGCCGTGGAAGTGGTAAGCTCGCCGGGCAAAGGAGCCGCTTTCCGCTTTTGGGTGCCGCGGGAAAGGCCCTGAAGCAAGTCTTGCCCCGTGCCGCCAGCCCAGCTTTGATGCGCCTGAGGTCCGATACGGAAACACTCTCGGCCTTCCCGCGCAGGAGCCTCAGCGGGGGCTGCACCTATACTGGGTAGCGAAACTTGAGCGTCAGCCGTTCTGCGGTTGCGCTCCGATTGGGGACCCATGATCAGCCGACGCAAATTTCTTGCCACCGCCGCTCTCACCGTTGCCGCCACACGTCTTCGCGCGCAGGGATCCGCGGGAGCCAAAGCCCTGCTCAGAATTCCCGCCAAGGCCACCGGGCCGTACATGCCGGAGGATTTTGTGGGCCTTTCCTATGAGGTGCAGCAACTAGTGGACCCCACCTTCTTTTCTGCCGCCAATACCGGCCTTATCCGCGAGTTCAAGGCGCTCTCCAGCCGCGGCGTGCTGCGCCTCGGCGGCAACACCAGCGAATTTGAATACTGGAAGCCCACGCCCGACTCGCCCGAACCCGAGCACCCGCACCTGAAGGACGTGGTGGGCGCTCCCAAAGCCAACTACTACCCCGTGACGGCGGAAGCGGTGCGCAATCTCGCCGAGTTTCTCAAGGCTACGGGATGGACCTGCCTCTATGGCATCGGCATGGGCACCAACACGCCAGAGCGCGCCGCCGAAGAGGCCGCCTACGTGCACAAGACTCTTGGCCCGCATCTCCAGTACTTCCAGATAGGCAATGAGGTGGACCTGTTCAGCCCGCACCTGCGCGATCCCAAGACGTGGTCCGCGAAGGCTTATCTGCAGGAATGGCTCGGCTTTGCGCGGGCCATCGAGGCGCGCGTGCCGCAAGCCATCTTTGGCATGCCAGACGTAGCTTCTCGCGTAGAGTGGCTCACGGAGATTGCCGCCGAGTGGCCTTCCATCGCCAATCCGCCGCACGTCACCACGCTTACTCACCACTACTACTTCGGCGGTCCGGCCACCAATCCAGCCGTCAACATTCCCAATCTGCTGAAGCCTGCCACCATGGCCAAGGTGCAGGCCACCGCGACAACGGCGCGCGCCGCTGCGGACAAAATGCACGCCCGCGTCCGCATGACAGAGGGCAACACCTGCTACCGCGGTGGCAAACCCGGCTTCTCGGACGTCTTTGCCGCCGCGCTGTGGGCTGCGGATTACTCGCTGCTGCTGGCGAGCAACAATTACTCGGGCGTGAATCTCCACGGCGGCACAGGCAAGTCCGTGGCCAACTCCGTCGGCGGATCCCTGCCTGGGGACGCGCTCCTGAAAGAAGAGGGCAAGACGCCCGCGCAGATTGCCTCCCATCCTCATCCCTTTTACACGCCCATTGCGACCTTTGGGTCGGAGTACATGCTGGAGCCGGTGGCGTACGGGCTCAAATTTGCGGGCCTCTTCTGCGGCGCAACCCTGGTGGAAACGGACCTGACCTCCACCGTGCAGGCTGCGGGCGTGGATGCAACGGCCTATGCCGCGAAGATGCGCAATGGAAGCCGCTCCGTGGTCATCCTCAACAAGGATCTGGAAAAGGATCTGGAACTGGAACTCGACTTTGAAGAGGGCAAAGGCGATGCCGTGGAAACCGAGGCTCTGCACGCTCCGGCGGTCGACAGCCGCGAGGCGCACATCACCCGTTCCGCCCGCGCCGAATTACTCAAGAATGGCCGGTACAAAGTGGTAGTTCCACACGCTTCAGGCCTGCGGATCACGCTGAACGCCGAGCATGCTTCATCCGGCAAGGCCTAGTAGAGGGCGGCGGCGCGCTTCTTTGCGGGACGCGCCGCCCGCTCGTCAGTTGGTTGCGTCCAGCACCATCTCCTGGTGATCATTTTGAGCAACCTTCTGGTAGAAGTCGTGCAGCTGGCCATACTCCGCGGGATCCAGCAGTGTGAAGCCGCGCGCCAGGATGCGCGCATTGGTCACTGCATTGGCTGAGGGAATCGACTTCAGGATGTAGGCCGCGTTCTGCGCCCATCGCAGGTTCACGTCCGCCGGCGCGCTCGCCAGCTTGTACCCGGCGGGCAGCACATACGTAATCTGTTCCTGCTCCTGCGCCGGATAGTGCAGGTCCACCGGCCACATCCGCTCGGCAACGGTCGGGAACGGGTCGGTGTCCTTGGAGTTAAAGAAGAGTCGCGGCAGCACCAGATGCTTCCCGATATGGCTGGCCAGCGTGCCACTCACGTCCAACACCGCCACCAGCTGTTGATCCGGATTGTCAAGCGCAGAGATGCGTGACACCTGCGCCTTCACGCCATCGGGCAGCTCTGCGTCAAAGTTCTTCTGCATCTGCTCCTGCACGGCGCCGGCGCCGGCGCGCAGCGCAAGCTGCCGCCAGGCCAGAGCGTGCTGTCCCACAAAGCCCACCTTCAACGTTCCCGCAACGCCGCCCTCCGGGCTCACCGTCAGCCGGCCCACGCGCACCACCGTGTTGGCCTTGTTGTCCTCCAGCGGCGTAAAGAGCGTCTGCACCTTTCCGTCCGACTGCAGAGCCACGCCGCCGGCGCCGGCATGCGCCCAGTAGAGCGTCTGGAACGGCGCCATGCGTTCGCCCGGATCTACATAAATCTCCTTGTCGTTCACCGCGATGCCCACCAGCGTGCTGTCCAGCTGCGTGGTGTCCAGGTAGCTGGCGGAGAAGATGCCGCGATCCCGGCCGGTGATGCGGATGGGCCGGGCATCCAGGCCGGCTGCGCGCGCCAGCGAAAGATAAAGGAACGTGAGTTGCCGGCTGCTGCCGCGCTTGGCCCGCAGCACTGTTTCCACGTTGCCGTAGGGAATTGAGTCATCCCCGCGGGCCACCGTCGAGCTGTGGTCCAGGTCCATGTTGTCGAACTTCTGCACCAGCGCATAGAGCCGTCGTGCCTTCTCAAGCGGACCGCTCGCACCCTCCGTCACTTCCTTCGCCGTGCTCTTGATCAGGTCCGTCGGGTCAATGTACTTGTCCAGCGCCTTGGTCCAGTACCCCATCTCCTTCTTCCAGAATTCCTTTTCGTCCGGGGTGAACGTGTAAAAGAAGTTCACGTGGTAACTCTGGCCCATGATGGGCGGGGAAAAAGGCTCCTGCGGAATCGGCGGAATATCCGTCAGATTCAGGAAGTAGTGGCCCGTCGCGTCCTGTTGCAGCTTGGTGCCCGGCGGCAGCACGCTGCTGGCGCGGATGTCGGTTTCCACCTCGCCAAAACTGCCCGTGACTTCCCGGTCAGACATGCCCGCACCGGAAACGTCATGGGGCAGGAACTGGCTGTCTGGAATGAAAACGTAGTGCGCCTTGTGCACAAAGTAGGGCTGCTGAATCTGCCACCTCGGCGCGGACTGGAACCGGTCGTAGCGCACCTGGTAGTAGTACTCGAGGATGTCGCCAACATGCACGTCGGGCAGGGTGAAAGTCAGGTCGTTCAGCTGGTTCCGGCCCTCTTTTTCCTTTAGGATGTCTGCCTGGGCCGCGGTAAGCGGAACAATGGTCCCGTCCGGATGGATGGTTCGGCCCTGCACCGCGCCAATTTCCACGTGCCCCGCAAAGGTGTCGGTGCCGTTCGGCCGGTCCTCGCCGCTGCGATTTTGGTCTGGCAGGTCCCAGTGGTTGGAGAAGCCGGTGCTTGTGTGGCTGGAGTTGTCGCCGCTGGCCGCGAACACAAAGTTCTTGTGATAAGTGATGTGGACCGTCGCCAGCTCCTTGCCGGCGTCTTTCAGAATCTTGATGCGCGCATACACAGTTCGGAAGTGATGCGGGTCGTCCTCGGTCTCTTCCCGGTACAGGTAGACAGCGTCCGCGCCCGGAGCCTTCGGGTCCGAGGTCATCTGCAACTCTTCCTTGGTCGGCGCCCGGAACTGGCCGAAAGCGGCAAGCGGCGCCGCGCACCCCAGCAGCATCACTCCCAAGCACATCGCATTCTCAAATCGCATCCCAATCTCCACCGGGGCCTGCTTCATCAGCGCTGCAGCAGGCCTCTCATAAAACGATTATCTGGAATTCTACCCCGTTTGCCGGAGGGCGTGTTCCAGTCCGGGCAAGGCAGCGGGCGTACCTCGCAACTTGCCATTTTAGAGTCCTTCCTCCAACGGACTTCCCTTGTGAGGGTTGCGATGGGCCGTGTGGTGCAGGCGTCTCCGTCATGCGTCTCGACAGCACCGCTCGGCCACTCCCCGGGCACGGACGCAACCCACCCAATGTGATCTGGGACACACCGCGTCCTTTTGTGCGCGCTCTATCCTTGCGCCTTGTTGGGAAGGCCGATGAAGTCACGTTCTGCCAGAGTCCTGTTTGCGGGTTTCGCAGGAGCGGTCTCCATCCTGCTCGTTTGTGGAGTCACGTTCTCCGCCGCTTCCGGTAACACAAGCGCGGCTCAGCCGGCTCCGGTCGTTCCCCTCTCGGTGGACTACCCATTGAATGGCACGCTATTTCCGCAGGAGATCACTCCGCCCAACTTCCTTTGGCACGACCCAAGCACAGCCGCAACGCGTTGGAAAGTCACCGTGCATTTTGCGGGGGAAGCGCCGGCCATCCAACTCGTAGTGCCCGGCGATCTCCTGAAAATGGGCCATGTCGATCCGCAAGCAGGTCCGGCACAAGGGCTCGCTCCCCAGCAGGCTTCCACGCACACCTGGCGTCCCGACGCCGTCACCTGGGCCAGAATCAAGCGCCTCTCCGTCCACTCGAAAGCCACCGTCACCTTTACCGGGCTGGCAGAAGGTTCCCAAACTCCGGTTTCCACCGGCAAAGTCACCTTCCGCACCTCGGTCGATCCAGTCGGTGCGCCCATCTTCTATCGCGACGTGCCGCTCATGCTGCCCACACCAGACCAGAAAGGGCCCATTACGCCGTTGCCACCCTCGGCCATCCCACTCATCCGCTGGGAGATTCGCAACATCGCCGAGCCGAAAAGCCACTTGGTCATGACGAACCTGCCCACCTGCGCCAACTGCCACTCCTTCTCATCCAACGGAAAAATGATGGGCTTGGACTTGGATGGCCCCAGGAACGACAAGGGACTCTACGCCATTGTCCCCGTGCAGAAGCTCATGACAATCCGCAACAAGGATGTCATTCACTGGAGTTCCTTCCACGCAAACGGAGTTAAAGACAACGCGCCCGTGGTCAAGCGCTTCGGGTTCATGTCACAGATTTCGCCCAATGGCCGCTACGTCGTCACATCCATTGGCCCGCCCAACAACAGCAACACGCACCAGAATCAGGAGCCCGGTTTCGCGCCCGGCATTCTTGACCGGCTCTACAGCACCAACTACCGCGATCTGAGTTTTACCCAGGTCTTCTTTCCCACGCGCGGAATCCTGGCCTATTACGACCGAAAGTTGAACAGCATGCGCCCGTTGCCGGGGGCCGACGACCCAAATTACGTCCAGACCAGCGCCTTCTGGTCTCCTGACGGCAAATACCTCATCTTCAGCCGCGCATTGGCGCGCGATCCCTATCCGCCGGGTGTGCCCAAGCCGCTCCACGCAAACGACCCCCAGGAGACGCAGATCCAGTACGACCTTTACAAGATCCCCTTCAATGAAGGCCGCGGCGGCACGGCGGTTCCAGTCGAAGGAGCCTCCAACAACGGCATTAGCAATGACTTTCCCAAGGTCTCGCCCGACGGCAGGTGGATCGTCTTTGTTGAGAACAAGAATGGATTGCTGATGCGCCCGGACAGCCGCCTCTTCATCGTGCCGTTCTCGGGTGGCAAGGCCCGGCTCATGACCTGCAACACGCGGCTCATGAACTCATGGCATACTTTCTCGCCCAACGGGCACTGGCTCGCATTCTCTTCCAAGGCTCGCGGGCCTTACACGCGCTTGATGCTCACGCACATCGACGCCAACGGTCACGACACGCCGCCGGTCATTGTCGAGGACATGACGGCTTACAACCGCGCCGTCAACATTCCGGAGTTCGTCAACATTCCCGAAGATGGCTTGGAAAAGATCGATCCTCAGGCCACGAATTTCTACCGGCTGTTTGACGACGCCTTCAAGCAGATGGAAGAGAATCGAATTCCCGAGTCCATCCAGACCTTCCGCGAAGCGATCGCGCAGAATCCGGACGATGCTCTCACGCACTACGTTCTGGCCACCGTGCTCACCGGCAACAACCAGGAGCACGACGCTCTGGCGGAGTATCGCAAGGCAAGCGAATTGGCCCCTGAAAACGCCACCTTTCTTGACCACCTGGCCGTTTCCCTGGATTTGAGCGGCGATGCGGCAGGGGCCGTGGAGCAGCTCCGGAAGGCGATTGCGCTTGAGCCCAACTCGGCCGAATATCGCTTCAATCTGGGCGTGGTCATGGAGTCGCGTGGCGACTTCGCAGCCGCCATCGAGCCCTTCCTGAGGGCAATCGAACTCAGCCATGGCCAAAACTGGCGCGCCTTTGCGGCGCTGGCCCGGGCCTATGACAAATCCGGTCACCCCGCAGAGGCTGTTCAGGCGGCGCGTCAGGCGCTCAAGCTGGCCGTGGAGCAGCACGACAATCAGAACGCAATTGGTCTGCAGGATGCGCTGGAAAGCTATCAGCGCGATCTTGCCCATGGCGGAATGCAATAGCAGATTGCGCGGATCGGCGCTGTTTTCGCGGCTTGCGGGCAGGCGACTGCGAGGCCGGCGCTGTTGTATTCTGGCAGCGGAGATGGGTGGAATGGGCGTCCGGCGCGGACCTGGGTTGAGTGGAATTCTGCTGGCTGCCTGCATCCCTCTGGCAACCTCGGCGCACGCGGCCTGCAACGGACCGCAGGCGCTCACCGCCAACTACAAGGCACACCCCACCGCGCAGAACGCCATCCTGCTCGGCAGTTGGTTCGCCAGCCATCATCAGTTCGCCTGCGCGGTGCCCATCTTCCGCGGCGCGCTCCGCACAAATCCCCGGTCAGCCCAGCTGCATTACCTCACCGGCCTCGCCCTCGCCGGCGATGGACAAACCGGCCCGGCCCTGCCGGAACTGGAGCAGGCCACGCGGCTGGACCCCGGCGTCCTCAAGCCGCATCTCATGCTGGCCTACCTCTATGATCAGGCTGGGAAGCACAGCCAGGCCGAGCAGGAGTGGAAAGCTGCGCTCAAGATTGACCCGCACTCTGACCAAGCCCTCGAAGGCCTCAGCGCCGATCTGTTGGACGTACAGGACTACGTCGGCGTCGTGGGGCTGCTGCAGAACGTGCCGCTCAACCCGCACCTCTCCATCACCCTGGCCCGCGCGCTCGGCACGCTCAATTATCTGGACGAAGCAGGTGCCGTGCTCAACCGCGCCCTGCAGCAGCAGCCAGCCTCCCTGCCGCTGGCCGATGCCATGACCGTGGTCCTCGTCAAGCAGAACCGCAACCTGGAAGCCATCAAGCTGCTGGAGCACACGGTGCAGGTCAACCCCGGCAACCTGGATGCGCAGCTCCAACTGTTCCGCCTTCTGGTGCTTACCAATCACATCAACGAAGCCCGGCCCATTGCCCCCAAATTGCTCGCCGCGCGGCCAAATGACTCCGAGGTCCTTTACCTCAACGGCATCATCCAGCGCTTCATGGGCAACTATCCGCAGGCCAAAGCCTATCTGGAATCCGCCATAGCCATTGACCCGAACTTCTTCAACTCGCGCTACAACCTCGGCGTGGTGCTCAACTATCTGCATGAATGGAAGGAAGCCGCCGCCCAGCTGCAGAAGGCCATCGACCTAGGCGCGCCGCAGCCGGAGGCCCACTTCGAGATGGCCAAGGCCCTGCGCGGACTGGGAGAGAATGATCGCGCCAAGGCTGAACTGAACACCTTCCAACAGATGAAGAAGACTGACGAGACCAAGCTGGAGGCCGCCACCAGCGCCGCCCAGGGCGACAAGTCGGTCGAAGCAGGCAAGGTCATGGAAGCCGTTGGCCATTATCGGGACGCCGTCCAGTCCGACCCAACCAGCGCTAACTACCACTACAAGCTGGCCCTTGCGCTGGACCGCGCCGGAGACATGGAGGGCGAGCAAATCCAGCTTGAAGCCGCTGTGCGCATCGATCCCAAACTGGCCGGCGCGCAAAAGCAGCTTGGCTATGTGCTCTCAAAAAGCGGAGACACCGCTGGCTCCATAGAGCACTTCCGCCTGGCCGTGCAGGCCGCGCCCATCTGGGTGGAGGCCTGGATCAACCTCGCCGGCGAACTTGCGGAAGCCGGCCGCTTCCCTGAGGCACGGGAAGCCGTGGCCACAGCGCTGCGCCTGGACCCCGCAAACACGCTGGCCCACGAACTGAGCAACCAGCTGGCGCAGGATCCGGCCGCCCGGCCGGCTCGCCCCTGAGGCGTTTCCCTGTGCAGAGGCAGAACTGCGGAACGGCCTCCTTTCACGTCACCGAAATGTGCACTTCGCTGCACAGGCCGCGTTTGCTGCTGCAGCCGCCCGGATGAGAGACTCGGAAGTCAGAGATGGCAGAGCGGAAATCCCAATGGACCCGGCGCGGCCTGCTGAAGGCCACTCCCGCCCTGTGCGCATCGGCGGCCTTCCCCCGTTTGCTTCAGGCCGGCCCCGCGCCCGCTGCTCCGCCGCCCCCACCCTTTTCGCGATTTACAGACGTAGCCCAGAGCGCCGGCCTCACTTCCACCATGTATTACGGCATTCCACAGGCCGTCACCTACATCGTGGAGGAGATGGGCGGTGGCTGCGCTTTCTTTGACTACGACAACGACGGCTGGATGGACATCTTTATCGTAGGTGGCCGCCGCCTCACGGACACTCCGCCGGACGCCTCCAATCGGCTCTACAAGAACAACCGCGACGGCACTTTTAAAGATGTCACCCGCGAGGCCGGCCTCTGGGATGCCGGCTGGGGCGTCGGCGTCTGCGTGGGCGACTACAACAACGACGGCTTTGAAGACCTCTTCCTTACCTACTACGGCCAGAACAAGCTCTACCGAAACAACGGTGACGGCACCTTTACAGACGTCACCGCAAAGGCAGGCCTGCTGCGCCCCGGCACCCACTTCGGCACCGGCTGCACGTTCTTTGACTACAATCGCGACGGCCACCTCGACCTCTTCGTCGCCAATTATGTAGAGATTGACCTGGCCACGGCCGCCAAGCCCTCGCTCGACATTCCCAACTGCAACTACGAGGGCGTGCCCGTCGCCTGCGGTCCCAAAGGATTAAAGGCGCCACAGCACGTGCTCTACCGTAATAACGGCGACGGCACTTTCACCGACGTTTCCAAGGAGTCCGGGATCGCTTCCATCCGCGGTTCCTATGGCCTGACCGCCGTGGCCTATGACGTGGACGACGACGGCTGGCAGGACCTGTTCGTGGCCTGCGACACCACGCCCAGCCTGCTACTGCTCAACAACCACGACGGCACCTTCCGCGAGGACGGGCTGATGCGCGGCGTGGCCATCAGTCCGGACGGTACTGAGATGGCCGGAATGGGCATAGGCGTCGGCGACTTCGATCTCGACGGCCGCCTCGACATCCTAAAGACGCACTTCCAGGTCCAGCCCGCCGGCCTCTACCACAACCTCGGCAAAGGCGAGTTTGAGGATGTGGCCATGCAGGCCGGAATTGCCGTCGCCCGCAATTACGTCAGCTGGGGCACGGACATCATCGATCTCGACAACGACGGCTTTCCGGATATCTTCTGGGTCACGGGAAATGTCTACGCTGAGGTGGAGCGCATCAACCCCAAGTTTCCTTACAAGGGGCCTCGCATCCTGTTTCGCAACCGGGGCGACGGCACCTTTGTCCGTGTGGAAGATAACGCCGGCCCGGCAATCAATTCCCTCCACGTCAGCCGCGGCTGCGCCTTCGGCGACTTTGACAACGACGGCGACATCGACATGGTCATAATGAATCAGAACGAGCCGCCCTCGCTGCTGCGCAACGATGCGCCTGCCGGCAATCACTGGATCAAAGTCCGCGTTGAGGGCACCAAAAGCAACCGCAGCGCCATCGGGGCGCGCGTGCTCGCCCATTACGGGGGCAAAACCCAGGCCCAGGTCGTCCTCAGCCAGTCCAGTTACGTCTCCTCGAACGATCCCCGCCTGCATTTTGGCCTGGGAAAGGAGACAAAAGCTGACCTCGAGGTCTACTGGCCCTCCGGCCTGGTGGAAAAATTTCCCGCCCAGGCCGCCGACCGGCTCGTAACTGTCCTGGAAGGCAAGGGGATTGTCCCCGGCAGGCCGTTTCTCCGCCCTTGAGGCCCAAAGCCGGTCTCGAGACTGCCTCCGAGCCCTCTCCACACCCCCCATTTTGCCCCCGAATTTATCCTCTTTTTTGTAGAAATTTTCGCCGCTCGTGGTCAGAAATCCAAATTTACGGAGAGTGTGAAGAATCGTTTTATTACAGGGCGAACTGAAAAAGAAAAATACTTGCAAGTCGCATATTCCTTGTGATATCGGTTACCAGTTCCAAAATATAAGGCCACGGACCGCGTGAAGCAAAACGGTTTAGCCTCACGTTAGGTTTGGGCAGAAAAGAATGCATTCAGGAGGCACCAAAAAATGTTCTTGAGAAACAGAAGAGCGTCGAATTCAAATTCGGCGTCACGCTGGTTCAGGACGATTCCCTGGTTGCTGGTTCCAGTTCTGGCATTGTCATTTACCTTCGCCAATGCTCAGAACTTGACAGCCACGCTCAGCGGCACCGCCACCGACCAGACGGATGCCCGGGTACCCGGCGCGAACGTCAAGGTCACCAATGACGCCACAGGCGACGTTCGTACCTCGAAGGCAGACGACACTGGATTCTTCTCGGTGACCGCCTTGATCCCTGGCAGGTACACGCTCACCGTCTCAGCCAAAGGCTTCGCATCCTTCAAAATGACCGGAATCCTCCTGAACCAGGGTGACTCCCGCACGGTCCCCAACATCCATCTCAAGATCAGTTCCGATGTGATGGCAGTGACCGTCGTTTCGGGCGAAAACGCGGAAGTCCCGACCGACACCGCGGAGATCAGCGCAACCCTCAACAATGAGTTGGTCGACTCCGCCACGCTCACTGGCCGCAACGCCGCCGAACTCATCAAGATGATGCCTGGCGTCGCCTTTAACAACGGTGGTGGCGCCGGCTCGGCCTATAACAGCCAGGTGACAGGCACCAACAACGGCCCCGCAGGCAGCTTCTCTGCCAACGGCACCCAGCCCTATGGCTCAACCTCCATCATTCTGGATGGCGCCAACCTGATCGATCCCGGCAACGCCGGCACCCAGGTTGCCAACATCAACCAGGATATGACCGACAGCGTCAAGTACCTCTCTGCCTCCTACGGTGCTGAGTACGCCAAGGGACCTGCCATTCTGGAAGCCTTCAGCAAAAGCGGCGGACAGAAGTATCACGGTGAGGCGTATCTCTACGCCCGCAACACCGCCGTCGGCTACGCCAATGACTGGTTCAACAAGGCTCAGGGAAACAAGATCTACCCTCAGAACTTCTATTACATCGGCGGCAATGTCGGCGGCCCCATTTCATTCAAGGGCTTCAACCGCAACAAGGACAAGCTGTTCTTCTGGGGTGGCTACGAAAAGATGATTCAGCACCCCTACAGCAACCCCGTCGTCATGAACGTGCCCACCGCTGACCAGCGGAACGGCGACTTCAACAACGCGGGCATTGACCAGCACGTGATGAACACCTACCCCGCCGCCTATGCGTTGCCTTGCGCAACAGATGACGGCTGGCAGGGTTGCAACTCCGGCACGTCCCCCTGGGGCGGTTACGGGTCCGGAGCGGTTCCGAACCTGACGAGCTACTTCGATCCGTACGGCGTGATCATCACCGACCTGAATCCGGCAGCGAACATCACCCCGAACGCCACCAACGGCTGGAACAACTTCGAGTATGCTCCCAGCCTGCCCGTGGACCGCTGGGAAGCCACCGGCAAGGTGACCTACGCCTTCAACGACAACAACAAGCTCTGGGGATCGTACGCGTATCAGACTGAGACCGATGAGCACCCGCTGTCCATCTGGTGGGCGCCTGAGTGGACCATTCCTTACCCTGGCAAGCCCTCGGGCAAGGAAACTGCAAATCTCTATCTGATCAACTACACCCACGTCTTTAACGCCACCACCACCAACGAGTTCGTCTTCGCTTATGCGAAGTTCGTGAATGCCAACACCCTCTCCAACCCGGACGGGGTGAGCCGTGCCAAGCTGGGCTTCCCGGTGCAGAGCCTGTTCAACACCTCCAACCAGACTGACCAGATTCCCAACTTCAACGGTGGATGGAACGACGGCAGCACGAACATCAACCAGTTCAACTTCAACAGCGGTATCTACGGTAAGAACTCGTTCGGCAAGACCTCCAAGGCCCCGTCCATCACCGATACCTTCACGAAGATTGTCAGGTCGCACTCCATCAAGGCCGGCTTCTACTGGGATGCCCAGGAGAACCTCCAGTCCAATGGCAGCGACGTCAACGGCAACTTCAACGTGGAGAGTTGGGGGTCGACTTCAACCTACAACGTGGTCCTGGACCGCCTGATGGGCCGCAACCAGAACTACGATGAATTCAACATTGACGCCGTGCCGGACATCCTCTGGCATGAGTGGTCCATCTGGGCGCAGGACTCCTGGAAGGCCACCCGCAAGCTGACCATCAACGTCGGTCTCCGTGCCGATCACGAAGGCCAGTGGTATGACAAGATTGGCGGAACCCAGGTCTGGGATCCTTCCTCCTATGACAACACCTCCAGCGCTCCGCCCAACACCGGCTTGCTCTGGCACAAAATCGCATCCAACGTTCCCAACTCGGGCTGGAAGAGCCAGCTCTTCCTGTACGATCCGCGTCTGGGCTTTGCTTATGACGTCTTCGGTACCGGTAACACCGTCGTTCGCGGCGGCTTCGGAACCTATCGTTACCAGGTCTCCGGCAATGACGCCAGCGGCGCGATGAGTGGTCCCTTGGGCTCGTTTGACTACAACACAGGCACCGCCGGAGTCAACGGGTTCTACGGCTACAACATCCAGGGCGGCGCACTGTGCAACTCCATTGTGGGCGGCATGAGCGAAAGCTGCGCGGCCAATTCCGTTACCCAGGTCAATGTACCCCAGGGTCTTAACCAGAACGGCGCCAGCGGCATCAAGGCTGACAAGATGGGCGACAACAAGGTTCCCTACGCGGATACCTGGAGCTTCGGCGTGGCGCAGGCATTGCCTGGTCACACCGTCGTCGAGGTCTCCTACGTGGGCAGCATGAGCCGCAACCAGCTCCTGAACGGCGCCAACGGACACATTCAGGACGCCAACCCCATCGGCTACGGCGTGTTCTTCTTGCCCGATCCCAAGACCGGGAACTACGAGAACCTTGCAACCTGCATCAATGATCCCACTAAGCCAGATCAACCCTGTCCAAACGGCCCGGCGCCAGCGCCGTCCGGAAAATCCTATGCCGCTGTGAACACGCAGAACTATCGCCCGCTGAACAACTACGGCGATATCTGGATCCAGACGCACGGCGGCTACGCCAACTACCACTCTCTGCAGGTTTCGGCGCAGAAGCAGTCCGGCAACCTGTACCTGTTCACCAACTTCACCTTTGGCAAGGTGCTCGGCACTCGCGACGGTTCCACGTCGAATGGCAACGGCAACGGCCCAGTGGTCAATCCGTTCAATCTCGACTCGAACTACGGACCGCTCGAGTACGATCACACCAAAATCTTCAACCTCTCGTTCAGCTACAAGCTGCCCAAGCCCATCCACAACAACTGGGCTCTGGGTGAGTTGGTCAACGGCTGGCAGCTCTCCGGCTACACTACGTATCAGGACGGAGCGCCCTACCAGACCACGTCGCCGAACATGAACATGAACTACCAGCAGTATCACTGCGGTACCAATGATCCCACTCCAGGGTGTGCGGGACAAAATTCGGGTTACGTGCTCAACTCGCCGATCACGCTGCCCACGCCGCAAGCCCAGACGTACGCAAATGATTGGAACGGCGTCCAGGTGCCCGTCGGAAACCAGACCTTCTCGATCAGCCCGACGCAATGGATTGGTACCAGCCAACCCGAAAACGGTATCCAACCCGTCCTCACCTGCGATCCCAGAAAGGGTCTGAAGAAGGGTCAGTACTTCAACCCCAACTGCTTTGCTGCACCGCTGCCGCCAACGGCAACCACGTTCGGACAGGAAGGTCAGACTATCTGGCCCTACATCCGCACGCCGCACTACTTTGGCAGCGATCTCGCGGTCTTCAAGGCATTCCGCATCACGGACGCGCAACGCATCGAAATCCGCATCTCGGCAACCAACTGGCTGAACCATCCCAATGCCCAGTTTGGCCTTGCCGGCAATTCGGACAACTCGCTGCTGTTCAATGGCTTGAGCAGCGGATCAACCCTGGTGAGAAACTCCAACACCGCTACCACCGGTACCCCGCAGAACAAGCTCGGATATCGCTGGATGCAGTTCGCAGCCAAGTACTACTTCTGATATCCGTCAGAAGTGCATCTACCTGGAGGGGTGGCGCAAGCCACCCCTCTTTCTTACTCTGTCCTCATGCCGCTGCTCTCTCGCGTTGCCCTAGCCGTCGCGGCATTTCCCTTCAGCGTTCCTGTCTGGGCGCACGCATCCAGATGGTTGCCGCCGCAAGCACCACCCCGCAGTCAAGAAGCAGCGCTCACTTGCCGTCTTGCGGGCCGGCCTTCTGCTGCTGCGCCTGTATTTTGGCCACAATCTCGCGTTCGCGCTGCCCATCCGCCGGGCGATGCAGCTTGTAGTAGAGCGTAGCCAGCTCCACGTGCGGATCCAGCCAGCTGGGATTGGCCCTCTCCAGGTCCTCCAGAGCTTCGGCCGCTTCCTCATACTTCCCGGTCATGCTGTTCAGCTTTGCCATCTCCAGCCGCGCCAGGGGCAGGTTTGGCTCCATTTGCAGTGCCAGTTCCAGCAGCGGGCGCGCATCCGCAAAATTCCTCTGCTTCAGCCGTATCGTTCCCAGATACAAATTGGCGGTAAAGTCCTGGGGGTCGGCACGCAGCGCAGTCTGAAACGCCGGGATCGCGCTCTCCATATCTCCCAGTGCATAGCGCGCCTGTCCCACCAGAGTCTGCACACCCGGAAAGGCTGGATTCAACTTCACCGCCGCTTCCAAGTCTGCCCGTGCTTCCTTGAATTTGCGCAGATACATCCACGCGGATCCGGCAATCACATAGGCATCCGGTGACTTCCGCGCAACCGCTACCTTCTCCATCCGAAGAATGCCCGCTTCCGCTCTACCAGACTGGATCATCGCAAACGCGAGCACATATTCTAGGTTCAGGTTCTCCTCATGGCCAGCCTCCAGCGGCATCAGCAGGTCGGCTGCCTCGGCATCCTTGCCCAGTTTGATGTAGCAGTAGCCCAGCCCTACCGCTGCGGCCAGATTTCCGGGCTCCGCCGCATGCACCGCCTCAAACTCTGTGCGAGCCCGGTTCAGATTTCCACTTCTGTAATAGGCCGTCGCCAGACTCAACCGGACCGCAACATTGCCGGGTGCTTGCGCAACGGCCCGCTGGCCCACCTCGATTGCCTCGTCAAACCGGCCAGCACCGGTGAGGGCATCGCCCAGGCTCGCTTCGACATCCAGCCGCTTGGGATCCAGCGCCAGCGCCTTCTTCAGGCTCTCCACCGCAGCCGAAAAATCACCTTGCTCCTCCGCCGCCGCGGCGCTCTTCACCAGCGCGTCCACGTCCGCCCTCGGCGCCTTCGCGGGAGCCTGTCCCAGGGCGCCTTGCAGGGCCAGCAGAGCCAGCAGCACACAACAGAACCGCATGCTTCAAGGATAAAGCAGTTCGGTCCTCTCTGGTCATGCACGCCGCGCGGCCTTTAATCTGCGGACCGATCCCGGCCTCGGCCACCCCGGCCGATAGTACAATC
Source organism: Occallatibacter sp. (assembly GCA_035531055.1). GTDB lineage: Bacteria > Acidobacteriota > Terriglobia > Terriglobales > Acidobacteriaceae > Telmatobacter. Next base: position 14,537 of record DATKTQ010000143.1, on the reverse strand, counting down.
AAAAATGGGGGTGGCGCACCGCCACCTCCTTTTTCGTTGCTGCCTATGCATCGGCCTCTCGCTCTTCTCTTCCTTCTGTCGGGACTCACTCTTGCGGCGCAGACCAAAGCCGCGCCCCCACCTGCCCAGCGCACTTCGCCCATCCGCTTTACTTATCAGGAGCTGCCCTTCCGGCTGGACAGCGACCAGACTCCCGCCAAGAACGTTCCGGAGACGATGGCCGGCGGCGTAGGGGTGTTTGACTACAACGGCGATGGCAAACCGGACATCTTCTTCGCCAACGGCGCGGATCTGTCCACGCTCAAGAAGTCCTCGCCCAAATACAACGACATGCTGCTGCGCAACAACGGCGACGGCACCTTTACCGATGTGACCGCGAAGGCTGGATTGTTAGGCCACGGCTTCGATGTCGGCGTAGCCGTAGGCGACTACGACAATGATGGCCATCCGGATCTCTTCGTCACCGGCGTGCACGGCAACACGCTCTACCACAACAACGGCGACGGAACCTTTACCGATGTGACTGCCAAAGCCGGCCTGGACAAGTGGAACGATCCGGAATTCGGCCCGCTCTGGGCGGTGGCCGCGGCTTGGGTAGACGTGAACAACGACGGCCTGCTCGACCTCTTCGTCGTCAATTACCTACAGTGGACCTATTCCGACAAACCCAAATGCCTGGTGGAAACCGTGGCCGAGTATTGCCATCCGCGCTACTACAAAGGCCTCCCGGATCAGCTCTTCCTCAACAATGGCGACGGCACGTTTACGGATGTCTCCAAGCAGTGGGGCCTGCGCGACCACGTCGGCAAGGGCATGGGCGCCGGAGTGGCGGACTACGACCTCGATGGCAAGCCGGACATCTTTGTTACCAACGACTCGGAATACGACTTCCTCTTCCACAACCTCGGCAATGAATTTGAAGAGGTCGCCTTCCAGGCGAATGTGGCGTTGGCAGAGGATGCAGCCCTCATTTCAGGCATGGGTACGGACTTCCGCGACTTCAACAACGACGGCTACCCCGACATTGCCTACGTCGCGCTCAAAAGCCAAACCTTCCCGCTCTATCGCAACACGGGTAAGGGCGACTTCACTGAGGTCACCACGCCCAGCGGCATGCGCGCCGCCAGCATGTCCATGGCCGGCTTCGGCCCCGGACTTTACGACTTCGATAACGACGGCTGGAAAGACCTCTTCGTCTCCCGCGGCCACGTCACTTCCGTCTGGCCCCCGGGCACAAAGTTTGCCGAGCCCAACACCGTTTTTCGCAATCCCGGCGCAAATGGCAAGTGGCAGGCGCTCACCGAGGAAGCAGGCTTTACCGCAGCGCCCCCCGGCCGCCATCGCGGCTGCGGCTTCGGCGATTTCGACGGCGACGGACGCATCGACATTGTCGCCACCAGTCTCGATCACAACGCAGAGCTATGGATGAATCGCAGTCCGCACTCCGGCCACTGGCTGGACGTTGCCTTGCACGGCGTCAAGTCCAACCGCGACGGCATCGGCGCACGCGTGGAAGTGGTCACTGCCGCCGGCGCGCAGTACAACCACCAGACCTCAAGTGTCTGCTACGCCTCGTCCAGCCTCGGCCCGGTACACTTCGGCCTCGGCCAGGAATCCGTCGCCCAAAAAGTCGTCATCACCTGGCCCAGCGGCATCGTGCAAACCCTCACAAACATCAAAGCAGACCAGATCCTCAAGGTCACGGAGCCATCCGGCAGCGTCCCGGCGAAATAACTGCGACTCACTTGCCGTTTTGCGGCCCTGCCTTCTGCTGCTGCGCCTGGATTTTGGCAACGATGTCGCGTTCGCGCTGGCCATCCGCGGGGCGATGCAGCTTGTAGTAGAGCGTTGCCAGTTCTACGTGTGGATCCAGCCAGCCAGGGTCGGCCTTTTCCAGTTCTTCCAGCGCAGCCGCCGCCTCCGCGTACTTGCCCGTCAATCCATTCAGCTTCGCCAGTTCCAGGCGGGCCATCGGCGACTTCGGCTGCAGCGCCGCGGCCATCTCCAGCAGCGGACGCGCGTGGTCAAAATCCCGTTGCTTCAGCCACATCGTTCCCAGGTACAGGTTGGCGGTAAAGTCCCGCGGGTCCTGGCGCACGGCCGCTTCAAACGCCGGCAATGCGGCATCTGTATCCCCAAGCGCATCGCGCGCCTGCCCCACTAGCGTCTGCAAACCCGGAAAAGCCGGATTCAGCTTCACCGCGGCTTCCAGGTCCGTGCGCGCTTCGTGGAACTCCCGGTGATGCAGCCGCGCTGTCCCTGCAATCACATAGGCGTCCACGGCGTTGGTCGTGCGCGCCATCCGCTCCATCCGCGGAAGCCCGTCCTTCTCATCGCCAGACTGGATTTGCGCGTAGCCAAGCACGTACTCCAGGTCCATGTTGTTCTCATGGCCTGTCTCCAACGGTGCCAGCAGCCTTACCGCCGCCTCCGGCTTCTCCAGCTTGACGTCCACATAACCCAGCAGCACCGCGGCGGCAATGTCCATGGGCCGCGCCGCCAGAACTCGTTCAAACTCCGGTCCTGCATGGGCAAGATCGCCCTTCTTGTAGTAGGCAAGGGCCAGGTTCATCCGCAGGCCGCTGTTGCCCGGCGCAGAGGCAAGCGCCCGTGTGTCTTCTTTGATGGCTTCGTCGAACTGTCCGTCATCGGCCAGCGCCGCGCCCAGGTTGGCGCGGGCCTCAGCCAGTTCCGGCTGCAGGGCCAGCGCCTTGCGGTAGTCCGCAATCGCCGTCTGCAGGTCATGGCGTTGCTGCGCAGCAATCCCCTGGCTCAGCAGCTGATCCACACCGGCCGCGTGCACCTGTTGCGGCGCCTGCCCGAGGGCCGGAACTCCCATAGCTAACAGCAGAAAAATAGCGGACCGCATGGCATTCAGAATAAAGCATTCGCCGACACGCTTGCCTGGCTCCTCATGCTGCGCCTGTCGCTTCTCTTGCCGGCACATTCCACGCATCGGGCTAGGGCGTCGTTGCTGGAACAAAGTTCAGGATTTTCATGCTGGAACCAAAGCGCCGGTAGTCGCGGAACTGTATCGAGTTCAGCACCGCCTCATGCCGGCCCTGCTCCACGCTTACCTCAGCACTCACCGGCATCAGGTAGTCATGCCCGTTGATCATCACGTAGCCGTAGTCCACGCGCATGGCCGTGTAATGCGTGGGAAACTTGCGCGGCAACTTATCGGCGATCAGCGTAATGCGCCGGACGCTGTGCGTCGCCGTGTCCAGAAATACCTCGCCGTGGAACGCCGCCAGAATCTGCCGTCCGTTGGACCCGGTCACTCCAAAGGCTGAGTGCGCCTGGTCCACGCTGTAAGCGAACACCTGCACTGTTCCGTCCTCCAGGGCGTCGGTTTCCTTCCAGCGGAAATCCGCGTGGGCCGTGTCTTCAAACACCGCCCGCAGCACGCCGCCCAGTTCGCCGGATGAGAAGGTTCCAGGCATCGCATCGCGCTCCGTGTTGCTCGCCTTCCCATTTACCTCCAGCGTGGTCCGCGTTTCCACCTTCTGCCGATAGCGCAACAGCTCCGTAATCGTATCCTTCTGCTTCCAGTTGCCTCGGCCTTCGCGGTCAACGGAGCGGTCGGTCACCTGCACGCATAAGAAGTTCGGCAGCGATTCCGTGTAATGCACGGCACGCTGCCGCGCATCGGCAATCAGGTCCTGCAAGGCCTGAACGCTCGGCCTGGGGGCCGCATTCGAAACTGCCTTGATCGTCAGTTGTCCTGGCGCAGGTTTCATGCCCACGGGTGCGGTGTACTTCACGTCCATGGCAGTGGCGGCTTCACTCTCCACTGCCGCCGTGCTGGCCCCGCTGCCTTCCACCGTAAAGGCGACCGACTGCACCGCGGTGGCTTCACCCTGCTGCAGAATCGCCTTCACCTCATATTCGCCCGGCGCCAGCGCCTTCCCCTGGAACGAAGCCAGATAGGGGATACTTCCCGGCGTCTTGCCCACCTTCAGCGGCAGCGGAGTGCGCCTGCCCGGTTTTCCGTTCCGGATAACCTGCATCTCCAGCGCCGGAGCAGCCGTCACATTTGGGTCTGGGTGCAGAATAAAAAAGAGCGAGACATCCTTGTCCCCGCCCGGCACTTCGCCGGAGATGTTGGCCGTCACGGCGTCTTGCGCATAGCGCATCGGCTCCAACGGATCCGCGGCCCCGGCCACTGGATGCATGCTCTTCACCAGCACCATATCGCTCACGGCAGGGCCAGCCTTCACCGCGGGAATCTCAAAAGCAACCCGCTCTGCGCTCATCTTGCCGCTGTTCTGGTCCAGCACCGCAACCTGCAGCACATAGGCGCCTGGCGTCTCATAAAAGTGGCGCTGCAGCGCAATCTCCTCATTGTCATTCCGGTCCAGTGATTCCAGAGCGCCGCGGTGTGTCAGGTCCTCGCCAAAGTGTTCCACCACCGTGCCGCTGCTATCCCGGATCTGTGCCACAATGGCCACGCGCGCGGAATACAGCCCGGTCTGCTGGTCCTGCTTTGTGTCCAGTTCCGCCACCGGGACTGACACCACCAGGCTGTTCGCGTTTCCGTCCGGCAGCTTGCCCAGGCGCAGCACCTCCGCTCCGAACTTCAGGTCCGCCGGCAGTTGAGGCGCGCTCAGTGCCTTCAGAAGGGGTGCTTCAAACGGTTGAATACTCCCGTCGGCGCCCGGAGGCAGCGCATAATAGCCCGTCCGCGTCTGGATGTTCAGGTCCTTGCGCAGCGGCCTCACGCCGATGGTGCGAAACTTGCCGTCGTAGTCCTGGATCGGCGGAACGTAGGTCGCCTCGTAATAGGTCGTCATGTCCTCGCGCATCCGCTCCAGTGGCTTCTTGGTGCGGTCCTGCGCGTCAATGTACGTGCCTCCGGTACCCTTTGCCAGGTCAGCCATCGGACCCTTCGGCCCGTTGAACGTCGCCCACTCATTGGAGCGCATCATGAACCCGGTTGCCATCGCCACGTCCTGGGAGGTACCCCAGTTTGCCCCGCTGCCTCCCGTGCCCGGCATGCCCGCAGCCTGCTGCATGGGGACGGAAGAGGCCATGCCCCCGCTGCCCGGCACCGGCTGAGCAGCTGGACTGAACGGGGCTTGCCCGTTCAGCATGGCGTTGTTCAGCTGGTGCTGCCCGTCGGAGTTGAAAGCGTTCATGTCAATGGTGTTAATGCGTACGCTAGCGCGATTCGCCGCTCCCACAATCGTCTGCACCATCGCCTTGGCAGCGGAGTCCATCTGCGGATTGTGCGTGAAGTAGACAAGGGTCTTCCGCTGTTTCATCTGCTGCTGAGACCGCGCCAGCGCCAGCAGTGCGGCCAGCGACACTCGCGCGTGGCGGTCCTGCACAATCTGATGCGAGTCCGCCAGCGCCGCCAGCAGCGCTTGCGCCTCTGCGCGTTCCGTCATGCTAGCGTGCTGGCCCGTCGTGTCGGCTCCTGTCCGCGCCACGGCAATCAGGTTCTTCTCCGCCACCGCCGCAGCCTTGGTCTGCCTGGACTCGTCTTTGGCCGTCGCTGCCTGAATCGCCTGCTCCACCGCCTTCCGGTCCTCCGTAAAGCCCTGGATCAGTCGAAGCCGCCCATTCAGGTCCAGCACCGCCACGGAGAAGCCTTTCGAAGGCAGCATCTTCAGAATCTTTCCGGCAAGGTTCTCTGCACTCCTTGCCGCCGAACCCTGAAAGTGGTCAAACACCAGCGTCACCAGGTGACCCGTGCCGGAGTCTCCGGTCACCAGGTGGAATCCCGTAAGCTTCACTGGTACTCCATCGTCGGTCACGGCCAGTTCGTCCGGCTTCAGGTCCATCACCAGCTTGTGTTTCTTGTTATGCGCCACCAGGTCCAGGGAAACCTCATTCACCTGCGCGCTCACCGTGGAGGTCTTCGCCGCTGCGGGGGCAGAGGCCCTTCCGCCCGCAGTGGACTGGCCAAACAATGCGGTTCCCGCCACAAGCCCCAGCAACATTGCCAACCGCAAGCCCGGATGCCCCATGCCGCAGGCATTCTTCATAGAAAAAAGTCGGAGTTGATTCATGAACATTCCTGATTTCTGCGCGCGTGCCACCGCTCTTTCCAGCGAGCCTGCGACCAAGTCACCCTTCCGGGCGCGAGATAAAGCGGTTTTGCAGATGCTAGAATCGTTGCCAAACATTGTACGCGCATTTGCATATGACCTTTCCCCGGCCTTATTTTCTGGCTTGTTCACCCAATGAAAAGACCCTCCGGAAGTCCTTTCCAGGGAACATTTGGCGTCACTCCGGGGCACGCAAATTGGCATGTCGCGCGCAGAGTTGGCCATAGTACAATTCACCCACTCCGGGCACCTGCCCATATATTGCTTCCCCTATGTTTTCTTGCATCGATCGCCCCCTTCTGTGCGTGTGCCTCTGCGGCCTTTTCGCATCTGCCCCGGCAACCCGGTGCCAGCAAATGCAGGCTCCTTCCCCGTCGCCCATCCATTTTGAAGAGAAGGCTCTGCCGTTCCGGTTGGACAGCAACGAGAGCCCCGCGCGCAACGCGCCGGAGACGATGGCCGGTGGCGTCGCGGTCTTTGACTACAACGGTGACGGCAAGCCGGATATCTTCTTCGCCAACGGCGCGGATCTCTCCACGCTCAAAAAGTCCTCTCCCAAGTACAACAACATGCTACTGCGCAACAACGGCGACGGAACCTTCACCGATGTGACCGCGAAAGCCGGCCTACTCGGCCACGGCTTCGACGTCGGTGTGGCCGTGGGCGACTACGACAACGACGGCCATCCGGACATCTTCGTCGCCGGCGTGCACGGCAACACCCTCTACCACAACAACGGCGACGGCACGTTTACCGACGTGACGAAGAAAGCCGGCCTGGACAAGTGGAACGACCCGGAGTTTGGCCCGCTCTGGGCCGTCACGGCAGCCTGGGTCGACGTGAACAACGACGGTTTGCTCGACCTCTTCGTCGTCAACTACATGCAGTGGACCTACTCCGACAAACCGATGTGCGTCATCCAGGACATCCCCGAGTATTGCCACCCGCGCTTTTACAAGGGGACGCCGGAACAGGTCTTCCTCAACAACGGCGACGGCACGTTTACGGATGTTTCCAAACAGTGGGGCCTGCGCGACCACGTCGGCAAGGGTATGGGCGCTGGCATAGCGGACTACGATCTAGATGGCAAGCCGGACATCTTTGTCACCAACGATTCGGAGTACAACTTCCTATTCCACAACCTCGGCAACAAGTTCGAAGAAGTCGCTTTCCAAACCAACGCAGCTCTCTCCGGCGACGGCGAATTCATCTCCGGCATGGGGCTGGACTTCCGCGACTTCAACAACGACGGTTACCCCGACATTGCCTACGTGGCCTTGAACAAGCAAACCTTCCCGCTGCTGCAGAACTCCACGAAGGGAGACTTTGTGGAGGTCACCGGCTCCAGCGGGATGAGCATGGAAAGCATGGAAATGGGAGGTTTCGGCGCCGGCCTCTACGACTTCGACAACGATGGCTGGAAGGACCTGTTCGTCACGCGCGGCCATGTTTCTGCCACGCATCCTCCCGGTGCCGCCGTCCGTCAGCCCAACACCGTCTTCCGCAACCTGGGCGCCAGCGGCAAGTGGCAGACGCTCACCGAGGAGGCTGGCTTCATCCCGGCCACCGCGGCCCGCCATCGCGGCTGTGCCTTCGGCGACTTCGACGGCGACGGCCGCATCGACATAGTTGCCACTTCCATGGATCACAACGCCGAGCTTTGGATGAATCGCAGCCCGCACTCCGGTCACTGGCTGGAAATTGCTTTGCGCGGCGTCAAGTCCAACCGCGACGGCATGGGCGCACGCATTCAAGTGGTCACCGCCGCCGGCTCGCAGTACAACCACCAGACCTCCAGCGTCTGCTACGCTTCGTCCAGCCTCGGCCCGGTCCCCTTCGGCCTCGGCCAGGAATCCGTCGCCCAAAAAGTCGTTATCACCTGGCCCAGCGGCACGGTGCAAACCCTCACAAACGTCAAGGCAGACCAGATCCTCCACGTCGCGGAATCGGTTCTGGCAAAGTAGAGCCACCGCAAAGTTGGGCCCATCGCGCTTTCCCACCACCGATATCAGTCAAAAAGCGCATCCGATCTCCATCTTTCGGTGGAGGACCCGCGCCCGCTGCCCCTTTTTCTGTCGATGGTTGTGTCGTCGCTTTGCTAGTATGAGTGCAAATTCATCGCACTTATAACGCGTAATTTCGCACCCGGGCACTTCCGGGCCAACTCCTCACGGCAAGTTTTGAGAACGGCTCCGAGCCCAAGGTCCGGCAGCGAGCCATGGGGAGTTGTCATGGGACGGAAGTTTTTTGCAGTCCTTGTAGTCGTGTTTTCATCTGCAGCCGCCCTCACAGGGCACGTATTTGCTGGCCAAACAGGGAACAGCGCGCAGTCACAAGCGTCGGTCACGGTCCCGCCGGAAGGCATCCCGCCGTTTCTCATCCCGATTGTGCAGAAAGCGTATAGCGCCCCGGCGGATCCCGGCCTTGCCATCGACAATCCTGTCGACGGCTCCCTCTACCCTCCGGACCTCATCGCTCCCCAGTGGGCCTGGCGCGACGGCAATCCCGACGTGACCGTCTGGCAAATCGAAATTGACTTTGGCCGCCACGCGCAGCCCATCCGCGTCTGGTCCAGCGGTGAGCGAATGCAGCTTGCTCCCGTGGATGACTCGCTCGTCGGCTACGTGCAGCCCACGCTCACGCCCCGGCAGGCTGCCGCGCATACCTGGCGCCCGGACGATGCCACCTGGGGGGATATCAAGAAGCGGTCCCTCGAAACCGAAGCTCGCGTCCGCATCACCGGGTATGCCACCCGCGACAGCCACAAGGCGCTCTCGCACGCGGAAGCCACCTTCAAGACTTCCAAAGACCCCGTCGGCGCTCCCATCTTCTATCGCAACGTACCCCTCCTGCCTCCTCCGCCCGAAACCGAGCAGCGCGGCATCATCAAGCCCCTGCCGGACTCCGTCCTTCCCAAAATCAAGTGGGAACTGCGCTACATCAACCGCAAACAGAGCCAGGTCGTCATGACCGGGCTGCCCACCTGCGCCAACTGCCACTCCTTCACGCGCGACGGCAAATCCATGGGCATTGACGTGGACGGTCCCGCCAATGACAAGGGCCTCTACGCCCTTGTGCCCATCAAGAAAATCACCACCATCAGCAAGGACTACCTCATCCACTGGAGCGCTTTCTCTGAGGAGAATTCGCAGAAGCGCTTCGGCTTCATGAGCCAGGTCTCTCCCGACGGACGATACATCGTCAACTCCATCGACGTGCCGCACGAGCACGGCGTGCGCGTCCTTGACCGGCTCTACAACGGCTTCTATTCCTTCTACGGCTTCGGACAGGTCTTCTATCCCACGCGCGGCGTGCTCGCCTGGTATGACACAAAGTCCAAAACGCTCGCGCCCCTTCCCGGCGCTGACGATCCCCGTTACGTGCAGACCTCCGCCTTCTGGTCGCCGGACGGAAAGTACCTCGTCTACTCCCGCGCCACCGCGCGCGATCCTTATCCCAACGGCTACAAGCTCTCCACCTACGCCAACGATCCCCGCGAAACGCAGATTCAGTACGACCTGTACAGAATCCCCTTCAACAACGGCAAAGGCGGCACTCCGGAGCGCATCGTCGGCGCGTCAGAGAACGGCATGAGCAACAACTTTCCCAAGGTCTCGCCGGACGGCAAGTGGATCGTCTTCGTGGAGTGCAAAAATGGTTTGCTCATGCGCCCGGACAGCAAGCTGTACATTGTTCCGTTCTCGGGCGGCGTGGCACGCCCGCTTGCGTCCAATCTACCCATCATGAACTCCTGGCACACCTGGTCGCCCAACGGCCACTGGCTGGCCTTCTCTTCCAAGAGCCCTTCGTTTTACACGCATCTTTACCTCACGCACATTGACGAGCAGGGCAACGCCAGCCCCGCTGTTGTGGTGGAGAACGCCACCGCCTCCAACCGCGCCGTCAACATTCCGGAGTTCCTCAACATCGGCCCGGACGAACTCGAACACATCAATACGCCCGTGATCGACTTCTACCGAGAGTTTGACGCCGCTCAACAGTTGCAGGACCTGCACGAGTACGCCAAGGCCATCCCCGCCTGGCAGGTGGCCGCCGCCAAAGATCCCACCGACGCCCGGCCTTACAACAACATCGGCGTCGCTCTGGCTGCGCTCGGCCGCACCAGTGAGGCCGTCGAAAACTACCGCAAGGCGCTCGCCATCAGCAATGACAGCTCCCAGACCCATAGCAACCTGGGCAGCGCGCTCGCCGAGGAGGGCCAACTGCAGGACGCGATGATCGAAATTCAGAAGGCCATCGACCTCAATCCGGACAACGGCTCGGCCCACATCAACATGGGGCATGTGCTGGAAGACATGAATGGCCACCGGGAGCAAGCCATCGAAGAGCTCACCCGCGGACTCGCCCTCGCGCCCAAGTCCGTCGACGGTCACAATGTCTATGGCGTCCTGCTGGCGCGCATGGGCCGCATCCCAGAAGCCACCGTCGAGTTGCAGACGGCCGTTCGGCTTGCCCCGCGCTCGGCGGAGTCGCATTACAACCTGGGCCGCGCCTTTGCCGCTTCCAGCCGGTTCGCCGAAGCGCTTCCTCAGTTCCAGGCAGCCTCCGATCTCACGCAGGGCAGGGAACCCATGATTCTGCAGATGCTCGCCGCCATGCAGTCGGAGAACGGCCACTACGATCAGGCGGTCGCCACCGCGCAGCATGCTCTCGTGCTCGCCAACCACCAGCAGAACACGCGCCTGGCCTCGGAATTGCAGGCTAACCTCGCGCGTTATCAGCAGCAGTTGCGCCAGGCGCAGGCCGCGACCGGCAGCCAGAAGCCGTAGTCCCCGTCTCCAGCAGCGCTGGTCCTCCAGCGCTGCCTCGTCCCTTCCAGCAGCTAGCCGCAGACGGCCCGCGCCCTCGGCCTGGAGCGCAGGCACCTGTATAAGAAATGTATGCAGCTCGGCATCGACCTGCGCAACTTCCCCGGAAACGATCCCGGACGCGAACCCAGACGCAAATGATCCCGCGAGGAGCAAGCTGAATCGTTCATAGTTTTTGAATCAAGGAGAATTTTCTTGAGATTTACCACGTATGCCGCGTACAGCTTCTTCCGCATTCGCTTTTGGCCTGCATTCTGTGCGCTCTTCGTCGCGCTGCCGCTGGCCGCACAGCCCGCGCCGCATGCCGACTCGCCGCGGCGCTTTGCCGCGATTGACGCCGCCATGCAGCAAGCCGTGGACACCGGCAACATCCCCGGCGGCGTACTGCTCATCGGCCACAATGGCAAGGTTGTCTATCGCAAGGCTTTCGGCTGGCGCTCACTTGAGCCAACGCGTGAGCGCATGACCGTCGACACCATCTTCGATCTCGCTTCGCTTACCAAGTGCATCGCCACCACCACCGCAGTCATGCAACTCGTGCAGCAGGGCCGCGTTCGGCTCAACGATCCCGTCGCTGCCTACCTGCCAGACTTCGCGCAAAATGGCAAGGCCGACATCACCGTGCGCGAACTGCTCACGCACTTCTCCGGTCTAGCTCCCGATCTCGATCTCTCGCAGCCGTGGCAGGGCCGCGATGCCGCCTACCGGCTCGTTATGCAGCAGCGGCCGCAGCTTCCGCCCGGCACGCGCTTCGTCTATAGCGACATGAATTTTGAGGCCCTCGGCTTCCTCGTTGAAAGGGTCACCGGCCAGTCGCTCAACGACTACGCCGCCGAGCACATCTTCGAGCCGCTCGGCATGCGCCACACGAGCTATCTCCCACCCGTATCGTGGATTCCGCGCATCGCACCCACACAGTACGACGAGCACGGCCACATGCTGCGCGGCGTTGTGCACGATCCCACCGCGCGACGCATGGGCGGTGTCGCCGGCCATGCCGGCCTATTCTCCACGGCTGACGATCTAGCGCGCTTTGCCCAGGCGTTGCTCAGCGGCACCTTCGTGCTCAGCCGTCCCATGATTGAAAAAATGTCCACCCCCCAGCAGCCCGCCACCGCCGCCAGCCTGCACGGCCTTGGCTGGGACATCGACTCACCCTTTTCCACCAATCGTGGCGCGCTTCTGCCTGTCGGCTCATTCGGACACACCGGCTTCACCGGCACGTCCCTCTGGATCGACCCCGTCACCGACACCTACATCCTCCTCCTCACCAACCGCGTCCATCCCCACGGCGGCCACTCCGTCGTCTCGCTTCGCTCGCGCATCGCCACTGCTGCCGTCCAGGCGCTCTCGCTCTCCATCAGTCAGCGTCAACAAATGCGCTTGGCCCGCATCACCGGCTACAACGAGTCGCTCATGGCGGAGCGCCGCATCACCGCGCGCAGTGGCGACGTTCGCACCGGCATTGACGTGCTCGAGAGCGACGGCTTTCGCCAATTGCATCCTGATCCCGCACATCCTGTGCGCATCGGCCTTGTCATGAACCAGACCTCCGTCGATGCCGAGGGCCGCCGCACGGCGGACGTGTTGTCGCACACGCCGGGCCTGCGCCTCGTTGCCATCTTCAGTCCGGAACACGGCGTTCTCGGCACGCAGGACACCACGAACATCGCCGACTCGCAGGACTCCGCAACCGGCGTTCCCGTGTACAGCGTATACGGCGACTCCGACGCCAGCCGCCGGCCCACCCCCGCGCAACTCGCCTCGCTCGACGCCGTCGTCGTTGACATTCAGGACATCGGCGCACGCTTTTACACCTACGAGACCACCCTCGGCTATTTTCTTGAGGCCGCGGCCAAGGCCCACAAGCCCATCTACGTGCTCGACCGGCCCAATCCCATCGATGGCGTCGACGTGCAGGGCCCCATCGCCAACCACGGCCACGAAGCGTTCGTCAGTTACGGGCAAATCCCCGTTCGCCACGGCATGACCATCGGCGAACTCGCGCGCATGTTCAACGCCGAGCGGCGAATCGGCGCCGCGCTCACCGTCGTCCCCATGAAGGACTGGATGCGCGGCGACTGGTTCGACTCCACCGGCCGCCTGTGGATCAACCCATCCCCCAACATGCGCAATCTCACTGAGGCCGCATTCTATCCCGGCATCGGCCTGCTGGAGAGCTCGAATCTTTCCGTGGGCCGCGGAACCGACACGCCCTTTGAACTCGTTGGCGCGCCCTGGATTGATCCAGTAGCGCTCGCAGGCGCACTCAATCAGCGCGGCATCGACGGCGTTCGCTTTGTCCCCATCCGCTTTACTCCCGCAGCCTCTGTCTACTCGGGCCAAAGCTGCGGCGGCGTGAGCCTCATCCTCACCTATCGGGAATCGTTGGACGCGCCGGAACTCGGCATCGAAATCGCTGCGGCCCTGCACCGCCTGTATTCAGCTGAGTACAAGCTCGACAAGATTGACTGGCTCCTGCGTAACAAGGCAACACTCGACGCACTCGATGCAGGCGAAGATCCGCGCCGCATCCAGGAGGACTGGCAGGACGCCATCACGCGATTCAACGTCGTGCGTGCAAAGTATCTTCTCTATTAGCTCGGCTGCGCGTCTAGAGCCTGTTATTAACTTTGCTGGAATGTTCTGACCAGGTTTGCGAGCATGAGGCAGGCGAAGGCCAGGTAATGCAGGGCAGCCAGAGTAGCGGCCAGCCGCTCATAGTCGCGAGCCAAGCGGCGGAATCGTGCGGCCCACGCGAAGTCCCGCTCGACAACCCAACGGCGTGGCAGCAGCACAAATCCGCGTTTGACCTCGGTGTGCTTGACGACCTCCAGACGAACGCCGTGTTTTTCGGCGGCCAGAGCGGCGTTTTCGCCTGTGTAGCCTTGATCGACCCAAGCCAACTCCACATGTTCGCCGGTGATCTGTTGCACCGCCTCGGCCAGTACACCAACCTGCGCGCGATCCTGCTCGTCGGCCGCGGTCACATGCAGCGCCAGCAGGTGGCCCAACGTGTCGACGGCCGCATGCACCTTCGATCCCTTGCGGCGCTTGGCCCCATCGTAGCCAGCGCGCGCACCCGACTCGGGCGTCGATTGCAGCGTTCGGCTGTCGAGAATCATCGCCGTGGGCTGCGGCTTACGCCCCGCGTACTCGCGCAGCAACTTACGCAAGTCCTCGACCATCGTCTCGAAGCAGCGCGCGTCGATCCAGCGACGCATCTGTTGATAAACCACATACCACGGTGGCAAATCGTTGGGCAGCATGCGCCACGGACAGCCGCTCTTGGCGACATAGCGCACCGCGTTAAACACAGCGCGCAGAGGATAATCGCGCTGCGTGGCATCCTCGCGGCACAACGCCAAATAGGGAGCCACAAACGCCCACTCCTCGTCGGTCACATCTGTCTGATAGCCCTGACGATTTCGATTTCCCATGCCTCTATCGTCAACGCCGTAAGCTCTCGCGGACTATCCCAATGCAAATAAAGGATCAAGGTTAATAACAGGCTCTAGACCGATACCATCAAGACTTGTTCACTTTGCCCTATAGAGCAATGGTTCATCTGTACTGGCTTCTATAACGAAAGTCCGGTCGAAGGTCTCGGCAATACCATTTAGAATCGTGATGGTATTTATCCTTGAGCAAACGT
>DATKTQ010000142.1:0-2389 GCA_035531055.1 Occallatibacter sp. | reverse complement strand
AAGGATGCGGAATTCAAGAAACTCCAGAAGCAGATCAAGGATGCCGAGAAGTACACCTGAGGCGGTAGAATCCTCTTACTTGCGGGTTGTCGTCCGGCTGGCGCAGAGGCCGGTTTTGGGGCTCTGCGCCAGCCCGCGGGTTGCTGGAATTCCTCGGAGCGGCTATGGCATGGCCGGAAGGTGCAAGAACCAATAGCCTTCCGCAAAGACGCGGAGACGCAAAGGGGCACAACCTGAAACTTCTTTATTCCCTTTGCCTGCCTTGGCGGCCTGGCACCCTGGCGAGAGGTGCTTCGATATCGGGAACATTTTGAGCAGCTTGTGGCGTGCAAGGATGCCCTACGCGTCCCCCATGGCGTCCCGCACTTCTTTGAAGCACTGGACGGCGAATTCCAGGTCGGCGCGGGTGTGCGCGGCGGAAATCTGTGCGCGGATGCGGGCCTTGCCTTGCGGCACCACGGGATAGGAGAATCCGATCACGTAGATGCCTTTGGCCAGCAGTGCATCGGCCATTTGTGTTGCCTGGCTGGCGTCGCCGATCATGATGGGCACAATCGGATGCTCGCCCGGAAGAATCGAAAAGCCGAGCGCGGACATCTGCTCGCGGAAAAATCGCGTGTTTTCCATCAGGCGCTCGCGCAGTTCGCCGGACTCCTGCAGCAGATCAAGGACTTTGAGCGAAGCCGCCACAATCGCCGGCGCCACCGAGTTGGAAAAGAGATAAGGCCGCGAGCGCTGCCTCAGCAGCTCGATGATTTCTTTCCGGCCGGTGGTGTAGCCGCCGCTGGCGCCGCCCAGGGCTTTCCCCAGCGTTCCGGTGATGATGTCCACCCGGCCCTCAACGCCGCAGTGTTCGGGAGTGCCGCGGCCGTGCTTGCCCATAAAGCCCACAGCGTGCGAGTCGTCCACCATCACCAGCGCGCCGTACTTGTCCGCCAGGCCGCAAATTCCCTCCAGCTTCGCCACGTAGCCGTCCATGGAGAACACTCCGTCCGTGGCCACCAGAACGTAGCGCGCCTCCGCCTTGGCCTGTTTCAGCTTCTCTTCAAGGTCGTTCAGGTCGCCGTTGCGATAGCGGTATCGCTCGGCCTTGCACAAGCGGATGCCATCGATAATACTGGCGTGGTTCAGCTCGTCGGAAATCACCGCATCCTCGGCGTCCAGCAGCGTCTCAAACAGCCCGCCGTTGGCGTCAAAACAGGAGCTGTAAAGGATGGTATCATCCGTTCCCAGAAAGCGGCTCAATGCCGCTTCCAGTTGCTGGTGGATGGCCTGGGTGCCGCAGATGAAGCGCACCGAGGAGAGCCCGTAACCCCAGCGGTCGAGCGCCTCTTTCGCCGCCTCGACAATGGCCGGATGGTTCGCCAGGCCCAGGTAGTTGTTGGCGCACAGGTTCAGGACGCTCTCGCCGCTGCGCAGCCTCACCCGCGTATGCTGCGAGGATTCCAGCGTTCGCTCGTTCTTGTAAAGCCCGGCGTGCTGGATTTCATCCAGCCTGGCTGTCAGATGTTCGCGGATGCTTCCGTACACTTTATTCCCTCCAGTTCAAGATCACTTTGCCGCACTTGCCGCTTCGCATGGCCTCAAACCCTTTTTCGTATTCCTGCCACGCGAGGCGATGCGTAATCACCGGTTTGATGTCCAGGCCCGATTCCAGCATCACCGTCATCTTGTACCAGGTCTCGTACATCTCACGGCCATAGATGCCCTTGATGGTCAGCATGTTGAAGATCACCTGGTTCCAGTTGATGGACATTTCCTGGTTGGGGATGCCGAGCATGGCGATCCTGCCACCGTGGCTCATGTTGCCCAGCATGCTGCGGAAGGCTGCCGGGTTTCCGGACATCTCCAGGCCCACGTCAAAACCCTCCTGCATGCCCAGCTCTTTCTGAACCTCTTCCAGCGGCGTTTTCCTGGGATCGACGGCCCGGGTCACACCCATCTTTTCCGCCAGCTCCAGCCGCTCCGGGATCAGGTCGGAGATCACCACAAAGCGCGCTCCGGCATGCCGCGCCACGGCCGCCGCCATCAACCCGATGGGCCCCGCGCCGGTGATCAGCACGTCTTCACCCAGCACGGGAAATTGCAGCGCGGTATGGACCGCGTTGCCGAAAGGATCGAAGATGGAAGCGATTTCCAGGGGAACCGAGGGATGGTGCCGCCAGATGTTGCTCATGGGCAGCGCGATGTATTCGGCAAAGGCGCCGGGACGGCTGACGCCCACACCCTTCGACTGCGCGCACAGATGCCGCCGACCGGCCAGGCAGTTCCGGCAGCGCCCGCAGACCACGTGGCCCTCGCCGCTTACGATCATTCCGGGCTCAAAATCGGTTACGTTTGAACCCACCTCCGCAATCTCGCCCACAAATTCATGGCCGATCACCAGCGG
>DATKTQ010000141.1:0-21298 GCA_035531055.1 Occallatibacter sp. | reverse complement strand
GGTTTTCGCGCGCGCATGAAGACCAAGAGTGGCGCCGCCATCCTGAGCCGCCGCCGGGCCATCGGCCGCAAGCGCATTGCCGTCAGCGCCGGGTTCCGCGACTAGTCTTCCCTTCCGTCCACATCCGGCCGGAAGGGATGGCTGTTTTGCCGTTCCGGCTCTCTCGCCCTCCGGCTTTGCCATGAGTACCCCCCACCCAACAGATTCGGGACAGGCTGAATCGTACAAGTCAGGGCCGCTTCCGGCTGTCCGGTCGCGGTCTTTTACGGCTTTTCGCCTGTGCAAGCACGCTGACTATCAACTGGCGTACTCCGCCGCCCGCAAACACCAGTCGGCCACGATGAGCTGGTTCCTGGCGCTGCGGAGCGAGCAGGCCGCAGGGCCCCGCGTGGGGCTTACGGCGGGCAAGGTGATGGGCAAAGCGCACGATCGAAACCGCATCAAGCGCCGCATGCGCGAGGTGCTGCGCCGCAACGTGGACCTGCTGCCGCAGGGCTGCGATCTGATTTTGCACCCGAGGCGCGGCGTGATCACCATGGATTTCAGGAAGCTCGAGGCCGAAGTGGTGCGTATTCTGGGACAGGCCCGAACGGAAGCGGAGCGAGTCTCCGCCGCGGGCAAGGGCCCAACGTGCAAGGGCGAACCGGCATGACACGAATTCTTCTTGCAATGCTCGAGTTTTACAAGCGCTGGTTGTCGCCGGCGCTGCACGCGATCAGCCCGGGCGGGTGCAAATTCTTGCCCACGTGCTCGGAGTACGCTGCCGTGGCAATTGCAATTCATGGTCCGCTGAAAGGGATTTGGTTGGCATTGCGGCGGCTGCTGCGCTGCCATCCGTTTGGCCGCGGAGGGCTGGATCCGGTGCCGCCGGCAGGCTCGGGAAGACCTTTTGCCCACAAACCGTTACCATAAGGAGAGCGGCGCCCGATGGCGCGCCCCTTCTTCCAACGACAGGACGTTTCCTTTGCCCGAAATTCGCAATCCAAATCTTGACCATCAGGGTTCCGGCGGTGGTGGTGGCGGCGACATGCGCAGCCTGCTCACCTTCACTTTCCTGGCTCTGGCGCTTTTTCTTTCCTTCCAGTACTTCAAGCCGAAGGACAACACGCCGGCGCCGGTGCAGCCGCACCAGCAGCAGGCTGCCCAACCGGCGGCCCCGACCTCCGGCGCAGGTCCGGCTGCGGCAGGCCCGGCTGCGGCGGGCGCAGCTACGACGAGCCAGACGGCGGCGGTTCCCGCAGGGAAAAGATCCGGCCGTCGGGCTGCGGCAGAGGGAAAACCGGCACAGCCCGCGACTCCCACGCTGGAGGCCAAGGCTGAAACGGAAACCACGGTGGAGAACGAGCTATACAAGATCGTTTTCACCAACCGCGGCGGGCAGGTGAAGCACTGGATCCTGAAAAAGTACAAGGACACGTCTGGCAAGCCGCTGGACATGGTGCAGCCGCAGTTGGCCGAAAAGTTCGGGCTGCCGCTTTCGCTCTTTACCTATGAGCCGGCGCTGACCAGCCAGCTGAACAGCGCGCTCTACGAGGCTTCTGCCACGGGAACGCTGCTGGCCCCGGGCAAGCTGACGTTTCACTATGAGCAGAACGGCCTGGACGTAGTGAAGACCTTCGGCTTCAACTCCAGCTACGTGATCGACGTGGAAACGAAGGTACTCCGCAACGGGGTTCCGGTGCGGGCGCTGGTGTGCTGGCCGGCGGGACTGGGCGACATGGAGGAGTTCCTGCCAGCCTCCGCCACGCGCAACCAGATGCCGACGCCTTCAGAGATTGTGTGGTCGCTGAGCGGCAAGCAGACGACGATTGCTTCCAAAAAGGTGAGCGGCGACTCCACCTTCGATGCGCCGTATGACTTCGCGGCGGTATCCGACCTCTACTTTGCCGCGGCGTTTCTGCCCGATGCGCCGGCGCGCACCACGGTGGTGACGCTGCACCACGCGGTGGATATTCCGAGCGACCTCTCGAACCCGAGCAGCACCAAGAAGCCGGATTCGGTGCTGGGTCTGGCGATTGGCGACACCAGCGGCGACACGCGACTGCGCCTGTTTACCGGGCCCAAGGCGACCAACGTGCTGGCCTCAGTGCATGCGATGGGCGACAACGGCAAGCCGGACGGACCTTCGCTGGAGTCGCTGATCCAGTACGGCTGGTGGACCGTACTCGCCAAGCCGCTTTATATTGCGTTGCGCTGGCTGAAGAATGTGCTGGGCGCCGGCCCGTACAGCTGGGGCTGGTCCATCATCATCATCACATTCATTTTCAACATGGTGCTGCTGCCCACGCGCTTCATGATGATGAAGTCATCCTTGAAGATGATGCGCATCCAGCCAAAGGTGGAGGGGATCAAGAAGCGCTACGCAAGCCTGAAGCTGAACGATCCCAAGCGCACCGAGATGAACGCCGAGATGATGGCGCTCTATAAGGAAGAGGGCGTGAACATGTACGGCAGCTGCCTGCCCATGCTGCTGCAGATGCCGCTGTTCTTCGCCTATTATCGCGTGCTGCTGAATGCGGTGGAACTTCGCCAGGCACACTGGTTCTGGCTGCCGGATCTTTCCGCGCCGGACCCGACGCACATTCTGCCCGCGCTGATTATTGTCACCATGTTCCTGACGCAGTACATTACGCCCTCGCCGGGCATGGACCCGACGCAGCGGCGCATGATGGCCATTGTGATGCCAATCTTCATGGGCTTCATCCTGTGGCATTACGCCTCCGGTCTGGCGCTCTACTGGATTACCGGCAACCTCATTATGCTGGCCATCCAGGTATATATCAACAGCTCCAGCCTGGGCCGCGAGATGCACGAGCTGGCCGCGCGACGAGCCCAAAAGAAGAGTCCCGGCAAGGGTGGCACTGGCACCGCGCGCGCATAATTCCGCGCCTACTGCAGGTTGCAATCCCAAGGGGCGTCCGAAGGGGCGCCTCTTTTCTTTTGCCTGAGGTTTTGGCCTCAGACCAGCGCGGCCTTCAGCGCTTCGTCCAGCCGAGGATGCGTGAACTGGAATCCCGCGGCCTCCAGCTTTGCCGGAATCGCCCGGGCGCTGGCCAGCAGGGCTTCATCGGCCATTTGCCCAAAGGCAAGGCGAAGGGCGAAGGCGGGCGCGGGCAGCAGGGCTGGCCGATACAAGGCAGCCGCAAGCGCGCGGGTGAAGTCGGCGTTGCGAACGGGATGAGGCGCGGCGACGTTGACGGGGCCGGCGAGCGAGGGGGTCTCCACGGCGAAGAGCGCGGCGCGGACAACGTCGGTCTGGCTGACCCAGCTCATCCACTGGCGGCCGCTGCCGAGCCGCCCGCCCAAGCCAAGGCGAAAGATGGGCAGCATCTGGGCCAGGGCTCCGCCGCCGGGCCCCAGCACTACGCCAAAGCGCAATTGCACCACGCGGATGCCGGCCTGGACCGCAGGCAGGGCCGCCGCCTCCCATTTATTGCAAAGGTCGGCCAGAAAGCCGGTCCCGGAATCGGAGGATTCGTCGAGGATCTCCTCGCCGCGGTCTCCGTAGAAGCCGATGGCCGAGGCAACTACCAGCACCTGCGGCGGCTGGCGAAGCCCGGCCAGCAGGGTGGTGAGGGCTTGGGTTGTGCCCACTCGGCTGGTTGCCATGGCGCGGCGATAGGCGGGCGTCCAGCGGTGCCCGGCAACGCTGGCGCCAGAGAGATGAATGGCGGCGAGGCTGGCCTCCAGCGGTCGAGTGTCCTCAATTGGCGGGCTTGCGGCGAGATTCCAGGCCAGCTGGCCTGGCGTGGAAGAGCCGCGAACCAGTTGCAGGACAGGCACTTTCCGCGCCAGAAGAGACCGGCGGATGGCGGTGCCCAGCATTCCAGATGCGCCGCTGAGGAGGACGCGCGAGGGATTCGGAGGGGCTTGCATATTCACAGGATGGATGTACCGCTCCCTTGGATGAACGCGATGCGGATTGCTCTATGGGTTTGACTTTAGTAGCATGAGAACGGATTTTGATTGGGCAACAATCGACGGGCGTCCGCCCGGGGAGGGGCAGATGGCGGATCTGGTTGGAGTGCACAACGAAGAGACGCAGAAGTCGCAGGTGGACACGGAGACGACGGAGCGATTCATCGCCGAGAAGCATATTGGCGAGCGCATCAAGCGGTTGCGGCTGAAAAAGTCCATGGGCCTGGTGGAACTGGGCCGGCACACGGGTCTTTCGGCCAGCTTTCTGTCGCAGTTGGAGACCGGGCGGGTGGTTCCGACGCTGCGGAATCTGGCGCGGATTGCGATGGTCTTTTCCAAAGATCTCTCGTACTTTTTTGAGACCGAGCCGCAGGCCATGTTCCGGGTGCACCGCAAGAAGGAGCGGGTGCGGCTGCCGCAGACCGGTGTGGAGGAGCCCACATACTTTTTCGAGAGCCTGGGCTACATGGTTCCGGACCGGCACATGGATCCGTATTTTGCGGAGTTCATTCCACTGGAAAAGGCCAACGTACCGCGGGCGCACATGCATCCCGGGTACGAGTTCCTCTATGTGCTGGAAGGAGAACTGGACCTGCACCACGGCGACCACCACTGCACGCTGGGTCCGGGCGATGCGGTGTACTTTGACGCGAGCACGCCGCACTCCTATGTGTGCGCGGGCAAGCGACCGGCGGATGCGCTGATTGTGACCATGCATCAGGCGCCGCCCGCCCAGCCGATGACGCTGCTGCGTCCGGCGGGAACGGCCGTCGCACAAAAGTCAGTTCCGCCGCGCAGCGGCACGGCGCACGGGGCATGACCGGCCCAGGAAAGGCTGCCATGCCGAACGATTCGGATTGGCCAGAAGCGTTGGACGCGCTGGTGGCCGCGCCGGGAAACCATCTGCTGCTGATGGAAAACGAGCGCGTGCGCGTGCTGGATACGCGCATCGCACCCGGCGAGCGGACGCCGCTGCACACACACTGCTGGCCCAGCGCGAATTACCTGGTGAGCTGGAGCGACTTTGTGCGGCGCAATGGGGACGGAAAAACGCTCGTGGACAGCCGCCAGACGGGCCGAATTGCGGCCGGGAGCGCGGTGTGGTCTGCGCCGCTGCCGCCGCACACGCTGGAGAATGTGGGAACGACGGAGTTGCGTGTGATCAGCGTGGAGATAAAGACGGGCGAGTGAGCGCGCGGCCGCTACTCCCCGATGCCAGCGAAGAAATCGGCCACTTCCCGCCAGTTGTTGACGCGAACAAATCCTGTGGCGGTAAGGTTGTGCGGGGCGGTATAGAGCAGGCCCTGCCCTTCAAAGCGCTGCAGGTTGCGAGGCAGGTCGTCGATGAGGTAGTCGGCGCGAAGAATGCTCTTGTTGCCGCAGAAGACGTAGTGCGTGGGCGGGATGAAGGCGAAGTGGCGCTGCAGCCAGCGGTACTTTGGGCCGAGCGAGTTGGGCACGGTCATGGCTTGCGTTGCGATGAAGATTTCAAAGCGCGCGGCGAGGTCTTTGAGCACCTGCTGCGCGTCGGGCATAAGCTCCAGATCCTCAAAGAAGTCTTCGGCGTCTAAAAAAGCGCGAAGCTGGCCCTGTCGATCGACGGGCGCCACCTCCCACAGGCCTTTGCCGGCCAGATCGTCAGGCGTCACCTCTTCATCAAAGGTCTGGTTGTAGCGGCGAAGGTGCTCGGCCAGGGTGTCGGCCATCACCTCATCCATGTCCACACAAATGCGCTGCACGCGCTGCTCCTCGGGTCTTGACGGGCCCTAAGCCTCGGCCTGGTGGGGTTTGCGAACGGCGCGGCCGTCGCTGGAAGCTTTCTCCGTCTGCGGCAACTTGGGCGCGGGAGCCATGGCCGGGTCCCAGTAGAGCAGACGACCGCAGCTGTCGCAGTTGAGCAGCTCGCCCTCGCGGAGCTGGTTCCAGGTTTGGGGGCGCACGCCCATGCTGCAACTGGTGCACTGCTGGTTTTCCGCGCGGGCCAGGCCGGTGTTGCGGCTGGCGGCAATGCGGTCAAAGCTCGTGAGCCACTTGGGCTCGATGGCCTGGCGCAGCACCTCCCGCTCGGCCTGCAGAGCAGCCTGCTCACGGCTCAGCTCCTGCTGGCGCTGCTGAATGCGTTCGCGGGTCTTGTCGAGGGCCAGTGCCAGCTCTTCCACGGCAGCGCGAGCCTGCGCCAGCGCGGCCTCCTGCGCCTCGGTGCGCTCCATGCTGGCCAGTTCCTCGTCCTCCAGCCGGCTGATTTCGGATTCCGCAAAGCGGACCTCATGCTCAATGGCCTCAGCCTGCGCGGGCGTGGTCACGGAGTCCTGCTGTACGCGGTAACGGGCGGCTTTCTGGCGATGCCCGCTGATGTCGCGCTCCAGCCGCGTGCGCAGGGTTTCCTCGCGGCTGAGCGCGTCAGAGGCTTCCGTGGCACGGCGTTGCGCAGCAGCCAGCGCGGCCTCGGCCTGAGCCGCTTCCGCGGGCAGGGCGCGGGCAAGCTGCGCCAGCCGCGTGCGGTCCAACTCCAGACGCTGCAGTTTTACGAGGTTTTCAACGTGAGCTTGCATCGGTGTAATGAAGTCTATGCCATGTACCTGCCAGGTGGAAAATGGGCGGGCGGTGAGCGGCGATGCTGGAGGGAGCGCAAAAGGCTGGTTTGCCCGCGGCGCGGAGTGCCTTCCGACGCAGGCAGGACGGGCTGCGGACGGCCGGTTTCGATTGTCACAAATGCAAATTCGCCTTCCTGTACAATTCGCACTTGAATCACACAACGACAGTTGGAGGACACCGATGGACCTTCTTGTTCTGATCCCAGTGGCAATTCTGGCACTGATTTTTCTTTCGCTGGTGCTGGGCAGTTTTTTCACGGTGAACACGGCGCAGATGGCGGTGATTACGCGCTTTGGCAAGTTTCTGCGCGTGGCGGATGCGGGGCTGAACTGGAAAACGCCCTACTTTGACGCCGTTGCGGGGCTGGTGAGCCTGCGCGTGAACCAGATTACGCTGACGATGGAGACCAAGACGCGGGACAACGTGTTTGTAACGATTCCGATCTCGGTGCAGAACCGGGTGCGTCCGGAGAAGGTGTTCGACGCGTTCTATCGGCTGTCGGACCCGGTGGCGCAGATCAAGTCCTACGTGGAGCAGGTGATTCTGGGCCACGTTCCGGGCATGACACTGGATGAGGTGTTCGCGTCGCAGTCGTCGATTGCCGCGGCGGTGAAGAAAGAGCTGGACGTGGACATGTCGGCTTTTGGCTATGAGATTGTGAACGTGCTGGTGACCGACATTATCCCGGATGCCAAGGTGAAGTCGGCGATGAATGACATCAACGCAGCGCAGCGCGAACAGGTGGCGGCCACGGCGCGCGGTGAGGCAGACAAGATTCTGGTGGTGAAGAAGGCGGAAGCCGAGGCCGAGAGCAAGGCACTGCAGGGGCAGGGCATTGCCAACCAGCGCAAGGCCATTGTGGAAGGGCTGCAGGCCTCAATTGAACAGTTCCAGAAGGCCGTGGAAGGCGCGTCGGCGCAGGATGTGATGCAGCTGGTGATGGTGACGCAGTATTTTGACACGCTCAAGTCAATTGGCGAGAACGACAAGACCAATACGCTCTTCCTGGCGCACTCTCCCGGCGCGGTTAAGGATGTGTCGGACCAGATTCTTCAGTCGATGCTGGTGTCTCAGCGCGCGGCCATTTAAAGCACGGGCCGGATGCGCCCGGGTGCGCGCGGAGTCTCCTCAAGTGGGCCGATTGTGTTAGTTTGGCAAGCGTTAAGCCGCTGCCGAATGCATGAGCAGCGGGAACACAATGAGGAGCCCGCAATGCACTGGACCAAGCACATCGCATCGTGCGCGGCAGCCCTGTTTCTGGGGGCCGCTGCGTTGACGGCTAGCGGAGAAGGCACGCCCGCAAAGCCGGCCACACCCTCGCCTGCAACCGCAAAGAGCGAGCAGAACTGGTGGAAGAACGCGGTAATCTACGAGATTTATCCGCGCAGTTTCCAGGACACGAACGGCGACGGCATCGGCGACCTGAACGGCATCACCGAGCATCTGGACTACCTGCAAAACCTGGGCGTGGACGCCATCTGGCTGACGCCGATCTATCCCTCGCCGCAGGTCGACTTCGGCTACGACATCTCCGACTACGAGGCCATCGACCCGCAGTATGGCACCCTGGCAGACTTTGACCGCTTGATTGCCGAAGCCGACAAGCGGCACATCCGCGTGATTATGGACATGGTGATGAACCACACGTCGGACAAGCACAAGTGGTTTGAGGAGTCGCGCTCGTCGCTGAACAATCCGTATCGCGACTGGTACATGTGGCGGAACGGCAAGGGCGAAACGGCCACCAGCAAGGGCGAGCCGCCGAACAACTGGGTGTCGGACTTTGGCGGCAGCGCCTGGCAGTGGGACGCGAAGACGCGCCAATACTACTACCACAAGTTCTACATCCAGCAGCCGGACCTGAACTGGCACAATCCGCTGGTACACCAGGCCTTCCGCAAGATCATTGACTTCTGGTTGAAGCGCGGCGTGGGAGGCTTCCGGTTTGACGCGATTACCACGCTCTATGAAGACCCGCAGATGCGCGACGAGACGGTGAGGACGGACCAGAACGGCAAGCCGGTGATGGGCGCGGATGGCAAGCCGATGCTGAACGACACGCGGACCAACAACCTGCCGGGTGTGCATCCGGTGATTCAGGAGATGCGTGCCGAGGCGGACAAGTTCGACTCGGACAAATTTCCCGGCAATCGGGTGCTGATCGGCGAAACCTATCTGCCGAATGTGGCAGAGTTGGAAAAGATGTATGGCCCTCCGGGCAAGCCGGAGTTTGAGCTGCCGATGGACATGCACCTGGGCATCCTCAACAAGCTCGACGTGGCCAAATTCCGTGCCGGCCTGACGGACGCGGAAGAACATCTGAACGGGCACATTCCGCTGATCGTCTTTGACAACCACGACAACCCGCGGCTGGACGCGCGCTACGGCGACGGCGTGCACAACGCGGACATTGAGCGGGTGATTTCGACGATCCTCTTCGCCAGCCGCGGCGCTTCCATGTTCTATTACGGCGACGAGATTGGGATGAAGACCACGCCGCCGGCGCGCAGGGAAGATGTAAAGGATCCGGTGGGGCTGCGCTACTGGCCCAAGTTCAAAGGACGGGACGGTGAGCGCACGCCGATGCAGTGGAATGCCGGCGCGAATGCCGGTTTTTGCCCTGCCGGCGTGAAGCCCTGGCTGCCAGTGCCGCCCACCTATAAAGCGGTGAATGTGGAGGTCGAGAAGCCGAATCCGGACTCGCTCTTTGCCTGGTACCACACACTCATTCAGCTCAAGAAGACCAACCCCGCGCTGGAGCACGGCGAAGAGACGATGCTCGACCCCAACAATGACAAAGTGCTTAGCTGGATGCGGAAAGCGGAGGGGTCGCCCGCAGTGGTGGTGGCCCTGAACTTTACCGCGGTGCCGCAGACGGTGAGCCTGGATGTTCCGGGCGCAGGCGGAGCGTTGAAGACCCTGCTGAAAACGCCGGGCGCTGCAGACCCGGCCTCACTGAAGTCGATTGCGCTGGGGCCCTTCGGCGTGTATGTGGGCCAGGTGGAGTAGCTGGAGCGCCCGGCGGGCCCCGACGGGAGCTGAAAGGAACTGAACGGCCCCTGGGGAGTGTGGCGACACGCAGAATTCCCGGGGACCGGACCTGTCCGGACCTGTTTGGAACTCGGAAATTTGCTGAATGGCGTTGGGACGGGCTTGCGGGTTCAGAAGTCTTCGCCGTCGTCAGTCTCGGGCATCTGGAAGTCAGAATTCTCGGCCTGATCCTCCGCCTGGCGCAGATGCGCGAGCGTATTCCGGTAAAACCACATGACCGCCAGCCCGCCGGCCAGTGCCGACGCAACCGCCAAGGCACCCACTTTCAGCCAGTTGGAGGCGTCCGTTTCCTGCACGGGTTCTGTTGCGGATGGCGCAGATTCTAAATCGTTTGCCATAGATTCTCCGACGAAGGATGGTACCCGTTCCGGAGCAAGCGGGGCAGGAACAAGGGCAACAGACTTTAGATGCGAAAAGGGTCGGAAGGTCGCTCGTACTGCATTGTGGGATAATTTCAAATTATGTATTTCCATTCCTTCGAATCTATAGTATGGTGTAGATATTCCAGTTGGAAGCAGGCCCTAACCGGCGGCTTCCCCTCCTGGAAGTAGTTTGCGTCACTGGCCTCCCGGCACGAACAGCAAGACCGTTCGTGCCGTCTTTTTTTTGTGCCGGGGGAAGCATTCCCATTGCGCTTGGCAAATGGCCAGTCTTGACCAGACCGTGCTCAGAACCGCGAGCAGGACCGGCGAAGGTTTGCGGCCGCGGGACGTTTTACAATGGGCAGGGACAACGACCCACGGGAGGAGTTTGCCGATGATGGCGTGGACAAAGTATCGCTGGGCGGTTGGAATCGCGGTGTTCGTGCTGACGGCGGCCAGTTATGCGCAGTGGTCGAACCCGGCGGACGACATTCCGGCGTATCACCCCTCGGCGCCGCTGCGGGTGAGCGCGCTGCCGCGCATCCTGGCAGGCGCGCAGTTGCGCGGGCCGGAGTTCCGCTTCCCGTGGCAGGCGGACGTCTACAGGAAGGCGGCGAGGATCGGCAATGTGCTGTACCAACTGCCCTGCTACTGCCGCTGCGACCGGGAACTGGGCCACACGAGCCTGCGCAGCTGCTTTGAGGGGCTGCACGGTGCTGAGTGCTCCACCTGCGCCAAGGAGGCCGCCTATGCCTATCAGCAGACGCGGCTGGGGCGGACGCCGGCGCAGATTCGCGCGGCGATTGAGCGGCACGCCTACCAGGCCATCGATCTGGAAGCCCAATAGCCCGGCGCGAAAAGCGGATTGGGCGTAGAATAAGAGCAGCAGCACGAGCCGTTTGGCCCGGCTGATACCCGCTCGGGGTCCCCGGCGACAGGTCGTTGTCGCAGGGTGCACATGTGGGGGCGTCACGGTTTCGACGGGATCGATTGCGGCATGGGAGGCATGTCGGGGTGTGGGCACCCGTAATCGCCTGCAAAAACAAAGTTGCCAACGATAATCTGGCACTTGCAGCTTAATTAACTAAGCTGCCGTCTTCCACGGCTTCGCCTATGGGCTGTGAGCGGACGTCATTCAGTAGGCTGGCGTGAGCGGCTCGGTCCGTGTCGTTTTGCGTGAGATCATCGGACTAGCTTCTGGCGCATCTTGTCCGTTCTGAGTTCCAGAGGCGAAAACATGCGGAAGCGGACACAGCATGGACTCTCCCGGCTGACAGCGATTTCGGACGCGGGTTCGACTCCCGCCGCCTCCACCATAAGTTATCGATAATAAACGATTTATTTGAAGCGGAAACTCGTGTAACGTCTAGTTATCATATTTGTAATCCATGCATTATGAAGAATGCTTTTCCGCCGCCTCCACTGCCACGTATCAGTGGTGCTTTCATTGACATGGATCGTGCAAACCAGGAATCAATCCTTCCGCCTTTGCCCTTTTGGGCAGAATCCAAGAACGCGACAGGATTCTGGAGTCGCTACCGCACCGACACATCTTAGAGGATGCCGGCATTTCTCTTCTGCCGCCACACACCTCGACGGCAATCCAAGGACATGAGCGTTCCGCTAATGTCTGACTGCATGCCTGTATCCGAGGACCTATTCGGGAAAATGTGCGAGACTCGCACTTTCCCCTTCGCGGCGAAGCGGTTCGTACGCGCTCGGTGGTTTCAGCTTGACACTGCTTGCAATATCTATTTCGAATTTGGGGCTGCGGCCGCACGTTGTTTGGCGTGGGCAACGAGGGCGGCGAAGCGCGGGTCGTTATGGAGCGAGGTGAGGTCCGTGTCCTTCGCCATGCCTAAGTCGATGTACGGCGCGAGCCCGTGATCGACGGCATCTCTGAGCAGTGTAATGGCCCTGTCCTTGTCTCCCCGCTGCGCCTCAAGGCAACCCATATTGTATTTCGTCTCAGCAGTGTCGGGATTATCCGGTCCCAATACCCGCTTCTGGATCTCCAGCGTCTGCGTGTAGAGTGCCTCGGCCTGCGCGTACTTACCCCATTCCATGTAGTCGCTAGCCAAGTCCCCCACGGTCTTCAACGTCTTGGGGGTGCTCTGGCCCTAACACGCGCTTCTGGATCGCCAGAACCTTGCTGTAGAGTTCTTCAGTCTGAGCGTACTTGCCCTCTTCCATATAGTCGCCAGCCAGGTTGTACATGGAGATCAGCGTCTCAGGACTTTCCGGCCCAAGCACACGCCTGCGGATCCCCAGTACCAGCGCGTCGATTGTTTCCGCCTTCGCGTACTTGCCCTCGTAGGAATAGTCCGCTGCGAGGTTCCCCATCGATGCCAGAGTATCGGGACTTTCCGGCCCCAGCACGCGCTTCTGGATCGCCAGAACCTGGTTGTAGAGTTCAGCCGCCTTGGCGTACTCGCCCCGGTAGGAATAGTCGATTGCCAGGTGGTCCATGGATGTTAGAGTCTCGGGATTTTCCAGCCCAAGGACGCGCTTTCTGGCTTCCACTGCGTGACTTTCGAGCGCCTCCGCTTCCGCGTACCTGCCTTGATGGAGTGCAACCCAACCGAGCCGATCCAGGGTAGTGAGAACCCTGGGATCGTCTGCCCCCATCGTTCGGCGGTCCAGTTCCAGCGCCTGTTCCAGTTGCTCCCGTGCCTCCGGATACATCCCAAGGTCGTCGTAGGTAGCTCCTATCGTGTTGCGAAGTGCGGCCTCGACCTCAGGCTGATTTGGAAACTTGCCGTCAATCCGTTGCGCTGCCCGGTCCAGAAGCGTCCTGACCGTGATGTTCGGATCCGGCCTGGTGTTCGCCCTCGACTGGTTTTCTGCGCTGGCCTGCGCCAGCAGATCGTTCTGCAGGAAATTATTCACCGCCTGGGCCACGGCCGCTTCACGGCGGGCGCGAATGCTCTGCCGAACACTGACGACGGTCGCCACAACGAGCACCAGCGCGAACGCCGAAGTGATGATGAGACCCGCGCGGTAGCGGCGGCCAAACTTGCGCGCGCGGTAGGCGAGCGAGGGCGCCACGGCCATGACCGACTCATGCCTCAGATACCGCCCGAAGTCAGCAGCGAAATCCGACGCTTAGGCGTAGCGGCGCGAGCGATCCTTTTCGAGCGCCTTCAGTGAAATCGCGTCCAGTCCGCCGCGGATCTGCCGGACAAGCATGGACGGTTCCGTGTGTCGTTTGTGCGCCACGTCGGTCTAGGTCGCCGGATCCTGCGTCCGAATTCTGGTGCTAGGCTTCGGCGCATCGACCTCCCGCACTCTCCGCAGGATTTCGGCCAGCGCGGCCTTGCGCAGTTCCAGCGGCGGCACTCCCGCCAGCAATTCGTAAAGGATGATTCCGAGCGAGTAGACATCCGACCGTGTGTCGATGTCCTCGCCTGAGGACAGAGCCTGTTCCGGACTCATGAATTCCGGCGTACCTATTAGCGCGCCGATACGCGTGTACAGGCTGTCGGCTGCTAGCTTTTGCGCCAACGCCTTGGCCACGCCGAAATCGATGATCTTCGGTTTGGGACGGCCGTCCACCTCGGTGACAAGAATATTAGAGGGTTTCAGATCGCGGTGAATAATCGCCTTCTGATGAGTGTGCTGAACGCCTTCGCACACGTGGACGAACAGTTCTAGCCGGTCGCGGGTGCTGAGCCGGTGGTTGTCGCAGTAAGTCGTGATGGAAACGGCGGAAACATACTCCATGACGAAGTAGGGCATTCACTGGGGCGTCGTACCAGCATCGAGCACCATGGCGATGGCCGGATGGTCCATCAGAGCCAAGGCCTGCCGCTCTGACTCGAAGCGCACCATCACTTCGCGCGTATTCATCCCGGTCTTGATGAGCTTGATGGCAACGCGGCGGCGCACCGGTTCTCTTTGTTCCGCCAGCCACACGCTACCCATGCCGCCTTCGCCGATCTTTTGAAGCAGCCGATACGGCCCAAAGGATAACTGTTCTGCTGCAATAAGGTCGGCCTCGGAATCGACGGAGGGAGCGGGCGAAGTGAAACCGGACGAATCAGCTTGTTGGTCCCGGGCCAGGTCTTTTGCGGCCACCTCCATCGCCGGAGCTTCGAGGAAGTCGTCGTCTTTCTCGTGTTGCGCCAGAAGCAATTCCACGGCCCTGCGGAGCGCTTCATCCCCGCCGCAGGCTCGCTCCAGAAAGGCAGCTCGCACGCTGCTTTCCTGATCCAGCGCGGAATCATACAGGCGCTCGATTCTTTGCCATCGCTCAGGCTCCATCCAACGTCTCCCCGCTCAGCTCGCAACGCAGCCAATTCTTGGCCATCTTCCAGTCGCGCAGCACGGTGTCGCTTGAAATCTTGAGGACCTCAGCCGTTTCCTCCATATTCAGGCCGCCGAAAAAGCGCAGTTCCACCACTCGGCTCTTGCGCGGATCCACCTTTGCCAAAGCAATCAGCGCCTCATCCAAGGCGGCGAAATCCAGGCCCGGCGCTTCCGCCCCGTCCAAAGCCTCGTCAATGCGAAGCACGGTGATCTCTCCGCCTCGTTTCAGGGCTCGGCCATGCTGACTATAATGAGCCTCGCACTTGTTGGGGCGATGTTGTCGTCGATTCCGTCACAGGCACAGGCCGCCGGTTCGGGTGTAGTGTCCCACGCCTTCGTCCCGGTCGTGGGTTTCTTTAATCCCGCCGGCAACGAGTTATTGGAAGTCGAAGTAATAACTACTCACGCCGGCTTTTGGCTCATGTACAACGCATACGACTTTGGCGGCGGGTTCAGCGCCGGAGGTTCCGGCTTGATCCCAACTTCCAGCGTCATTGTGCCAGGAGCCTCGGTTAACGCTGGCAACGTCATGGTCAAGCTGAACGTGGACACGTGCGACTTGACCGGCTTCACGACCAGCTATGGACCTTGCGGAACAATTGATGTCACTTGGGTCGAATTGCCTGCGTCCGTTGGCGGTTCCTACGCTACCCGGGGTGACACCGTGCAGACGTTCCCCGGCGGCGGCAAGATGGAGACAAACGGACAAACGGAGACCTTCTCCGCGTTGGCGACCGGCACAGAGCTAGGCTTCGATTTGCCGACGGCTACAATCGGCGAGCTGTCAAACAAACGAACGTTACCGTGACCATCACGGCCCCGTAAGCGCTCATCGTCAGCCCAACACAGAAACGGAGCACTCGCCGTTGCCGAAGCCGGGTTGCCATCGCACTCCGTCTGGCGGCACGTTCTTTACATCATGCCAAAGACTACATCGGAGAGTTCTTCCGCAGGATCTGCCGCAAGCTGTTCATTTCGGATTCCGTGTCATTTCTTCAGAATAAGGTTGATGGTTGTTCCTTGGGAGTCCCGAGCATTCTCAATCGTGTCGGGATCGAATGGTTGTTGCGCCCCTGATGAGATGATTCGCTTGATTTCGTCCTGAATCAAATGCCAGCTAGTTCAGACATGTTCACCGAGTATGTTTCTTCAGGCGCCTTCAAAGTCTGTGCGCCATTGCTGAATCACTCGCTGTAGAATCGAGTCGCTAGAAAATCAGGCGATCTATTTGGGAAATGCGGCTCTGAAATCCCGCAGAGTTCTAGACCTCCGCCGAATAGCAGAGAGGCGATAGGATGCCACCGTACATCTACCGTTCGGCTTGCGAGTTGGCCAAGATGATTCGCGAGGGGCAGGCTACCAGCCTGGACATCGTTCAAGAGCACCTGGCTCGAATCAAGGAGCGTAATGGTGAGCTGAATGCGTTCGTGAACTTGTTTGAGGGGGAGGCGCTGACTACTGCCGCGGAACGCGACGAGCAGGCCCAACAAGGGAAATTCCTCGGGCCTTTGCACGGTGTGCCGGTCAGCATCAAAGAGCAATTCTGGATCAAGGGCAAGCGCAGTACGATCAACGCAAAGATGCACAAGGATTTCGTGGCACCCGAGGATGCGGTTATCGTGGACCGCATTCGCAAGAGCGGGGCCGTGATCCTGGGTCACACCAACGTCGCCAGGTTCCTCCTGGACTATCAAGTCTGGGGCGAACTCTACCCCGAAGGGAAGAACCCCTACAATTCCGATTGCACCCCGGGCGGCAGTACGGGTGGGGGCGCTGCGGCTGTGGCAGCCGGGTTCTCGCCGCTGGAACTGGGGGGTGATTTGGGCGGGTCAATTCGTGTACCGTCCAATTTCTGCGGCTTGTACGGGCTGAAGCCGACCGAGAACACGGTTCCTTTACATGGGAACATTCCCCTGCCCAGGAATGCCCACTCTTTCATCGTGCACATGACGCAGGCCGGACCGTTGGCTCGAACCCCTGAAGACGTGGAGATGCTGTGGAAGATTCTTGTTGGCCCGCATGAAAGTGACCGGAATACACCTCCCGTAAATTGGCGCGCAGCGGGAAAGACAAGCTTGTCAGAGTACAAAATCGCATGGGTGGACGGTTGGCCTGACCATCCGGTGAGCAAGCAGGTGAGCGGAGCGATCCGAGGGTTCGTCGGGAAACTCGAACAACACGGTTGCAGGGCAGAGAATCGAGGTCCCGAGGGGAATTTGCACGACGAATCGCTCAACGTGTGGATGGGGATCTTTCCTTACATTCTCGCCCAGGGAACTCCATGGTTTGTCCGGAAACTCGTGAAGATGGACTTGAAGACAAAAATACTTAAGGGCTTGAAGAAGTATCAAAAGGATTTTGACAAGGCCTTTGAGATGTCCGCCAGCCACTATGGTGAAATGTTGCTTCGCAGGTGCCTGGCAGTCGCAAGGTGGGAGCGCTTCTTCAACGACTACGATCTGCTGGTCTGTCCGAGCGGATTTGGCCCGGCATTCCCGAGAACAAAGACCGGAAGCAAACTTCGCTATGAAGACACGGAGATGATTTACAGCGATTACGTGTGGCCCTTCCAAGCCTGCTTCAACGCCTCGGGGCATCCGACCATGAACATCCCACTCGGGCTTGGCAATGAGGGTTTACCCCTCGGCGTGCAGATCGTCGGCCCTTACTGGAGTGAACCTGAACTTTTCGCGTTTGCCAAGCTGACATCCGAACTGGCTGGGGGATTCCAAAAACCCGCGAAGTTCTGACAGAGGGCCTGCGGCTATTGGTTCGGCGTCTGCGAAACTCCAGGTCGGGGCGGAGCGTCCTCCGAGCCGACTTCGAATTAGCAGATGATCCCATGTGGGAAGGTAGGCCGAGAGGCGCCGCTATTCCGCGATTGGGTCGGGCTTGGACGAGATGTCGAAGGTGGAGAAGGGGCGGTTCTGGCCGTTGATTTCGTTGCGCAGCTCGTGCCACAGCTCGTTGGGGATCTTGAGGAAGACCTCTACGACGGCGGGATCAAACTGGGTGCCGGCACAGCGGTGAATCTCCTGACGCGCAAAGTCAAAGCTCCGCGCCTTGCGGTAGGGGCGATCGCTGGTGATAGCGTCCAGCGTGTCTGCCACGGCAAAGATGCGGGCGCCGATGGGGATCTCGCTTTCGCGCAGCCTGCTGGGGTAGCCGCCGCCGTTAAAGTGCTCCTGATGGGTGTAGACGATGGCCGCCGCCTCGCTGAGGAAGGGAATCTTGCGCAGGATGTGGTAACCCCGGCTGCAGTGGTCGCGCATGGTCTCTTCTTCTTCGTGGTTAAGCTTGCCGGGCTTGCGGAGGATCTCGTCGGGGATGGCCATCTTGCCAATGTCGTGCAGGAATGCGCCGCGGGCAATGACCTTGATTTCCAGCGGGGAGATGCCCATGGCCCGGGCCAGGGCAATGGTGTACGCGGTGACGCGCTTGGAGTGGCCTTCGGTTTCGGAATCCTTCAGGTCGAGCGCGTCGCCGAGAGCCTCAAGCGTGACGTCGTAAGAATGTTCCAGGTCTTCCATGGCCTGGCGCAGCATCTCTGTGCGCGCGCGGACCACTTGCTCGAGATTCTCCTGGTAGTTCTGGCTGTCCTGCAGGGCCTGGCGATGGTCCAGGGCTCGCTGCACGGTGGCCATCAGGTGTTCGCGCTCGAAGGGCTTGAGCAGGTAGTCGTAGGCGCCGCGGCGCATGGAGTCAATGGCCACGCTGATGTCGTGAATGGCGCTGACCATGACCACGGGCAGGTGGGGCTGCTCGGCATGGATGCGCTCCAGCAGGGCAATGCCGTTGCCGTCCTGCATCACGATGTCAGTAAGGACGAGGTCGAAGGAGCTGCGGAGCATGACTTCCACGGCCTCATCGCCGCTGACCGCAAGCTCTACCGCATAGCCCTGGCGCTCGAGGGTGGCGCCGATCATGGAGCGAACAGGAGCCTCGTCATCCACGACAAGAATCCTGACCGGTGATGGCTTGCGAACCACCAGGCGTACCTCCGACTTCCCTGCCTGGGGCATCGCTTGGCCCGTGCCTTCCAAGTCTGCCGAGTTCGATGCCAAGCCCAATCCTCTCCAGCGTTTCGGCGAGCCCTTAGCGTTGCGGGTCTTTGCCGAAGGAATTTCGTTCCGGGCCTCCGCTGCGCAAGTTCGGAGCTTGTGCTCAAGCCCAATGACTGCCCTGCGGATCCTCCCGGTTCCCAGTCTTCCAGGAATCCTGGGCAGAGTTCCGGTCCGGCAAATGGTAGCGCGTGCAAGAGATGCTGCAACCCCGCCAATGCGGGTGCACTCGGACTCTCCTGTTGCCGTTGGAACCCTGACGTAAGACGAAGTTACGCCAGAGGCGTGCCACGTGCAAGAGATTCCGGAGAAAGTACCTCAATATTCAACTAGTCGAAGGTCATGTTAACGAGTTCGCCATGGGCACCGGGCGAGGTTTCTGAAAGGGTTACTTCTGCGCCTTTTGCTTTGCGCGCCGCTTCGCCACCCAGCCCTCCTTGTTGACTTGGTGGGCACGAGCCACGGCCAGCGCGCCGGCGGGCACTGGCGAGGTGATGCAGGAGCCGGCGCCAATGTAGGCGCCGTCCTCAATGGTGACTGGGGCGACCAGCGTGGAATCACTGCCGACAAAGACGCCCTTGCCAATGTGCGTGGTGTGCTTGTGTACGCCGTCGAAATTGCAGGTGATAACGCCGGCGCCCACGTTGGTGTCCGCGCCCACGACGGCATCGCCGAGGTAGGTGAGATGGCTGGCCTTGACGCCCCGGCCGAGCTTCGACTTTTTGGTCTCCACAAAGTTGCCGATGTGGACCTCCGGGCCGATTTCGCTGCCGGGCCGCAGATGGGCAAAGGGTCCAATGCGCGCGCCGTCTTCGACCGTGCTTTCAGCCAGAACGCAGGACTGACGAACCAGAACGTCGCTGCCGAGCGTGCAGTTTTCTATCACCGAGTAGGAGCGGATATGGCATTCCGAGCCAATCTTTGTGCGGCCGCGCAACTGCACAAACGGCTCAATAATGGTGTCGGGCTCCACTTCCACTTCCGCATCAATGACGCAGGTATCCGGGTGGAAGATGGTGACGCCGGCAGCCATCAGGCGGCGGGCGGTGGCGGCGCGGAGCGTTGCGTCCAAGGCCACCAGGTCCGCAATGGTGTTGGCGCCCAGCACTTCGGCGGTGTCCGGCGCGGGCACGGCCACCACGCGCTCACCGGAGGCACGCAGCAGGCCGGCCATTTTCGTCAGGTAGATCTCGCCGTGTGCATTTTCCGTGGTGAGCTGGTCCAGATGCTGCAGGAGGGGCGCGGTCTGGAAGGCGTAGATGCCGGAGTTGATTTCGCGCACGGATTCCTGGCCGGGCTGGAGGGATTTCTGCTCCACGATGGCTTCCACTTCGGCCGAGCCCGCGGCCTTGCGGAGCACGCGGCCGTAGTCGGTGGGGTCCTGCGGCAGAGCCGTGAGGATGGTCATGGCGGCGTGCTCGTCGCGGTGCACGCTCATCAGCAGCTCCAGGGTTTCCGGCCGGATGAGCGGCACGTCACCGGAGAGGACGAGGAGGCTGTCATAGCCGGCGATGGCCTGGCGGGCGCACTGGATGGCGTGGCCGGTACCGAGCTGCTCGGCCTGCTCCACAAAGCCAATACCGGTGTCCTTGACGGTCTGGCGAACGCGCTCGGCTTGATGACCGACGACGGCAAAGATATCTGCCGGGGCCACCAGGCGGCTTGCCGTGGCGATTACGTGCGCCAGCAGCGGCCTGCCACCGATTTCATGCAGGACCTTGGGCCGGCGCGACTTGAGCCGCGTCCCCTTGCCTGCTGCCATAATCACCACGGCCAGCTTGTTGTGCCGGCCATGGCTTGGTTGGTTGCTCACTGCTTTTTCTCCGTGGGAGCCGGACGTTTGGGCATGGGGATGGTGATGTCGATGGGGTGGATGGGACCCATTTGGAGCGCATTCAGCCCGGGCTGAATCTCCGGCCCGTTGCCCACGACGAGGATGGCCAGCTTGTCCGGATGGATGTACTTTTTGGCCACCCGTTCCAGGTCTGCCACGGTGACCTTTTCCACGGCAGCCTTGTAGGTCTCCAGGTAGTCGGCCGGATAGCCGTAGAACTCCAGCCGGACCCGCTCGGCCAGCACCTTGTCGCGCGTGTCATAGCGGAAGAGGAAGGAATTGAGAATGTTGTCCTTGGCGCGTTTCAGTTCCACCTCAGTAAAGGGCCGGGTGGTGAGGCCGGAGATCTCTCCGAGCGCCGCCTTGGTGGCATCCACGGTGGAAACGCTTTTGGTCATGGCAACGACGCGGAAGGTTGCCGGATGGTCGTAGGAGAATCCGTAACCGCCGCCCACGGCGTAAGCCAGGCCTAGCTTGGTGCGGACGGTCTGGAAGAGCCGGCTGCCAAAGCCACCGCCGAGGATGTCGTTCATCACGGAGAGCGCCGGGACGTCCGGGTTGTTGCGCTCCGTGCCCAGGCCGATGATCTGCACGTTGGACTGGTTCACGTCGGTCTTGTTGATGAAGTAGACGCCCGGCGTGTGGTCATGGAAGACGTCGTGCCGCGCGGGCATGGGCGTGACTGCGGGCAGGCCGCCGAAGGTAGCGCGCAGTTTGGCCTCCATGGCGACGGGGTCAAAGTCGCCGCTGATGCTCACGATGAGCCGGCCATGCAGGGTGCGGTCGTGCCACTGCTGCAGGTCAGCCAGAGAGATGCCGGCGATGGTGGCCAGTTCCGGCTGGCGCGTGTACGGGCTGTCGGCGCCGTAGACCAGCTTGGCGGCTTCGCGAGAGGCAATGCCGCCTTCATCGTCATTGCGGCGGACGATGCCAGTGGCCTCCTGCTGCTTGGCCAGCTGCAGCTTGGCCGCGCTGAATTTGGGATGGAAGAGCAGATCCATGGCAAGGCCGTACACCTGGTCAGAATCGGCCTTGAGCGAGTCCCAGGAGACGGCCGTGGAGTCCACGTCGCCGGCGGTTTCAATATTGGCCGCCTTCTGCGCCAGCAGGTCGTCCATGGCGTCGCCTTCCATCTGCTGACTGCCGCTGGTGCGCCAGGCCATGGAGTA
>DATKTQ010000140.1:0-2984 GCA_035531055.1 Occallatibacter sp. | reverse complement strand
TCGACCTGCGCGGCAACATCCCCGCGTTCATTCGCATTACCGACGGCAAGGTGCATGACCTGGTAAAAGACTTTCCCATTTCCCGTAGTGCTAGGCAAGTCTTTAGAGAATGCAACAGCAGCCTTATCAAAATCCCCAACTGGAATTTGGTTATTGGGGAAAGGCAATCCTGTTCCTCGACGAAATCGCCATCGAAGCCGGTGCCTTCTACGTGATGGATCGTGGCTATATCGATTTCCAACGTCTCTAGCGCTTTACCTTGTCGTCAGCCTTCTTTGTGGTGCGTACCAAGGCCAACGTGCTCCTCGAACGGCGCTATTCGCGCCCGGTCGATAGGACTACCGGCCTGCGCAGCGACCATACGGTCATTCTGACTTCCCGCAGTTCGGCCACTGCGTATCCCGACGCGCTGCGCCGCGTCACTTATTGCGACCCAGAAACCGGCAAGCGTCTGAAGTTCCTGACCAACAATTTCGCGCTGCCACCGCTGGCCATCGCTGAAATCTACAAGAAGAGGTGGGCCGTGGAACTCTTTTTTCGCTGGATCAAGCAGCATCTACGGATCAAGGCCTTTTACGGAACCAGCGAGAACGCGGTGAAAACGCAGATCTGGATCGCAGTCTCGGTCTATGTCCTGGTGGCGATCGTGCGCAAACGCCTCCGCATTGAGGCTTCAGCGCTTTCCGGAACCGGACCATGCCTGCTAAGCAAAACTGATCCACCCCTCTTGTAATCAAGGTCTGCACGTAGGCGTTTGGCTGTGCGCCGGGATGATGGATCATCATGCCATCGCACCAGAAGCGTCCTTGCTGCATCTGTCATCATTGGTTTCTTCCTGACAACCGAGTGGGCAGCCGGCAGCACACCTGCTGTCGGCCGGATTGCCGTCAGCAGCGCCGCCGCAAAATGCAGGCGGCGTGGCGAGCGCGGTATCCGGATTATTTTTCCGGCCGTCGGATTCAAGCACGGATGGTGCCTGATCCGCCCTCGTCGCCGCCCGCCCAGCCTGGGCGCTCTTCTCCACCCGCGCCGTCGTCACCGCCCACTTCGTCGCGGCCGCCCGCGCCGCTGCGTCTTCGCGCTCCTTTGAACCAACTACCCTGGGACATCGCGCAATCCGAGTTCGGGCCGCAAGGCGCTGATTTTATTGGCATTATGGCTGCACTACTGCTGCACGAGACGCAATCCGAGATAGCCGCGTATCGCGTTGAAATTACGGCGGATACGGCGAGACTTCGGCCTCCCGGCGCGCAATCCCCGATTCCGCCTGTTGCATATTTACCGGGTAGCGGCGTCGAGGCCGAAAGCCATGCAACTGGAATTTCACCAACTTGAGCGGCGTCTGGAGCACTTGCGCGCGCACCGGCCGGAACGCCAGCAGCGGCTGTTGGCATCGCTGGCGGCCAGTGGGCAGCAGACGCCGATCATCGTCATCGCCACGGATCAGCCCGCGCGCTATCTGCTCATCGACGGCTACCGGCGGGTCAGGGCGCTGGAACAGCTTGGGCGCGACACAGTCGAAGCGGTGGTCTGGTCGCTGAGCGAGGCCGAGGCACTGTTTCTGGACCGCTCGATGCGCGCCGGCGAGCAAGCAACGGCCCTGGAAGAGGGCTGGTTGCTGGCGGAGATGTCAGAGCGTTTCGGCTATGACCAGGAGGAGTTGGCGCGGCGATTCGATCGCAGCGTGAGCTGGGTATCGCGGCGGATGGGCCTGGTCGAGTTGCTGCCCGCGGCGGTGCAGCAGCAGGTGCGCAGCGGCGCGATCACAGCCCATGTGGCGATGAAGTTCCTGGTGCCGGTGGCGCGGTTGGGCGCGGAAGACTGTTGCCGCATGGCGGAGGGTTTTGCGCGGCATCGGCTGCGGAGCCGCGAAGCAGGTCAGTTGTATGCGGCCTGGCGCGGCGCCACAGCGGCGGTGCGCCAACGGCTGCTAGCCGAGCCGCAGTTGTTCCTGAAGACGCAGCGGCAGCACGAGAAGAGTCCGGCCGCGCCGGCGATGGTCGAGTTGTCGCGCGATCTGGAAGTGGTGATCGCGATGGTGCGTCGCGCCAACCGCCGTCTGCGTGGCGCCACGGTGGAACTGGATCTTCCTCAATGCGCCCAGATGCAGTCCCAGATCCGTCTTGCGCTCGAAGAGTTGAATCGGCTGGCAATCAAGCTCCCACATCCAACGGCGACCGCCGAGATGCGCGAGATCCGCGAGCACGAGAACCCTGAAGAAGTTACGAACTTCTCTCATCAAGGAGGGGAAGATGCTGAGTCAGAGTCAACGCGCGGCGATCCTGGAGATGCATGCGCAAAAACAGAGCAGTCGCACGATCGCGAGGTTGTTGAAGGTGAGCCGCTGGTCGGTGCGCGAGGTGGTGCGGCTGAACACGACGGAGGTTCCTGCGCTGGAGCGCGCGGAGATCTGCGAGCCCTTCCGGCAGCAGATCATCGAGCTGTTGCCGCGCTGCAAGGGCAATCTTGTTCGCGTGCAGGAGGAGTTGGCGGCGAGTGGAGCGACGCTGTCGTACTCGGCGTTGACGGCCTTCTGTCGCCGCCATGGGATCGGGCAGGCGCCGATCGTGGCTGCGGGCCGCTACCCGTTCCAACCGGGAGTCGAGCTTCAGCACGACACTTCACCGCACAGGGTGGAAGTGGGGGGCAAGTTCTACAAGGCGCAGACCGCGTCGGCGGTTCTATGTTACTCGCGCATGCTGTTCTTCCAGATCTATCCCACCTTCACGCGCTTCGACTGCAAGGTCTTCCTGACCGAAGCACTGCGGTATTTAGGCGGATCACCCCGGCGCGTGGAGATCGACAACACGCACGTTGTGGTCTTACGCGGCACCGGTCGCGCGATGGTTCCGGTGCCGGAGATGGCGGCTTTTGCAGAACGATACGGCTTCCAGTTCGCGGCGCATGAACTGGGCGACGCCAACCGGTCGGCTCATGTCGAGCGGCAGTTCGATCATATCGAGAACAACTTCCTGGCCGGCCGT
>DATKTQ010000139.1:0-5899 GCA_035531055.1 Occallatibacter sp. | reverse complement strand
GGGTGGATCAGCGGGCAGGAAGTGGCCCGATTCCGCCTGAAGAGTGTTGCGGGCGAGCAAGGCGTAACGCAGGGCACGGGCCCGCGCGGCGGCAAGGGACTGCGGCTGGAGGCGGGCACTTACACCTTTACTGGAACGCTGGAGTAGGCGGACGCGGGACGGGAGCGGGGATCATGTCGATTGTTGCGGGCATTGGCTGGCACGTGATCGGGGCGAGCATGGCGGCGTCCTTTTATGCGCCCATTGAGAAGGTGAGGAAATGGTCATGGGAGACGACGTGGGCCGTGGCCGGGCTGTTCTCCTGGATCCTGCTGCCGATTGGCGTGAGCCTGATGCTGCTGCCCGATTTTCGTGGGTTCTATGCGGCCATGGGAGCGGGGTTGCTGTGGAAGGTGGCGCTGTTCGGCGCGATGTGGGGCGTGGGCAATGTGAGCTACGGGCTTACGATGCGGCACCTGGGCATGAGCCTGGGAATTGGCGTAGCGATTGGGGTGACGCTGATGGTGGGCACGCTGGTTCCGCCGCTGATGCACGGGCAGGGGGCGATGCTGTTCACCACGCACAGCGGACAGCTGACGATGGCTGGGGTGCTGGTGGCGCTATTGGGAGTGGCGGTGGTGTCCTATGCCGGGCACCAAAAGGAAGTGCAGACGCGGGGGGAAATCGCGGAGTTCAACCTGTGGCTGGGGTTGGGGCTGGCGGTGTTGTGCGGAATTTTTTCTTCGGGAATGTCGTTCGCGATTGATGCGGCGGGGCCGATGGCGACGGCAGCCGTGCAGTCCGGGGTGAATCCGCTGTATGCAGCGCTGCCAAGCTACGTGATCATCATGGGCGGCGGCGCAGTGGTGAACCTGGCCTACTGCTTCTTCCGGCTGGCGACGCTCAAGCGGATCTCTCTGCGCGCGGATCTGAAGCAGCCGCGGCCGACGCTGATGAGAAATGGAGCACTGGCCGCGACGGGCGGCATCATGTGGTATCTGCAGTTCTTCTTTTATGCCTGGGGCGCGGCAAACATCCCGGCGCGGCTGGGCTACGTGAACTGGATGCTGCACATGAGCATCTATGTGCTGTGCGGCGGGCTGGTGGGGCTGGCACTGGGCGAGTGGAAGGGCGTGGGGTCGCGGCCGGTGCGGATTCTGTGGGCGGGGATGCTGCTGATTATTGTGGCTGCGAACCTGGTGGGACTGGGCCTGGCGTCCTGACGAAGAATACTGCTGAAGAAGACAACGATGCCGGAGCGGGTGCTCCGGCATACGTGTTTTGGCGATGCGTCTTGTTAGTCGATGGTCTGGTGGAGGCGGAAGTCGCGCGAGGAAGCGCCGACGTAGACGACACGCGGACCGGTCGCTGTGATCCATTTCTGTTGCGTTGTGGACCAGTACTGCAACTGGCGCAGGGGG
Source organism: Occallatibacter sp. (assembly GCA_035531055.1). Classification (GTDB taxonomy): domain Bacteria; phylum Acidobacteriota; class Terriglobia; order Terriglobales; family Acidobacteriaceae; genus Telmatobacter. The sequence continues at coordinate 4,499 of DATKTQ010000139.1, read as the reverse complement.
ACGTGCATGGTGATGCTTTTGAATCCGCCGGCGGGGATGTGGACGCGGTGGAAGGCTACGAGAGCTCGCACGGGGAATTGCACGCCAGCAGGAATGTGGCTGGGTGCGCCAAGGTAGACCTGCGGGACTTCGTCGGCGTCCATGTCGCCGGTGTTTTTGAGGGTAACCTGGACGTAGAGGCCACCGTCGGAGGCGGGCTCTACGATGAGGTTGGAGTACTGGAAGGTGGTGTAACTGAGGCCGTGGCCGAAGGCAAAGAGCGGAGTGATGTTCTCCTTGTCGAACCAGCGGTAGCCGACGTTGACACCTTCCGAGTAGGTGGTTTTGCCGTTGACGCCCTTGAAGGAGCGCTCAGGATGTTTGGGATCGGTGGCGGGGTAATCTGCGAGGCGTTTGCCCCAGGTGACGGGGAGGCGACCGGCGGGACTGGCCTTGCCGAGGAGGAGGTTTGCCGTGGACCAGCCGCCCTCGTCGCCGGGCCACCACATCTCGAGGACAGCCTTGACCTTGTTGACCCAGGGAAGGGCCACGGGCTGGCTGGTGTTGAGGACGACGATGGTGTTGGGGTTGACAGCCGCGATCTCGTCAACCAGCTTGTCCTGGTCGCCGGGGAGACCAAAGACGGGCTCGAGGCGGGTCCAGAGGAAGACGACGGCGACCTTGGCCTTCCTGGCGGCGGCGATGGCTGCTTCGTGGTCGGCCGTGCGCTGTTCCGGGGTGTACCAGTTGAGGCGCACCTGGACGGGTGCGTCGGAGGTGTCCAAGCTGGTGTGGACTTCGATGGCGTGGGCACCGGCGGTTAGTTGCACGGCGCGGCGCACGTTGTCGAGGCCGTCGGTGGTGGGGATGGCGTTGTCCTGATTGGCCTGCAGGATGTCACCATGGACGCCACCCTGGAAGGCTCCGGTGTGGGCCAGCGGTTTGCCGTCAATGGAGATGGTGGCGTTGGTGCCGAGAGCCTGGAGGTAGATCCAGTAGTCGCCGGCGTGAGGCACGGTGAGTGTGCCCTTCCAGGTGGGCGTTGCGTTGGGTGGAAGGGCGTTGCCATTTTTGCGGGTGAAGTTGAGTTCCGCATCGACCTGCGCGGTTCCTGAGCCGGTGCGTTCGAGGCCCGGCTTGCCGTCGTGGCTGAGGGCGTTGGAGGGCACTGGCGTTCCGGTCATGTCGTCGTTCACGGCGTACTGGATGTTGGAATTGCCGGAGACTTCCTTCATGGCCGCGAGCGGGCCCACCTGGCGCCAGGGCAGACCGACGGAGCGCTCGCCGTTGATGCCAATCGAGTCAACCTGTCCGGCGGTGGGGCCGATGAGAACGACGTCGTTGAGGTCCGAGGCCTTGAGGGGCAGGGCGTGGTCGTCATTCTTGAGCAGGACGGCAGCGTCTTCGCCGGTCTTTTCGATGATTCTGGCGTTGGCGTCGATGTCCTGCGCGGTGACGGAGTGCTTTTGCATGCCGTCGAGATAGCCGAAGCGATCCATTTCATAGAGCACATATCCGGCAGCACGGGTGATGGTGGCTTCGTCGACCGTGCCGTCTTTGAGGGCTTGCGGCATCTTTTCAGGATTGAGCTTGAGGCCGAAGTCGCCGGCGCCGCCGCTGACAGGCGCGGGTTCCTCGGGGATGTGGCCACCAAACATGCTGGCAATGGCCGTGGTGATATCACGGTGCGGCGGGGGTGGCGGGACGGGCAGTGAATCAAAGAAAGACGGAATGGAGAAGACGGCGCCGTGCTTGGGTTCGCCGGGCATCTCCATGTCCAGGCCGTTGTTGATGAAGGTGACGGCGTGGACGGCGCCCCAGTCGGAGGTGACGAAGCCCTTGAAGGCGATCTGGTCGCGGAGGATTTTGACGAGGGTGTCGCGGTTTCCGCAGGCAAAGGTGCCGTTGACGCGGTTGTAGGAACACATGATAGAGGCGACGCCCGCCTTGACAGCGGCGTCAAAGGGCGCGACATAGACCTCGTGGAGGGTTTGGTCGTCGACGAAAATGTTGCCGCTGTTGGAGTCATAGGCGACAAAGTGCTTGACCTGGGCCATGACGTGCTGGGACTGAATGCCCTTGATTTCGGCCGCGCCGATTTGGCCGGTGAGGAAGGGGTCTTCGCCGAAGGTGTTGTAGCCGCGGCCAAATTCGAGATCACGATCGATGTTGACGAAAGGCTGGAGCGAAACGTCGATGCCGAGGGCGCGATCCTCGCGGCCAATGACAACGCCATTGAGGCGGGCGTCCTTGACGCTGAAGGTGGCGGCGACGCCCATGGTGGCGGTTTCACCCTGCGAGGGGTGGCGGGTAAGGACGCCTGGAGGGCCATCGGCAAAGCGGAGGCCTGGAATGCCGAGGCGCGGAACTCCGGCAAGATAGCCGGCCTGGCCCTGGTAAACGGCGGGATCTTCCTGCGTGCCATGAATCAGGGTCAGTTTTTCCTGGAGGGTCATCTGGCTGAGCAGCTTGTCGACGCGGGCGTTACCGGTGACGACGGGAATGGCTTGCGCGGCCGCGAAGGACGCGGCAAGCGCCAGCGCGGCGACGCCAAAAATTGAACGTCTCCGGGTGTGTGTGAGAAATCTTCCTGAGCGCGAGAAAAGAGAGTACATGTTCAGCCCCCTGCCGGTTCGGTAGAAAGCCCCCGCCATTGTCGGAAGCTGTCCGCAGAACTTGATTCCGTGAGTACCGGCGGCCGAACAATCGATTGCGCAGACCGCAGGCAACCATCGGCTAGCAAGTGTAAAGCATCGGGGGAGGGTTCTGCTTTTCCCGGCTGACGAGCAACTCACGCAGGGACTGGAAGCTGGCTGTCGAGGCCGGCGGCGATGAGGTCCGCGCGGAGTTGAGGAACGGTGGAGAACTGCAGAGCCACGAGGCCGAGCGCGCGGGCGGCTTCGACGTTCTCCAGCCGGTCGTCCAGGAAGAGTGTCTCGTCAGGACGGGTGCCAAGGCGCTCGAGGGTGTGGAGATAGATTTCCGGTTTGGGCTTGATCATGCCGAGCTGATAGCTCCAGACGAGGACGTCAAAGCGGGGCAGCCAGTCGAATTTGCGCTCCATGCTCTGGTGGATGCCGTCCCCCATGTTGGAGAGGATGGCGGTGCGGATTCCGTGCTGTTTGAGTTGGAGCTGCCAGGCGAGCATGTCGGGATCGGTGGTGGTCCACATGCAGGCGTCGAGCCGGTGGAGTTCTTCGACTTTGTCGGCTGAGACTTCCAGACCGGCATCCCGAAGGAAGCTCTGCCAGAAGGTGGTGCTGTTGAGGGTTCCCGCGTCGTAGGCCAGCCGGTCTGCCCAGTAGAAGCTCTCAAAGCGTTCAGTCGATAGGCCGGTAAGGCGCACCATGGCGTCGTGTGCCTCTTTGTCGGGCTGGCCGGTAAGGACCATTCCGTAGTCGAAGATGACGGCGCGCAGGGCCAAGGTGCCTCCAAAGGGCCGCCCATGTATTGTGAGGAGGACGCCCGCTTCCATTGTGCCTCATGAGACTGGGGAGGCGGGCCTGGCAGCCACTGCTGCTGCGAGCGGATATGCGGTTTTCAGAGAGAACCAACTGGAATACCGAGGAGAGCGCGCTGGCGCGTGCGCACCGGCTGCGCGTGCAGGCCGAACTTCCGGTGGCGGACCTGACGGCGTCCAACCCGACGCGCTGCGGCTTTTCCTACGACGCGGGAATGCTGGCGGCAATGGGCGACAATCGCGCGCTGGACTACGACCCGCAGCCCAGAGGCCTGCTGGCGGCGCGGGAGGCGGTCTGCGCCTATTACGCGGATCACGGTGCGGCGGTGGAGCCGGAGCAAGTGGTGCTGACGACGAGTACCAGCGAGGCCTACAGCTATCTGTTTCGGCTGCTCTGCGACACGGGCAGCGAGGTGCTGGTTCCGCAGCCGGGCTATCCGTTGTTTGATTTTCTGGCTGGGCTGGATGACGTGCGCCTGAAGGCGGCACCGCTGGTGTACGACTACGGATGGCAGATGGATCCGGAGGGATTTCATCGCGTAATCACGGAGAAGACGCGGGCCATCGTCCTGGTGCATCCAAATAACCCGACCGGGCACTGGACCAAGCCGTGGGAGGCGAAGGAGCTGGCGCGGCTGTGCCGGCAGAATGACTTGTCACTGATTGTGGACGAGGTGTTTCTGGACTACGGCATAGAGGGCGAGGCGGCGAGCTTTGCGGCGGGGCTGGAGGACGTGCCGGTGTTTGTGGTGAGCGGGCTCAGCAAGATTTGCGGGCTGCCACAGATGAAGGCTGCATGGATTGTGGCCGCGGGTCCGCGGCGCGTGGAGGCGCTGGATCGGCTGGAGGTGATTGCGGACACGTTCCTCTCGATGAATGCGCCGGTGCAATGGGCGATGGGCAAGTGGCTGGCAGAGCGGGAAGGCATCCAGAGGCAGATTCGTGCACGAGTGCGGGCGAACCTGGCGGAACTGGACCGGCAGCTCCGCGGGCAGCAGGCGGTGGAACGGCTGAAGGTGGAGGGCGGCTGGTACGCCGTACTGCGAATTCCGGCTCTGCA
>DATKTQ010000138.1:0-3913 GCA_035531055.1 Occallatibacter sp. | reverse complement strand
TGAGCCGCCTTGCCGCATCGGGCCGATGCGCAGCCGCCGCCTGACTCTTGGCCGCAGCTTCCCTCCCTATTTGGTCTTGCTCCGTGTGGGGTTTACCCTGCCTCCGCCGTTACCGTCGGAGCGGTGCGCTCTTACCGCACCTTTTCACCCTTACCTCGGCACCGGGCCTGGTCGCCTCATCCAATTCAGGCGAACCGGCCCAGGATCGCCCTTCTAAAAAGGGGTAGCCGAGGCGGTTTGTTTTCTGTGGCACTTGCCGTCCACGGGCCTTCAAGCCCGCGTCCCGGACGTTATCCGGCACACTGCCCTGCGGAGTTCGGACTTTCCTCCCCCGAATTGCGCGCCTAAGCAAGCAATCCGGCAGCGACCGCCCGGTCCTCCTGCCACCTCCATTCTACCGCGTTTCCGCTCTGCCGAACTCCCCGCCCTCGCGCCCGCTCTACAATCAAAGCGAGCGCATGATCCAGTACCTCTATCTCGGCCGCGTCCCCTATGACGAAGCCCTCCGCCTCCAGGCTGAAATCGTCGCCCTCCGCCTCGAAGGCCGCGTCGACAACGTGCTCCTGCTCCTCGAGCATCCGCCCGTCCTCACCCTCGGCCGCAACGCCCACCGCTCCAACGTCCTCGCCAGCGATGACCTGCTCGCCAGCCGCGGCATCACGCTGCACCACATCAACCGCGGCGGCGACGTCACCTACCACGGCCCCGGCCAGCTCATCGGCTACCCCATCTTCGACCTCCGCAGCCTCAAAAAAGATTGGACCGGGGCCCCCAACGACAGGTCTTCGTCGTTGGGGCTGACGCAAGGCAGCCGTCTCGGCCCCGTCGACTTCGTCCGCCAAATAGAAGAGGCCCTCATCCGCCTCTGCGGCGTCCACGGCCTCCGCGCCAGCCGCATCCCCGGCCTCACCGGCGTCTGGTGCGGTCTCGACGAGCCACAGAATCCGTCCGAAACGCCCAGAAAAATCGCCGCCATCGGCATCCATGTCTCCCGCGGCATCACCTCCCACGGCTTTGCCTTCAACCTCACCACCGACCTCGGCGACTTCCAGCTCATCCATCCATGCGGCATCACAGACAAGGCCGTCACCAGCCTCGCCGCCGAGTTGGCTCGCATCGCGGACAACCCGCCCGCGCTTCCCCCGCTCGAAGTCGTCGCCCATCAGGCCGCCCGCCAATTCGGCCAGGTCTTCGGCCAGCAGGTGCTCGCCGTTGAAAGCCTCGAAGCCCTCCGCGCCCAGGCCGCCTCAGCCCCTGCCGCGCCTCCGCCGCCCGTACAATTTCCCGCGCAATTTCCAGCACAGGACACGCCGCTCCAGGTCCCATCCGAGCTCGAACGCCTCCACGGCGATCCCGAACGTCCCGTCCGCGCCTGAATCCCGCAATCATTCCCCGGGCCGCGCAGCACCGCGATTTATAATCCGGCGTGATGCCGGGCGCGCCCTCGCACTCCCGCATCGCGGAGAGAACGATCCATGCCAACCGACGTCGTCATGCCCCAAATGGGCGAATCCATCTTTGAGGGCACCATCACCAAATGGCTCAAGCAGGCCGGCGACACGGTCCTTAAGGACGAGCCCCTCTTTGAAATCTCCACCGACAAAGTGGATGCCGAAATTCCCGCTCCCATCGCCGGCGTGCTCAGCCAGATCCTCGCTCCAGAGGGCGCCACCGTTGAGGTCAACACGATAGTCGCCGTCATCGGCGGAGCTGTAACCGATTCCGCTCCTGCTGCCGCGCCGCAGGCGCAGTCGGCCGCACCGCAGGTGCCGTCGCAGGCGCAGATGGCCCCACCGCAGGTGCCGCAGGAGTCGGGCCGCAAGCTGCGCTCCTCGCCGCTGGTGCGCCGTATCGCCGCTGAGCACAAGGTGGACCTCGCCCACGTCCCCGGTACCGGCTCCGACGGCCGCATCACCAAGGACGACATCCTGCGCCACCTCACCCAGCCCGCCGAAGCCCGCGCCCAGGCCGCCGCGCCGCAGTCCGTGCCGCAGCCCGCAACGCAGGCACCGCCCTCTGACCTCCCCGGCCAGGTCGTGCCCATGTCAAAAATGCGCGCCATCATTGCCCAGCGCATGCTGGAGAGCAAGCGCATCAGCCCCCATGTCCACAGCGTCTACAAGGTGGACATGACCCGCATCGCGCACCTCCGCGCGCTTCACCGCGCCGCCTTCGAGCAGCGCCACGGCATCAAGCTCACCTACATGCCCTTCATCGCCGCGGCCGTCGTCCAGGCCCTGCGCCATTTCCCCATCCTCAACTCGTCGCTGGTCGATGCCTCCATCCACTACCACGCCAACGTCAACCTCGGGATTGCCGTCGCGCTCGACTGGGGCCTCATCGTGCCCGTCATCCGCCAGGCCGAGCGGCAGAGCTTCGTCCAGCTCGCCCGCGCCGTGCAGGACCTGGCCGCCCGCGCCCGCAACAAAAAGCTCCTGCCCACCGAGGTCGAGGGCTCCACTTTCACCCTCACCAACGCCGGCGTCTTCGGCGGCGAGTTCGGCACGCCCATCCTCAATCAGCCCGAAGCGGCCATCCTCGCCATCGGCGGCCTGCGCAAGGAGCCCGTCGTGCTCACTGACGCCGAAGGCAATGACTCCATCGCCATCCGCTCCGTGCAGTACTTCTGCCTCGGCTTCGACCACCGCATCATCGACGGAGCCGACAGCGGCAAATTCATGATGGAGTTCAAAAAGACCCTCGAAAACTGGAACCAGGAGATCGGGTAAAAGCGGCCGGCCTTTCCGCCGCCGCCATCCGCTATCCTTGCACCCATGGTTCTGCCCGCCGGTGACCACGAACTCGTGCAGATTGTCGATGCGGCCCTTGCCGACGTCGTCCATCGCGCAGGTTCGCAGCTTGCCTGCCGTCCCGGCTGCACCCAGTGCTGCCACGGAGCCTTTTCCATCCACGCGCTGGACGTTGCGCGCCTCCGCGAAGGCATGGCCACGCTCGGCCGTGACCAGCCCGCCCTCGCCGCCGACCTCGAGTCCCGCGCCCGCGCCTGGCTCGCCAAGCACGGACCCAACTTCCCCGGCGACCCGCAAACCGGAATCCTCGGCCAGTCCCTCGAAGACCAGGCCCGCTTTGACGACTTCGCCAACGACGCGCCCTGCCCCGCGCTCGACCCCGCCACCGGCCTCTGCGACGTCTACGCCTGGCGGCCCATGACCTGCCGTGTCTTCGGCCCGCCCACCCGCCCGGAGCCCGAAGGGCCCATCGGCTGCTGCGATCTCTGCTTCATCGAGGCCACAGACGACGAAATTGCCGCCTGCGAGATGCCCGTGCCCCACCAGCTTGAGCAGCGCCTCCTCCAGCAAGTCGGCCCCTCCGGCGAAACCGTCGTCGCTTTCGCCCTTCTGCCTTAGCCGTCCCGCGCAAAATCCGTCATAGAATGGACCATCTGCCCGCGCACCTCCGGCAGCCGCGCCATGCCCGTCGCACTCCTCACCCTCGAGCTCCGCATTGAGCACGCGCAGTCGCTCAAGGACCGCCGCCAGGTCGTCCGCTCCATGAAGGACCAGCTCCGCCAGGGCTTCAACATCTCCGTCGCGGAGTTGGACGAGGCCGTCACCTGGCAGTCGGCAACCCTCGGCATCGTGGCCATTTCTCCCTCGCGCAGTTACCTCCACGGTCTCATCGAAGAGGTGGAGCGAGCCGCCCGCCGCATGTCCAACGAGCTCGGTGCGGAGCTTGCCGACGCCTTCTGGGACTATCTGGAATCCTGATCCACCCGCGGATTCCTCATGGTGCCTCTGCTATGCTGAGGAGTTTACCTGGGGAGGTAAAACAGGGGAATGCCGGAGCACAGAGGACGAAAGCACCATCAGGATCGGGTTGCGGAAACGCTGCGGGAGGAGATTGGCGCCATGCTGGAGGGCGAACTCTCTGACCCCCGCATCGCCTTTTGCCA
>DATKTQ010000137.1:0-7648 GCA_035531055.1 Occallatibacter sp. | reverse complement strand
ATTTCCGTCTCCTCCGCGAGCACGGCTCGCGCATCGTCGATCCCGGCGAGCCCGGCGGCGGCACCCTCCGCCACGTCACCGTCCTTTATGGTGCGCCCACCTCCCACGTCCGGCGCGCCATCCGCCGCGCCGTCGAGTTCTACGCCGCCGGCAGCCTCATCCTCCTCCTCGTCACCGGCCCGCTCATCGCCTGGCTGCTCCATCGCGGCCTGCTGCCCCTGCGCCAGCTCGCCGCACTCGCCTCCCGTGTTTCGGTCGATTCCTGGCAGTTCGATCCGCCCGCCAGCGCCCGCACCACGCGCGAGCTTGCGCCCCTCACGCACGCCATGGAGAGCGTGCTCGCCGGCCTGGAGAAGGCCTTCGTGCAGCAGCGCACCTTCGTCTCAGACGCGGCCCATGAACTCAAAACCGCCGTCGCCGTCGTCAAGTCCTCCCTCCAGCTCGTCGCCCTCAAGCCGCGCTCCCCGGCTGAGTACGAGGCCGGCCTCGACCGCGCCCTCGCAGACACCGCCCGGCTCGAAGACCTCGTCGCAAAAATGCTCACCCTGGCTCGCGTCGAAGGAGGCATAGCCACCGCTTCCGCCGCCACCACGCCCGCCGCATGTGACCTCGCCGCCAGTCTCCGGCAAACCGTCTCCGACCTCGCCACCGTTGCCGAACTCCGCCGCGTCCGCGTCAATCTCCACGCCCCGCAAGCCCCCTGCCTTGTGCCACTCCCGGCAGAGGACGCCCTCCTGCTCGCCTCCAACCTGTTGCTCAACGCCCTCCAGCACAGCCCCGCCGACGCCTCCGTCCTGCTCCGCCTCTCCGTCGAATCCGGCTCCGCCCTCCTCACCGTCGAAGACCACGGCGAAGGCATCTCCCCAGACGTCCTGCCCCACGTCTTTGACCGTTTTTATCGCGGCGACCCTTCTCGCACCCGCTCCACCGGCGGCGCAGGACTCGGCCTCGCCATCTGCCGCGCCATCGTTGAAAAAGCCTCCGGCACCGTCGCCATCGCCAGCCAGCCCGGCGTCGGCACCACCGTTACCGTCCGCCTGCCGCTCGCCGCCCCGCCCGCGGATTCCCCCCCGCCTTCAGCTTGAATTAATCCCCATGTGGCACAATGCTCACGCCGGCCGAATCGCACCCCGCGCCGAGCCCTACGGGGAGTCTCCCATGCATATCCAGCGCAGCCTTCGCCTTCTGGCACAGTCGCTTCTCGCCGCCACCCTCCTTTGCGGCCTCTCTGCCGCCCGCCCCGCCGTCGCGCAGTCCGGGGCCACCGCCGCGCAGCAGCCTTATCACATTCTGCATACCTGGAAGCTCGCCGACCCCGGCTGGTGGGACTACCTCCACGTCGACTCCGCCGCCCATCGCGTCTACATCACTCGCGGCGACCACGTGGACGTCCTCAACTCCGACTCCGGCAAGCTCATTGGCACCATCAGCGGACTCCGCGGCACCCACGGCGTCGCCTTTGACACCGCCGGAAAATACGGCTGGGTCTCCGACGGCGGCGGCAATGCCGTCGTCGAGTTCGACCGCCACACCCTCGCCAAACTCGCCACCATCCCCGCCGGCACCAACCCCGACGGCATCATCTTTGAGCCGGCCACCCAAACCGTCTGGGCCTTCAACGGCCGCAGCCACAACGTCACCGTCATCTCCGCCGCTGAACGCAAAGTCGTCGCCACCATCGAACTCCCCGGCAAGCCCGAGTTCCCCCAGGTCGACGGCCGCGGCACCGTCTATGACAACATCGAGGACAAGAGCGAAGTCGTCCGCCTCGACGCCCACACCCTCAAGCTCACCGCCACCTGGCCCGCCGGCTGCGACTCCCCCTCCGGACTCGCCTTTGACGTCCCCGGCCATCGCCTCTTCCCCGTCTGCGAAGGCAAAAAGATGTCCGTCCTCGACTCCCGCACCGGCAAGCTCCTCGCCAACCCCGCCATCGGCGACGGCCCCGACGCCGTCCGCTGGAGCGCCAAACACAAGCTCATCCTCGTCTCCTGCGGCGAGGGCGTCCTCTCCGTCATTGACGCCTCCACTCCCGCCTACAAAACCATTCAGACCCTGCCCACCATGCGCGGCGCACGCACCCTCGGCTATGACGCCGCCACTGACCGCATCTACACCGTCACCGCCGAGTTCGGCCCGCGCCCCAACCCCACGGCGACAGAACCCCACCCCCGCCCGGCCATGATTCCCGGCAGCTTCACCGTCCTCGTCATCGGCCGGTAAAATCCAGCCTGCTCCATCAGGTGCTCCACCCTTGCGGTGCTTTCGCCGCGTGGGTGGGTTCGCACTTGCCCGTACTGTGCGATCCTTGTAACCGTCATGCGTCTGCCCCTCGTCATCCTCGCCGTCCTCGTCGCCCTGGTCTTCGTCGTCTCTTTCTACGCTGACTACAAATGGCGTCAGTGGATGGCCGCCCGCAAGCGCGACCGCGAATAACTCCGCGCAACCCCGCCCCGCCTGCCGTATCATGGGAATCCATCGTGGGCCGCGCTCTCAAATTCGCGCTCATCGCCGCGCTGCCCATCGAGGTGGCCAACCTCCTTTTCTTCGGCATTCCCCTCGGCGTCGGCCTTCCCAGCAACTCCCACTGGTACTCTCAGCTGCTCGGCAACCTCTGGCTTTACATGTACCTGCCCAGCATGTTCGCCAAAGACCGCCTCGGCTTCCTCCAGGCGCAGCCCGATTTCAGCTCCTTTGTCATGTTCCTCTCCGGCTATCTCGCCACCGCCCTGTTGCTGCTGGCCGCCGCCCTCTGCCTGCTGGCCCTCCGCCACCTGGCCCGCACTTTTCTCTTCCGGCGCGCGTGACCACGCATTCCCAGCCCCTTCCCCGCAACTTCTGCGCTCCTCAGCCGTTACAATCTGTAGGAGGGAGGGGTCCAACCCGCATGCAACGTTCTTTCGCCCTGCCAATCCCCGCTCGGCGCCGGCTCCTTCCGGTCATCGCCCTGGCCGCGGCCGTCCTCGTCGGCCTTCCCGCCGCACGCGCCCAGTTCGGCGCGCCGCCCACCACCCCCGTTCACGACCCCGCCGCCCTCAAGCCGCCCGCCGGCGCTCGCGTCGCCATCGTCGAATTCGAGGACATGGAGTGCCCCGACTGCGCCCACGCCAACCCCCTGCTCCGCGACGCCGCGCAGAAATACCACATCCCCTGGGTCCGCCACGACTTCCCGCTCCCCTTCCACCGCTGGAGCTTCCAGGCCGCCGTCAACGCTCGCTGGTTTGATACCCACAGCAAGAAAATCGGCGATGAGTACCGCGACCAGGTCTTCGCCAACCAGACCTCCATCATCGACCCCAACAACCTCCGCGACTTCACCCAGAAATTCGCCCAGCAGCACGGCATCGCCCTCCCCTTCGCCATCGATCCCCAGGGCCGCTTCGCCTCCCTCGTCAAGGCAGACTACGCCCTCGGCCAGCGCATCGGCATCGAGCACACGCCCACCATCTGGGTCGTCACCAACTCCAGCAACGGCGCCGCTCCCTACATTGAGGTCGTCGACCGTAGCGGGCTCTTTCAAATCATTGACGAGGCCCTCGAGCAAACCCGCACGCATGCCTCCACGCGCCCCTGACAGGACAGTTTTCCGGTCCTGTTCTTTCGCACGTCGAAACGCTGTCTAAAACCACCACAGGTTACAAATGACCGACACTTCCTCTTCTCTCCGCCATCGCTTCCGTCGCGCCCGCGTGCACTGGCTCGCGCTGGGCCTACTTGCCCTTGGCCTCGCCGCCCACGCCCCCGCACAGGCAGCCCTGTTCCAGGACAACCCAGCCCTCCGTCCGCCCCCCGGCGCACGCGTCGCCATCGTCGAGTTCGATGACCTGCAGTGCCCCGCCTGCGCCCACGCCAACCCCCTACTCCAGAAGGCCGTCGCCCAGTACCACATCCCCTGGCTGCGCCACGACTTCCTCATCCCCTACCACAACTGGAGCCGCAACGCCGCCATCCGCGCCCGCTGGTTCGACCTCAAAAGCAAGACCCTCGGCGACGACTACCGCAACCAGGTCTTCGCCAACCAGTCCTCCATTTACAACACCAACATGCTCATCGAGTTCACCCAGAAATTCGCCCAGCAGCATGGCATCGCCCTGCCCTTCGCCATCGACCCCGAGGGCAAGCTCGCCGCCAAAATCGAGGCCGACAAAGCCCTCGGCAACGCCATCGGAATCCACCTCACCCCCTCCATCTTCATCGTCACCAACAACCCCTCCGCCCCCTACAGCTTCGTCCAGAACCCTGACCAGGACCTCTTCCGCGACATCGACCGCGCACTCGCCATCTCCCGCCCGGTCCAGGCCACCCGCACCGCAAAACACCCCCGCCGCTAAACCACGCAATGAAAAACGGCACATCCGATCAGGATGTGCCGTTGCCTTTTCTCAATCTTCCGGCCCGCGCCGTCGCCTTTTCCCGCCCCGCCTCAGTCCGCCGGCTGAATCTGCACCAGCTCCGGCTCCTCGCCCGTCGCCCCCACCGGCGTCTGCATCCCCGGAAACACAATCCGCTTCTGCGGCGCTCTCCAGTGGTCAATGTAGCTGATCCGGTGCACGCAACCAATCGTGCAGTGCGGCGCGCAGCTCTTTCCCGTCTTGAACTCCCGCTTCACGTCCCGCGTCGTATACTCCGCCAGCGGAACCCCCGGATACCCCCGCTGCTGGCTGCAATAATGCACCAGCCCGTCCTCGCAGATATACAAGTACCGCGCCCCCGCCCGGCAGCGCCAATCGTTCGGCCGCCCCTCGGCAATCGCCGCCTGAAACTTGTCAAACTGCGCGTAGTTGGTCTTCTTCCGGTTCGTCATCTCAAAGTAGACCCGGGCCTCCTCCGGCTGCAGCGGCTTCAGTTGCCCGCTCCCGTCGTGGATAATCCCAATCGTCGACTCAAACCCCAGCGCCAGCGCCCGCCGCCCAATCACCAGCGCATCCTCCGGGTTCTTGAACCCCCCGCCCACCACCGAATTAATGTTCACGTGAAACTCGGCGTGCTCGGCCAGCATCTGCAGCTTCTTGTCCAGCACCTTCAGGCTCTTCTTGGAAATTTCGTCCGGCTCCACGTTATCAATCGAGATCTGCATGTGGTCCAGGCCCGCACGGTTCAGCCGCTCAATCCGCTCCACGTTCAGCAGATACCCGTTCGTAATCATCCCCGCAATCGCGCCCGTCCGCCGCATCCGCACTAGAATCTCGTCCAGTTGCGGATGCGTCAGCGGCTCCCCGCCGCTAATCCCAATCATCGCCGTACCCAGCCGCCCCAGCGCGTCCACCCGCCGGTACATCTCCTCCAGCGGAACCGGCTCGCTCACCTTGTCATATTCATTGCAATACGCGCAGCTCAGGTTGCAGAACCGCATCGGCACAATCTGCGCCAACACCGGATGCCCCGTCGACGCCAGCGCACTCGCCACCATCCGCAGCTCGCGCACCTTCCGCCAAGCCGCAATCCGCCGCCCCCGCACCGTCGACCTCTTCCCTATACCCATCCCTACTATTCAATCACAACGCACCAAACCCAGCCATCCAAGCCCCATCCAACCCTCGGGTGCCCCAGAGCCTGCCCTGAACGCAGCCGAAGGCCATGCTCTGGGGCACCTGACACCCGGCTAAAGAGAGACCAACAATCCGCACCGCTCTATCACATTCTTCCCTTAGATATGCGCCAAATATCCACATCTTGCTCTAGAATCTGTGCAAAATTGAGGCTCCTCGATGGTAGAATTACCTCGGAGGGGCGAAGCGATGGCGAAAGTGCATGACGTTGCTGCATACATTATTTCCAAAGTGCGCAATGTAGACGCCATGAAGCTCCAGAAGCTTCTGTACTACGCGCAGGCGTGGTCCCTTGTGTGGGATAAGCGCCCTCTCTTCTCGTCCACGGTTGAAGCCTGGGCTAACGGTCCAGTGGTGCGCGAAGTTTTCAAGGCATATCAGGGCCAATATAAGATCGCCGAGCCGCGCTTCGGGAACAAGGATGGTCTGAATCCTAACGAGAAGCAGACCGTAGATGCAATTCTGAAATTCTATGGCCCAAAGACGGGTTTTTATCTGAGCCAGCTAACCCATCGGGAGCGTCCTTGGATGGACGCCCGGAAGGGACTTGCACCGGGCGATTTTGGCTGCAACGAAATAACAAAATCCGCGATGCTGGAGTATTACGGTAGCCTTGTCTAATGGCGAAGTACAAGGGGAATCGCCCGAAGACCGAAATTGCAATTCGAGACCGGAAGTTGCCCAGATCTGTTCTTGAAATCAGGGAAGCAAGGGAACCGAGGGAAGCCGCAAAAGTAGATTATTTCCATCTGAAAGCCTCCTGGCGAATCAAAAAAATCCAAATGGTGGATCCATATAGCTTTCACCAATTGACGGCAGAGGAGCTAAGTCGCCTACGTGAGCGCCTATCGAACCTTGAAACGATGACTTGGAACGATATCTTCGTTACCGCTAAGAAGCACAATCACTCAATTCCTGTGCATGAATTGCGATGTGAACATGCGCGCAAATGGATGAAGGCAAACATGCCAGATCAATTGGAGCTTTGGACGCTTCGAGTCACAGGTGTTGAGCGGGTTTGGGGTGTTTTCTCAGAAGGCGCATATCAAATCATTTTTTGGGACCCACAACATCGCATTTATCCATCAGAGCGATGATCACGGGTGACCCGGGTCCAGCTTTCGAGCGAAAGCGAAAAACGGGGACCTGGGAAAGCCGGGTGCCCCCGGTCCCGCATCTGGGACCGGGGAATCGAAGGACCCCCCAAAAAATCCCCGCCCATTTTGGGTAGTGGGTCAGTCTGAAATTCTGTCACTTTGGGACGTTGAAAATAGCGATCCGCCAATTGTCCAGGTTGATAGTCTTGATAAGAGTTCCGGTAAACCTAGTTCCGTTGGCTGACACGAGTTTCCAGCCAGAACCGCTAGTCATGCGTTTGTCCTGGCCGCGCTTCGCTTTCTTGACTGTGAGCGTAGTGGTTTTCTTTGCCATCACTCCTCCATGCCAGCCATGCTCTCACGCCTTGGATTGATTCGCCAGATTCTTCTTGTAGGGCCCGCGCTTCTTCGCTTGCGGCCGCGTGCCCCATTCATCGCGGCCCCATCGCGAGGAGTGGGCTATCGGCTGTCAACCCCTCCGCCGCCCACATTTCCTCTAACCCCTTCATTCCACCCGACCAATGCCCCGCCGCACTTTGCCGGCAATTCCCCCACTCCGTCGCACAATGGAATCGTGGAGAAAAAACCCATGCCATCATCCCGCCACAAACAATCTGAAGGCGCACGGCTGCCAGCGGGTGCCCCATTCATCGCGGCCCCATCGCGATGAGTGGGATTATCGGCTGTGAAACTGTGCAGCACAGTCCAGAACACTCTTTTTCGGCTGTGATCCTGTGCAGCCCGCGGGAGATGAGACAAGAGCGATGGGGAGCAGTTCAGCTGCGGCGCGAGGTCCTTGAGGCTCATGCCGGACTGCTGGATGGATTGAACTGCCCGTGCCCGGTCAAGATCGCAGAGGGAGTGCCAGCGAGACTGGAGATCGGCGACAGCAGAATCTAAATCTGTCACAGTTTGGACCCTCCATGAATTGTGTGGGTCTCCCGGAAGGCCTTCAGGGCGCTCAACTCATAGCGAATTGGGCCGCCTCGTCCGTACTGGATG
>DATKTQ010000136.1:0-3699 GCA_035531055.1 Occallatibacter sp. | reverse complement strand
GCGCTGCATCCACATCTCACTCTCAGCCTCCAGCAACGGGCGCAGCATGGGCGCGCCGAAGTGCCGCAGGTCGAGGATCTCGAGGGATGAGCTGGACGCCATATCTCCTCTGCCGGTGCAGGCCGGTTGCCGCGCCCCGCAACTGCGGGGCAAAACTGGGGCCTGCCCAAGGGAAGCGGTCCGGCAGAGCCTTTGGGTCACTGTGCCACGAGTTGGGCCGAACTGCAAGTTACGGTGCTGCTTGTCTTTGCAACTAACGTTTCTGGATTACTTTTTCCCGACCAGATAGACTTCCAATCCCTGCTCCGGCCAGGCGAACAATTCCTGATACTGGCGGCCTTCCAAATACTCTTCGAGCACCGCCGCGGTGTGGAGATCCTTGCCTCCGCGGCCGAGCACGCGGGCCACCAGCAGATGCTCTTCGGCGGGAACGCCAGAGTCCTCATAATTGACGACGGCATGATTGCGGTAAAAGGCGAGGCCGTACTCCATGTCTCGCCGGACGCGGAAGACGGCGACGGTGCTTACGTCAGGAAACTGGCGGGCAAGCTGGACGGCGAGCGGGCGGGCGGAGTACGAGCGGTCCATGAGGTGAATGACCCGCTTGGTGGCTCCGACGGCGGGAATGCCGAAGAAGGGGCCCACGCCGTAGAGGAAGAACATGAGCACGATGAGCACGCCGGTGGTGGCCAGCCGCAGGCGGGCGACGCCGAAGCCGTGAACGACGATGACGATCAGCAGCGCGGCCCCGGTGGAGGCCAGCAGCGCTGCGACGGCGGCGTGGCCTGGGGGCATCTTGGCCCCGTGGCCCACAAACCAGGGCAGCAGCAGGACAAACATGGTCATGACGCCGCAGAGCACGGCGTGACCCAGCAGGATCCAGCGGTTGAGGCCACGCTGGCGGCTGCGGTAGAGGTAATCGCCGGTGAGGATGGTGATGGGTGGAATGGAGGGCAGGATGTACCCCGGCAGCTTGGACTGCGAGAAAGAGAAGAAGACGATGGGGATGAGTGCCCAGAGGACGAGGAACTCCGGAAAGGCGTCGCCGGGGCGGCTGGGCTTGGGCTTTTCTGGCCTGGAATGGCGAAGGCGCCACTCGGCCACGGAGGTTTGAATGCCGTCCACCAGGGCGCGGATGGCTACGACGGTCCACGGCATGAGAGCCAGGATGACGACGACAAGGTAGTACCAATAGGGCTGCTCATGCTGGAAGCGGTTGGTGGCAAAGCGCTCCAGGTTGTGCTGGAGGAAGAACTCGCGGAAGAAGGTGGGGTTCTGGTGCTGGACGGCGAGGAACCAGGGCAGCACGATGGCGAAATACAGCAGCACGCCCGGCCACCAGAAGGAGCGGCGGATGATGGACCACTCCCGGCGCAGGAAGGCGAAGGCCATGACGATGAGCAGGGCCAGGAAGGGCGCTACGGGTCCCTTGGCCAGCGTGGCGACGCCGGTGAAGAAGTAGATGTCAAAGAGCCAGAATTTGGAGTCGGTCTCATACCAGGCGTACCAGCCGAGCAGCCCGATGCACAGGGGCGCGGCCAGCTGCATGTCAGTGGACGCGCCGCGGGCAAAGCCGATAATTCCGGCGCAGGCGACGGTGATGAGCGCGGCGTCCAGATGGCCTCCGCGCCGGAATCGTCGCATGTGGAAGTAAATGAGCGCGGCCATGATGAAGGCGAAGCTGACCGAGGGCAGGCGGGCGCTCCAGTCGTGCACGCCGAACTCCTGGAAGACGAACATGGCGCGCCAATAGTAGAGGGCTGGCTTCTCCAGCCAGGGGTGACCGTAAAGATAAGGGGTGACGCAGGCGCTGAGCCGGCCCTTGAGGGTGTGGGCGGAGTCAAAGCGGGCCAGCATCTCGTGTGCAATTTGCGCGTAGCGCGGCTCGTCAGCACCGACCAAGCCCAGGCCGTCCCCACCCAGCATGGGCGTGACTCCGTAAAGGACGAAGTAGAGGGCAAAGAAGAGAAAGACAGACGCCTCACGCACGGTGGCCCAGTTGGGTAGCCGTTTGCGCCGCGGCGCAGGCGAGTCCGAAGTCGATGGTCCCAGAGCAGTCTCCACTTCCAGCGGTTCTCCAGCGGGCAAGCGGTGCGCACGGAGCGCCCGATTGTCCCATCCGGCCGTGTGACTGGAGCGGTTGTGCTCCGCGTGGCCGGTTGATGGTGAACGCTTGGCCACAGGGCGCAAGGTCCACTTCCTGCCGTGCTAAGACAGGGACAAGGCTAACAGATTCAGCCGGAGCCGGTTCCGTTGTTGGAGTTGAATCCTGCTACGCTGGGGCGCAATTCGGCCAGAATTTCTTCGATGGCGCGGGGCAGCGGCCCTTCCAGCGTGCAGCCGGAGGCGTTCTCATGTCCGCCGCCGCCGAGCCGTTCTGCAATGGCAGCCACATTCACGCGTCCCTTGCTGCGGAGGCTGAGGCGAATGCGCCCTTCCGGCAGCTCGCGCAGAAAGACGGCGGCCTCCACGCCCTGAATGGAGAGCGCGTAATTCACGATGCCCTCGCAGTCCTCTTCCGCGGCGTCGGTGCTCACCATGTCCTGGTGATGAATCCAGAGCCAGGCGAGGTGATCTTCGCGGTGCAGGCTGCCGAGCGCGGCGCCGAGCAGCTGGAGCTTGGAGATGGGAGTGGAGAAGTAGATTTCCTGCGCGATGCGGAGGGGATCTGCGCCGGCCTCGACCAGACTCTGCGCGAGAGCGAAGGTGGAGGCACGGGTGGAGCCATAGCAGAAGCCGCCGGTATCCGTGAGCACGGTGGTGTACAGGCAGGTGGCCATCTGCGGCGTGACCGGGAAACCGGCGGCCTGGATGAGGCGATGGACCAGCTCGCCCACGCTGGCCGCATTGCGGTCAATCCAGTTGATATGGCCCCAGGCGTGGCCAGTGGTGTGGTGGTCAATGTTGATGATGAGGAAGTCTTCGAGGCCGCGGAGGCGGGTGCGCTCCAGGCTATCGCACTCCAGCAGGATGGCGGCGTCATAAGGCCCATGCACGCGCAGCGCGGTGCGGATGGAGTCGGACTGGGGCAGGCTGCGGTAGACGGCGGGAATGCGATCGGCTGTGACCAGATCCGCGCGCTTGCCCATGGCCCGAAGAAGCATGCCCATGGCGAGAACACTGCCAACGGCATCGCCATCCGGGCGAGAGTGCGAGCAGACAAGGAACCGCTCGCCCTGGCTGAGAACGCGGAGAATCTCCTGCATGGGATGCAGAGGCACGGGTTCGGCCGCGGACTCGTGCACGGATTGGGCCGGCGTGAGATGCGTACGGTCCATTCGCTACGACTCCACCGGTGTCTTTTGCCGCTTGCGGGAGCGGGTCATCAGCTCGTCAATGCGCGCCTGGAAGCGGCCGGAGCGATCTGCGAGGAAGGCGAGGTCCGGGACGTGGCGGACGCCCATGCGCTCCTTCAGTACAAAGCGAATGTAGCCCTTGGCGGCTTCGAGGCCGGCCACGGTGTCCTTTTCCGCCTGGTCGATGTTGGGCACGCTGGAATGCACGACTATATAAACGCGCGCCGACTTGCCGCCGGGATTGAGCACGACCTCGCTCACGTGGCAAAAGGCGATGCGGGGGTCAGAGAGTTCGCCCTCCAGCATGGCGCCAATCTCCTCCCGCAGCGTTTCCGCAACCCGATCCTGATGGTGCTTTCGTCCTCTGTGCTCCGGCATTCCCCTGTTTTACCTCCCCAGGTAA
>DATKTQ010000135.1:0-5932 GCA_035531055.1 Occallatibacter sp. | reverse complement strand
GCCAACGTGGTGCTGGGCGTGAGCTTTGGCAAGGCCGAGGGCGTGGTGGTGGATACGCACGTGTTTCGCATTGCGCGGCGGCTGGGGCTGGCCAAAGGCGATACGCCGCAGAAGGTGGAGCAGGAACTGATGCGGGTGCTGCCGCAGGAACGCTGGATTGCGTTTTCGCACCAGATCATCCACCACGGGCGCAAGGTGTGCGACGCGCGCAAGCCAAAGTGCCGCGACTGCAATTTGGAGCCGCTGTGCAAGTCGAAGGACAAGACGTGGAAGAGCTGAAGGAACGCTAACGCCCGAGAAGTTGCGCGACGGCGGCGACGAGGCCGGGGATGTCGTGCGGCGAGGCTTCGGCAGCGGGGCGCCAGCCGAGTTCGCGGAGGGTCTGCGAGGTGATGGGCCCGATGGAGACGGCGGGCACCTCGGCGAGCGGAAATCCGATGCCTGCGGCGCGAGCCACGTCAGCCAGATGCAAAGCGCTGGACGAGCTGGTGAAAGTGGCGGCGTTGAGCCTGGTGGCGAGAGCGGCGCGAAGCCGGGCGGGCGCGTCCTGCGGAATGACATTGCGATAGGCATCGACGACATCGACTTCCGCTCCAGCAGCGCGGAGGGCGTCGGGAATGACGTCGCGGGCGATGGCGGCGCGGGCGAGGAGAACGCGCTGGCCCGCGGTGGCGGTGCCGAGTGCCTCGACGAGACTTTCTGCAACGTAAGCCCGGGGCGTGAGCGTGGGCGGCAGGCCGGCGGCTTCAGCGGCCTGGGCCGTGGCGGAGCCGATGACGGCGACCTGGAGCAATGTGGCGGCGAGATGGAGGCCGAGGGCCTGCGCGCGCTGCTCGACGGCCTGGACGGCGTTGGTGCTGGTGAGGAGGATCCAATCGTAAGTTGCGAGATTGCGGAGCGCGGAGTCGAGCGGCTCGAAGGACTCCGGCGGGTGGATTTCGATGAGCGGGACTTCGACTGGCTCAGCGCCGAGGGCGCGGAGTTCGGCGCTGAGCTTGCCCGCCTGATGCGCGGCGCGCGTGACGAGGATGCGGCGGCCGGCGAGCGGGCCGGCGGCCTCCTGTCTGATCAAGGGGCGACCTCTCCGGCGGGCGCGAGGATGGAGCGGGCGCCGGAGCTGAGCAGTTGCGCGGCGACCCTGGAGCCCAGCTCGGCGGGGTCGGTTGCGTCGCGTGTCGCGCTAAGGTGCGCGCGGAGGGTTTGCCCGGTGACGGGGTCGGCCACGACGGCGAAGACTTCGACGTGATCGGCGCTCTGCGCGGAAGTTTGCGCCATGGGGCGGCAGTGGATGCCGATGGGCACCTGGCAGCCGCCGCCGAGAGCGGCAAGCGCGGCGCGCTCCGCGGTGACGGCGAAACGGGTTGCGGGGTCGTCGAGAAGGGCCACGGCGGCGAGGGTGGCGGCATCGCCTTTGCGGGTCTCAATGCCGAGCGATCCCTGACCGGCGGCGGGGCAAAACTGCTCGGGGTCGAGGCGCTCGCGGATCCACTCGGCCTTATTCAGCCGGTCGAGCCCGGCGGCGGCCAGCAGAATGGCGTCGACTTGCCCTTCGGCCAGCTTGCGCAGGCGGGTGTCCACGTTGCCGCGGAATTCGACGGCTTCCACGTCGGGACGGAGAGCTTTGAGTTGGGCGCGGCGGCGCTGGCTGCTGGTGCCCACTTTTGCGCCGATGGGCAGCGAGACGAGACTCTGATGGTGGATGGAGACGAAGACGTCGCGGGGGTCCACGCGCGCTGGAGTGGCGGCAAGAGCGAAGGGCGCGGGCAGCTCGGTGGGCAGGTCTTTGAGCGAGTGGACGGCGAGGTCGACCTGACCCGCGGCGAGAGCCTCTTCAATCTCCTTGGTGAACATGCCTTTCGATCCGACCTGGGCGAAGGTGACTTCCTGCAGGCGGTCACCAGTGGTTTTGATGATTTGGATTTCGACCGTATGGCCCTGACCGCGCAGCAAGGCGGCAATGTGATTGGCCTGCCAGAGGGCCAGTTGTGAGCCGCGGCTACCGATGCGCAAATTCATTTGCCTCCCACGGCACTGGTTTCGCTGACGTTGGATTTCGTTGCGGGCGCTTCGGGCTGTGGCTGCGGCTCAGGTGCGCCAGCGGGTGCGGGATGCTCCTCGTCGTGGACGGCGGGGAGCGACCAGGCCTCGCAAAGCGCGTCGAGGCGTGCGGCGTCGTTGTCTCGCGCGGCCTGCTTGAGGGCCTGCATATGGGGGTGGAGGAATTTGTTGACGAGTCCGCGGGTGAGGGCCTCGACGGCGGCAGCCTGGTCTGCATTGAGGGTACCCATGCGGGGCTGCAGGCGGCGCATTTCCCCCTGTCGGAGTTCCTCGGCATGGCGCTGCAGCGCGACGATGGCCGGGGCGACGTTGACGGTGCGGCGGCGCTGATGGAAGCGTTCGACCTCGGCGGCGATGAGGGCTTCGGCGTCTCCGGCTTCGCGGCTGCGCTCGGCCATGTGTGCCACGGCCACCTGCTGCAGGTCGTCGATGTCGTAGACGAACATGCCTTCGAGCTTGTTCACCTCCGGGGCTACGTCGCGGGGCACGGCAATGTCAATGAAGAACATGGGCCGGTTGCGCCGTTTGTGGAGGAAGGCCTGGGCGTGCTCGCGGCGGAAGATGGGATGCGGTGCGCCGGTGGAACTGATGATGATGTCGGCCTGGCTGGCGGCCTCGTGGAGGTCTTCAAATGGAATGACCTGGCCGTCGAAGGGCTTGGCCAACTGCTGTGCGCGCTCAAGGGTGCGGTTGGTGACGAGGATGGCGCCGGCGCCCTGCTGGACAAGATGGCGGGCGGCCAGCTCGCTCATTTTTCCCGCTCCAACCAGGAAGACGGTGCGGCCCTGCAGCGAGCCGAAGATTTTGCGCGCCAGCTCGACGGCGACCGAGGCGATGGAGACGGAGTTGGCGCCGATCTGCGTCTCGGTGCGGACGCGCTTGGCGGCGGCGAAGGCGCTTTGGAGCAGATGCTCAAGCTGCGCTCCCACAGTGCCGGAGGCGCGCGCGACGGCGAAGGCGTCTTTGACCTGGCCGAGGATTTGCGGCTCGCCGACAACCATGGAATCGAGGCTGGCGGCGACGCGGAAGAGGTGGCGGACGGCGTCCTGATCGTGGTGCTGGTAGATGTGCGGCTGGAGGACGTCGGGGGCCAGGCCGAAGTGGTGATTCAGGAAGCCGGGGAGGTCCGCCTGGGGGTCGTCGAGCGCGGCCAGCACCTCCACGCGGTTGCAGGTGGAGACGATCATGCATTCGGCCACGCCGGGCTGGTCGGCCAGGGCGCGGATGACCTTGGAAAGCTCCTCGCGGGAGATGGCGATGCGCTCGCGCAGGGCGATGGGGGCGGTTTTGTGGTTGACTCCGATGATCGCCAGCGTCATTGGCCACCGAACCTGTGGACGTGACTGACGAGGTTGGCCGCCCAGACGGCGAGCATGACGACGAGCACCGCCCCGGAGAGGTAAGCCGCTTTGCGTCCGCGAAGACCCGCCCGGTGGCGCAGAAATAAGAGCAGGACATACGCCACCCACATGGCAAAGGAAGCGATGACCTTGGGGTCAAGGAAGTAGGAGGCGCCGAGGTCTGTTTCCTGCACCAGCACGGCGCCCAGCACCAGGCCGGCGGTCATGCAGGGAAAGCCGAAGAGCAGCATGCTGTGGGCAATGCGCTCGAGGGTGTCGAGGGGCGGAAGCCAATCCAGCGGAGCGCGCCCGGAGCCAAGGCCCGGCTTGAGCTTGAGACGGCGCTCCTGCAGCAGGTAAAGCAGCGAGGCCAGAAGACTGAAGCACAGAGCGGCATAGGCGGCCAGCAGCGCGGCAATGTGAGCCACCAGCCAGCTGTTGCGCACACCCTGCGAGGGAAAGATGTAATGCACCAGGCCGAGTGCTGGCACAAAGACGAGGAAAAATGTGACCGGAAGAGCGAAGATGCCGAGCGAGACTGCGCCGTAAATCCACCAAACGAGGAAGAAGAGGGCGGCAACGGCAAGGCCCATGATGGATTCGGCTTCGCGCGCGCCGACGGGCACCCAGCGATGCGCCTGGACGAGCATTTCCACGACGGAGACAAAGTGGAAAAAGAAGGCCATGCCGGCCAGATGAACGCAGATGCTGCGCCAACGTTCGCGGTTATAAAGCACGGCAGGAAAGACCGCGACGCTTGCCGCCGCGTAAAGCACTGCCGCCACTCGGAGCCACAGGAGGTGCATCTCGTTTACCACCCTAAAGGATAGTGCCTGAACGTACTGTGATGTATATCACTCGAAGGGGATTTGGAAGCGGCTGGAGCAGTCCAGATTTCGAGCGTGCCAAAATCGTATCTCGACCCGGCGTTGCGGGACTATCTAACAGATAATACAACGGTTGCATCGGAGTATTGGGCGTAGAGATCAGAGTGGAGCGCGCTGGGCACATTCGCGCGGCCTCCGGGGGGCAGGCTGGGTTGACGGCCCACATTGTGAACGCTTGCAGGTCATCGAGGGGGGCTGCTTTCCATGCTGGCCAGCGGGTGGGCTTCGGAGTCGGGAAGGCCGGAAGTGTTGGCGTTTCGCGCGTCCACCCAGAGATAAAAGAGGCCGGTGGCCAGCAGAAGCGTGGGGACGGTCCAGGCCAGAACGAAATCCACATGGAAGCCGCCGGAGGCTCCGCTGGCGAGGGGAGATGTGCGGAGGATGCGAC
Organism: Occallatibacter sp.; assembly: GCA_035531055.1. Lineage (GTDB taxonomy): Bacteria > Acidobacteriota > Terriglobia > Terriglobales > Acidobacteriaceae > Telmatobacter. The sequence goes on along the minus strand of DATKTQ010000135.1, from coordinate 1,259 downwards.
TCCACACCGAATTACCTATGTCTCCAGAGAAAAAGATGGCAGGGGCGGAGAGTAGCAGCGCGACTCTTCCGAGGGAGCGGTGGTGGCTCCAGAGCCAGGCGCAGGACGGAATGGTGAGGAGGAGCAACTTGCAGTCGTAAAGGTGGTGCATGACCGGAAGCATCGACAAGGGCGCGATGGCGGCCAGGGCCAGCACGGCGTTGCCGGCGGTGGGGCGGGCGCGCAGCGTAATCACGATCCACAGGGCGAGCAGCACAGCAAAGATGAGAAGGCTCCAGAGGTTGTAGAAGCGCGGCTCGTCGCGCAGATAGCTGAGTGCAGACTGGAGATCGATGATCTGGTGCTGAGCGGCAGAGACGGGGCCGGGATCATTGAGTCCTCCGCGGACAGAGAGTGCGAGCAAGTTGGCGCGCAGTTCGGCAGGCCAGCGAGGTGCGAGGCGGAAGACGGCGACGAAGGGCGCAAGGCTGAGCGCCACCGTGGCAAGCAGGGACTGCAGGGCCCGCCTGCGATAGAGGCTGCCGGCCACCAGAAAGTAAAGCCAGATGAATCCGGCGTCCTGCGGTTTGAGAGCCAGACTGAGCGCCATGCAGAGGACGCCCAACGGGACAAAACGCCGACGCAGGAAGCACCAGACGGCAATGACGCTGAGGGCGATATCCAGGGCCGAGGGGTTGCAGAGAACGAGCAGCACCTCTGTGTTGACCAGGACTAGCCCGACCAGTGCGCCGGAGACGAGTGGAGCGTAGTCGGCGCCGAGATCATAGGCAAGCAGCGCGGCCAGCATGAGCCCGCCGGCACTGAGCAGCAGCCAGAGTACGCGCGCGACCTTCCAGGGCAGCAGGGCGAAGGGCGCGGTTACGACAAAGATGCTGGGAGGATAAAAGTAGTGCGAGACGATAACGTGGTCGAGGGCGGTGTCCGTGGCTTGCTCCACGCCCGCTTCGCGGTCCATGCGCGCGATGACGGCGGGATTGTAGGGATCGCTGCCGGCGAGGAGGCTGCGGGCTGCCAGGTACTCCCCTTTGAAGTCCTTGTAGGCCGCGGCAGATGGGCGGATGACGAGATTAACGACGAGCATCAAAGGGAGGCAGGCTCCGAGAAAGACAAGAATGGCACCGTCCATGCGTGCTTTAGTCACGGAGATCTCCCGGGAACCAGACTAAAACAGCACACGCCCGCTGCGACGGAACAAAACGCGAAGGAGGCCGCAGAGGTGCCAGAAGGCACACGGTGGCGGCGGACGCGGTAAGCTGGAG
>DATKTQ010000134.1:0-18215 GCA_035531055.1 Occallatibacter sp. | reverse complement strand
CATGCTCGGCGCCATGCGCGCCATTGCCCTGCTCAAGCCCCGCGTGCGCGTGCTCGGCATTGTGTGCGCGGCAGAGAACATGCCCGACGGCAAGGCGCAGAAGCCCGGCGACGTGCAAACCGCCATGTCCGGCACCACCATCGAAATCATCAATACCGACGCTGAGGGCCGCCTCGTCCTGGCCGACGGCCTTCATTACGCCAAGCAGCTCGGCGCAACCCATCTCATCGACGCGGCCACCCTCACCGGCGCCTGCGTCGTCGCCCTCGGCACGGTCAATGCCGGCGTCTTCTCCAATGACGAGGACAGCTTTACCCACTTCCAGCAAGCCCTGGAAACCAGCGGCGAAAAGTTCTGGCGCCTGCCCGTCGGCGACGAGTACGCCGCGCTCATCAAGTCCGACATTGGCGACATCAAGAACACCGGAGGCCGCCACGGCGGCGCCATCACCGCAGCCGAGTTCCTCCGCGTCTTTGCAGGCGAAGCACCTTGGATCCACCTCGACATCGCCGGCATGGCCTGGATCGAGGATGCCCGCCCTTACATCGCAAAGGGCCCCAGCGGCGTCGCCGTCCGCTCCATCCTGGAGTGGGCACGCAGCTACTAGGGCCTGTTCACTCGAACCGCGGCGATGGGCCCGCCGTCCGCACTTACACGCCCGTGATGCTCCCCTCGTCGTCCACGTCGATGGACAACGCCCGCGGCGCGCGCGGCAATCCCGGCATCAGCATCATGTTGCCCGCTATCGCCACCACAAATCCTGCCCCGGCCGACAGAGAGGCATCTGTCACCTGCAGCGTCCAGCCGCTCGGCGCGCCCATCACCTTGGGATTGTCGGTCAGCGAGTATTGCGTCTTGGCAACGCACACCGGCAGCCGCCCAAAGCCCCACTCCGCGTAGCGCGCCAGCTTCTCACGCGCCGAGTCGCTCACCGCCACATCCGCCGCGCCATATACCCGCGTCGCCACCTTCCGAATCTTCTCTTCGAGCGAGTCCTCCAGTTCGTACATCGGCCGCACATCCGGCCCTGGATGCGCGTCGATGGTTGCCACCACCTTCCGCGCCAACTCCGCCGAGCCCAGCCCGCCTTTTGAGAACGCCTCCACCAGCGCACACTCGGCACCCAGCTCCGCGCACTCGGCCTGGATCGCGCTCAGCTCCTCCGGCGTATCTTTCGGGAATTGATTGATGGCCACCACCACCGGCACGCCAAACCTGCGCAGTGTTTGCAGGTGATGCCGCAGATTTGCAAATCCCGCCGCCAAATCGCCCTCGCCCTGTGCGCGCAGGCTCTGCGCCGTCACCACCAGCACCGCCGCCGAGGGCTGAATCCCCGACACGCGCATCACGATGTCGAAGTACTTCTCCGCGCCCAGGTCCGCAGCAAACCCGCACTCGTTCACCACGTAATCCGCCAGCCGCAGCCCCATTTGCTGCGACAAAATGCTGCACGTCCCATGTGCAATGTTTCCAAACGGCCCCGCATGCACCAGCGCCGCCGTGCCCTCGGTCGTCTGCACCAGGTTGGGCATCAGCGCCTCGCTCAGCAGCGCCATCATCGCGCCCGTCGATCCCAGCTCGCCCGCCGTCACTGGCCGCCCCGCACGCGACACGCCCACCACAATCCGCGCCAGCCGCCGCCGCAGGTCCTCGCGGCTCGACGTCAGCGCCAGAATCGCCATAATCTCCGACGCCGCCGTGATCACAAAGCCCGTTTCGCGACCTGCCCCGTCGCCTTTCTGCCCCAGCGCCACTGCCACCCGCCGCAGCGCACGGTCATTCATATCCATGGCGCGCGGCCAGCTCAACTTTGCCGGATCCAGGTCCAGCTCATTGCCAAAAAACAGGTGCGTGTCGATCATTGCCGACAGCAGGTTGTGCGCCGCCGTAATGGCATGAAAATCCCCATGAAAATGCAGATTGATCTTCTGGCTCGGCTCCACCTGCGACCGCCCGCCGCCCGCCGCCCCGCCCTTCATGCCGAAGACCGGCCCCAGCGATGGCTCGCGCGAGGTCACAATCGACTTGAGCCCAATCTGCTCCAGCCCCTGCGCCAGCCCAATCGACACTACCGTCTTGCCCTCGCCAGAGGTCGTCGGCGTCGTGGCCGTCACCAGGATTAGCTTCCCTCGCACAGGAAACGCCGCATCTGCCAGCAAATCCAGCTTTAGCTTGGCACCGTACGTGCCAATCGGCTCATATTCGGTGGGCAGCAGCCCCAGCCTACGGGCCACCTCAGAGATTGGTAAGAGGGCATTGGCATTCAAAACTGAATCTGTCATAACATTCGCCGTCCAGCACTATACGTCGGATGCCGCACGCCGCCATGTGATGCGCATTACGCCAGTTGCCATGCCTTACATCGCCTCCGGGCTCTCAATGCCCAGCCAGCCCAGCACCGTCATCAACTCCCGCAGCGCAACCGCCGCCGTCGCCAGCAGGAACCTCTTCCGCGCCGGGTCTTCTTCGGTCAGGATGTGGTGCTTGTGATAGAAGTTGTTGAACTCCTGAGCCAGCTGGAAGGCATGCCGGGCCAGGTGCGCCGGTTCTGACGTGGCAATGCACTGCTCCAGCACCGCGCGCCGCCGCCCCGCCCGCAGCCACAGCGCCCAGATGTCCTCATTGCCCTCGCCGGCCAGTTGCTCAGCGGCTGCGCCGCCCGCGGCCAGAAACTCCTCGAGCACCGCCTCGGCCGTCGTCCCGCCCTTGCGAAAGATATTCCGCGCCCGCACCACGGCGTACTGAATGTACGGCCCTGTCTCGCCCTCAAAGCTCAGCGCGTCCTTGAAGTCGAACGCAATCACCGAATTCCGCGTGTACTTCAGCATGAAGTAGCGCAGCGCGCCGATCGCAATCTGCTCGGCAATCCGCTGCCGGTCCGCCTCGTCGCGCGCCGTTTGCCGCGCGTCCACCTCCGCCCGCGTCGCCGCAATCAGCTTGTCCAGCAGGTCGTCAGCCTTCACTCCGAAGCCCTTGCGTCCGCTCACCTCAATGTACGCGCGCCCGCGATCTTCCTCCGCCACGTCATAGCCCAGCTCCGCAGCGCACCGCGGCGTCAGCGCCACCATCTCGTAGCTGAAGTGCGTATAGCGGTCGGCCTGCTCCGTGTAGCCCATACCGCGCAGCGCTTGAATCACATTCGCCTGCGGGTCGCTTTGCCGCGCGTCAATCACGTTATAAATCGCCTGTGCCCCGCCAAACTGCGGATGCTCCCGCTCGCCATTCTCGCACGATATCCAGCACCCGCGATCCGCGTACGCAAAGAACGGCATGTAGCCGAAGTCGCGCCCCAGCAGCCCGAACTTCCACAGGTGGTAGGCAATGTCCTTGCCCACGTAGGTCACCGTACCGTTCGACCGCACAATCACCTTCGCGTCCTCGTCCGTCTCGCCCTCGGTGGTCGCGGCGCCCGGCCGCGTCATCACCCAGCAGCCCTTGTTCTTGCCCTCGTTCTCGAAATAGAGCACGCCGGTCTGCTTCAACTGCTCAAACGCCAGCTCCCAGAACTTCAGGTGCAGAATCTCGCTCTCGCGCGGCAAAAAATCATACTCAATGTCCAGCCGCAACATCGTCTCCAGATGCCGCCGCAGCACCGCCGTCGAAATCAGCTCGGCAATCTCCGCCGTCTCATTGCCTCCGTGCTCAATTTCGTGCAGCGTGGCATAGCGCAGCTTCTTCCGCGCCTCATTCTCCTCGTCCGTCCCGCTCGTATACCACTGCGAAGTCCGCGCATACAGATCCCAGCAGTAGTAGTCGATCCGCTCGCCCTGCGCCGCCAGTTCCGCCAGCAGCGCACGCACTTCGGCGGCAGATTTTCCTTCCAGATGCAGAAATCCCACCACCACATCCGCCACCTGCACGCCGGTGTTGTCGATGTAGTTCTGCACATCCACTTTCTGGCCCGCAGCCCGCAGCAGGCGCACAAACGTGTCGCCAAGAATCGCATTCCTCAGGTGCCCGATGTGCGCGGCCTTGTTGGGATTGATGCTCGTGTGCTCCACCAGCGAGTGCAGCCCGCTCGCCGCCCGCTCCAGCCCCTCGCCCGAGGCCGCCATGCGCACCGCCGCCGTACGGTCCAGCCGCGCATTGATGTATCCGGCCCCGGCCACGTCAAAGCCCGCAAAGCCCTCCAGCGGGCCCAGCGCCTCCACCACCTCCTGGGCAATCATCTTCGGCGCCTTGCGTAGCTTCCGCGCCAGCTCAAAGGCCAGCGGCGTGGCCAGCTCGCCGAATTGCAAGTCAGGCGGCGTCTCCAGCGGAATGCTCGCAAGCTCCAGGTCATACCGCGTCTTCAGCACGGCGCGAATCCGCGCTTCCAGCCGCTTTTTCAGTTCCAGATACACAGTCGACGAGCCTCAAAATCCTTGATTTTCAAGGGCGATTCTAACAGAGTGACGCCCGCCTTCCGGTTTGACGCACCCCGCGCCGCACCCTAAGATTGAGGTGGAGTCCACCCGAACTTTTCGCTCGCCATCCCGGAAGAATTGAGAGCAAACGCTCGCACATGACCGAACCCACGCCCATCCCTGAGCACTTTTACCTCACCACGCCCATCTATTACGTGAATGCGCGGCCGCACCTGGGCCACGCCTATTCCACCATCGTCTGCGACGCCATCGCCCGCCGCAAACGCGCCCTCGGCATCGAAACCTGGTTCCTCACCGGCACCGACGAGCACGGCCAAAAGATCGAGCGCAGCGCCAAGCTGGCCGGCCGTACCCCGCAGGAGTTCGCCGACGGGGTCTCCGCCGAATTCCGCACCCTCTGGGACAGCCTCGGCCTCACCTACGACGACTTCCTCCGCACCACCGAGAACCGCCACAAGTGCGGCGTGCAGCATCTCTTCGCCACCCTGCGCGACCGCGGCTTCATCTACAAGGGCTCCTACACCGGCCAGTACTGTGTCTTCGACGAGCTCTATGTCGATGGCCTCCCCGGCACGCCCTGCCCGGACTGCGGCCGCCCCACCGAGACCGTGAGCGAAGAAAATTACTTCTTCAAGCTCTCCGCCTTTGAGCGCAAACTGCTCGAGTTTTACGAGGCCAACCCCGGCTTCATGGGTCCGGAGTCGACCCGCCGCGAGGTCGTTTCCTTCGTCCGCGGCGGCCTCAAGGACCTCTCCGTCAGCCGCACAAGCTTTTCCTGGGGCATCCCCGTTCCCGGCGACGAAAAGCACGTCATCTACGTCTGGCTGGACGCGCTGGCCAACTACATCACCGCCCTCGGCTATGGCTCCCCGGACCCCGCCGACCAGGCCCGCTTCGCCAAATTCTGGCCCGCGGACATGCACCTCATCGGCAAGGAGATCAGCCGCTTTCACTGCGTCTACTGGCCGGCCTTCCTCATGGCCGCCGGCGTTCCCCTGCCACGCTCGGTTCGCGCCAACGGCTGGCTGCTCTTTGACCAGGGCAAGATGTCCAAGTCGCGCGGCAACATCGTCCGCGCGGAAACCGTGCAGGAGGTCCTCGGCGCCGACGCCCTCCGCTACTTCCTTCTGCGCGAAATCCCCTTCGGCCAGGATGGCAACTTCAGCTTTGACGCGCTGGTGCAGCGCTACAACGGCGACCTCGCCAACGGCTACGGCAACCTGGTCAGCCGCGTCGTCAACATGGTTCACAAATACTTTGGCGGCGTGGTGCCGGAGCCCGGCCCGGAAACCGAAGCCGAAACCGTCCTGCGCCAGACTGCAGTGGACGTGATCGCGACCTTCGGCCCGGAGTTCAATGCTCTCAACTTCTCTGAGGCGCTGAAAGCCCTCTGGGTGCTCGTCGCGCAAACCGACGGCTACCTCACCGCCAACGCCCCCTGGAAGAAGCCCGCCGACCGCTCCGACGCCGACCACGCCGCACTTCAGGCCCGCGTGCTGGCCACCGCAGCTGAGGCCATCCGCATCATCACCGCGCTCGTCTACCCCATCCTGCCGGACGCAGCCGCCAAGGTCTGGCGTCAGCTCGGCCTGGGCGAAATCGCCGACGCGGCAAAACAATCCTTTCTCACCAACCTCGCGTGGGGCGGCCCGCCCGCCGGAACCCGGTTCCTTGAGCCCGCGCCGCTCTTTCCCCGCGCAGAAAAGGACGCAATCGAACGTATGCAAAACCTCGAAGACAAAGACAGCACCAGCGCCGTGGAAGCCGCCGGCGAGACGAAGCAGCCCGTAAAGACGGAAGCTCCCGCCGCGCTTCCAGCTACCACCATCCCCCCGGCTCCAATCCCCACGCACGTTGTGGCTGCACCCGCCCCGCCCGCAGTCGCGCCCCCGGAGCAAGTCGTGCCCGCCTCCACCATCATTCCGCCCGCGCCTATCCCGGCCTCAGTCGCGGTAGAGCCCGAGCCAGCCGCGCCGGCCAACGCGCACATCACCATCGACGACTTCACCAAAGTGGAGCTGCGCGTCGCCCAGATTCTCGTGGCCGAGCGCATTCCCAAGGCCGACAAGCTCCTGCGCCTCGAAGTCGACCTGGGCTACGAGAAGCGCCAGATCCTCGCCGGCATCGCCGAGTTCTACGAGCCGGAAAAGCTCATCGGCCGCAAGATCGTCATCGTGGCCAACCTGGCCCCACGCAAGATGCGCGGCCTGGAGTCGAACGGCATGCTGCTGGCCGCATCACTGCCCGACGGAGCACCCGTCCTCGCCAGCTTCCTTGAAGAAGTCCCCCTCGGCGCACGGCTCAAGTAGCTCCCGCGCCGGCCTGTATCCCGGAGTTCCCGCTTGCTCATCGATTCCCACGCCCACCTCGACAGCCCGCGCTACGCCGAAGACCGCGCCGCCATGCTCGGCCGTGCGCGCGAAGCCGGCGTCGGAGCCGTGCTCTCCATCGGCATCGGCGAAGGGCCCGCTGAGATGAATCAGGCGCTCGACCTCTGCCGCCTTTACAATGGCAAGCCCAGCATGCCGCGCCTCTTCGCCAGCGCCGGAGTCTACCCGCACAGCACCCCCGAAATCGACGACGCCGTCCTCACCAAATTAGACGGCCTGCTCGCCGAGCCCGAAGTCATCGCCTGCGGAGAAATCGGCCTCGACTACTACCACGAGGGCGCGCCGCACGACGTGCAGCGCGCCGGCCTCATCCGCCAACTGGAAGTCGCCGCCACCCGCAAGCGCCCCATCCTCATCCACTGCCGCCCGAAAGACGGCGAGACCGACGCCTGGGACCATCTCTTTCTCACCCTCGACACCTACTGGCGTCACACCGGCCTCGGCGGCATCATGCACTGCTTCGGCGGCGGCTGGCCGCAGGCCCAGCGCTCGCTCGACCTCGGCTTCCTCATCTCCTTCGCCGGCAACCTCACCTATCCCAAGGCCCAGCCCCTGCGCGACGTGGCCGCCCGCCTGCCGCTGGATTCCGTGCTGGTGGAAACCGACGCGCCCTGGCTGGCTCCGGCGCCCGACCGCGGCAAGCGCAACGAGCCCGCTTTTGTCACCCGCACCGCGCAAACCCTCGCCGGCCTGCTCGGCGTCCAGCCGGACGAAGTGGCTTCCGCCACCACCAAAAACTTCAGCCGCTTGTTCCACCTCCCGCCGGACGTGGGAAACTGGTAAAGTCGCACTGGCCGTCAACGCCGGCCTATCGGGGGAACCAAGACCATGGCTCAGGAAAACTCATTCGACATCGTCAGCAAAGTGGACATGCAGGAAGTCCGCAACGCCATCGACCAGGCACTCAAGGAAATCCGCCAGCGCTTTGACCTGAAAGACTCCCACTCGGAGATCGAGCTCGAGGGCGCAGACGCCATTCAGCTGGCCTCCGCCAACGAGTACAAGCTCGAGGCCATCAAGGAGATACTCGGCCAGAAGATGGTCAAGCGCGGCGTCTCCCTCAAGAACCTCACCTACGGCAAGCTGGAGCCCGCCGCCGGACAATCCGTCCGCCAGAAGATATCCTTACAGCAGGGCATTCCCACGGATAAGGCCAAGGACATCGTCCGCCTGGTCAAGGACTCAAAAAAGAAGGCGCAAGCCAGCATTCAAGGCGATACTGTCAGAGTGTCCAGCAAAGACCGCGACGAGCTGCAGGCCATCATTGCTCTGCTGCGGGGAAAAGATCTGGGCGTGGATTTGCAGTTCACCAACTACCGCACGAATTGAAAAGCCCTTTGCCGATGCCCCCGCATCCAAAGGTTACCGCGAGGCACCGCAACGTCTCGTTCAGAAAGAAAGAAAAGAGAACCCTGAACCCTTGACTACCATGGCGATAGCGACCGCAAGAGAAGTTTTCGACTTGTTGCGGGAAGACCTCGTCGCAATCGAGCAGGAGTTGGGCCGCGACGTCGCCTCCAGCGTCAGCACCATCACAGAGATTGCCGAATACCTGCGCGAAGGCGGCGGCAAGCGCATCCGCCCCTCGCTGCTGCTGCTGGCCTCGCACCTTCTCGGCTACTTCGGCCCCGGCGCCATCCGCCTGGGCACCGTCGTGGAGATGGTCCACACCGCCACCCTCGTCCATGACGACATCATCGACGGCGCCAACACCCGCCGCGGCCGCCCCTCGCCCAACACCACCTGGGGCAATGAGAAATGCGTCCTCGCCGGCGACTGGCTCTACATGCAGGCCTTCCGCGTCGCCCTGGAGGAGAAAAACCTCCGCGTCCTGGAGCTTCTCATCGGCCTTACCCAGCAGATGGTCGAAGGCGAACTTCTGCAGATTCAGAAACTTGGCAAGGCCGTCTCGGAGGCCGAGTATTACGACCTCATCTTCCGCAAAACCGCCTGCCTGTTCTCTGTCTCCATGCGGCTGGGTGCGGTGCTGGCCGGGGCCACAGAGGAGCAGGAGGCCCAGTTGGCCACTTACGGCCGCTCCGTCGGCCTCGCCTTCCAGATTGTCGACGACGTCCTCGACCTGACCGCCACCGAGGAGGTGCTGGGCAAGCCCGTCGCCAGCGACCTGCGCGAAGGCAAAGCCACCCTGGCCGTCATTCACTCCTTTGACCACGGCATCGCCAAGGACCGCCAGACCATCCAGCGCGTTCTCGACGACCGCAGCTTTGAGAACGTCAGCCGCCAGCAGTTGCAGGAGATTCTCGTCCGCAACGGCTCGGTGGAGTACGCCATGACCCTGGCTGACCGCTACGCCGAGCAGTCCCGCCAGGCCCTCGCGTCCTTCCCGGACTCGGACTTCAAGCGCGCTCTGCTCTGGGTGCCGGACTTCGTCGTCGCCCGCGAAAAATAGCCCGCAAAGGAGACCATTTGCCGGAGCCGTTGCAAGAGCCGTTGCAAGAGCCATTGCAGGACACATGGCAGCAGGTCGACGACTACTTCGGTCGCCTGCTCACCTCGTCTGACCCGGCCCTCGACGCCGCCCTTCAGGCCAACCGGGAAGCCGGCCTGCCCGCAATCGATCTCACGCCGCTCCAAGGTCAATTTCTCCACCTGCTTGCCCGCATCTGCGGTGCCCGCCGAATTCTCGAAATTGGCACTCTTGGCGGCTACAGCACACTCTGGCTCGCACGGGCCCTGCCGCCGGAAGGCCTCATCGTCACACTCGAACTTGACCCGCGTCACGCTCGCATTGCCCGCACCAACCTGCAAAACGCCTGCGTACTGGACCGCGTCGACCTGCGCGTGGGCCGCGCCGCAGATACGTTGCGCGCTCTCGTCGACGCCGGCACCGAGCCCTTCGACCTCATCTTCGTGGACGCCGACAAGGCCAGCTACGCGGATTATCTGGATTGGTCGCTCAAGCTCTCGCGCCCCGGCACGGTCCTCGTGGCAGACAACGTCGTCCGCGACGGAAAGGTTCTGGACGCCGATACCATCGACGCCGATATCCAGGGCGTGCGCCGCTTCACAGAGCGCCTCGCCGCCGAACCGCGCCTCTGCTCCACCGTACTGCAAACGGTTGGCATCAAGGGCTATGACGGATTCGCGATGGCCGTGGTCCTCAAGTAAGACCCCATTGCAGGTTCGTGCCTTACGACTCCGCCATCATCGCCCGCAGCGCCTCGGCATAGTGCTCCGGCAGCGGCTTGCGGTTCAATTGGTCGTCGCACACCACATGCACCGTTTCGCCCTCGGCCAGCAGCTTCCGCTCGTCTCCCTCGCGGGACGCCTTCCGCCAGATTTGATAGGCAAACTTGATCACCGATCCGCGCAGCATCGACGGCCGCGTCTCAATCAGGATTTCGTCGTCGTAGCGCGCCGGCGAGCGATAGCGGCAGGTCGCTTCCACCACCGGCAAAATGCACTCGTGCTCTTTTTCCAGCTGGCTATAGGCCAGCCCCAGCCCGCGCAGCAGTTCCACGCGCCCCAACTCAAACCACACCAGGTAGTTGGCGTAATACACAATGCCCATCTGGTCGGTCTCGGCGTAGCGTACCCTCACCTGGTGCGTATTGGCTGGCATCCTGCTCTCTCGTTTCCGGCGCGGGAAAAACGGCCTACGGCTTCAAATGCGAGAAGATTGACAGCTTGCTCACGTCGTTAAAGCTCACGTACACAAAAAACATCACGATAAGCACGAACGCGGCCTGATAAATGCGCTCCTTGATCTGGATGCCGATGTCGTGGCGCATCGCGCTTTCAATCAGCAGGAACAGAATCATCCCGCCGTCCAGAATCGGAAACGGAAGCATGTTCAGGATGCCCAGGTTCAGGCTGATTCCGGCCGCCACGGCAAACTTTGGCGACCAGTACTTGGTCTGCGCCGCCTGGCCCGCCACCTGCGCAATGCCCACTGGCCCGGAAAGCTGCTTCACCGACGCCTGACGCGTCAGCAGCTTCTCCAGCACGTCCACAATCATCAGCGAATTATCCGCGCAGAATTCCTTCGACGCCGTCATCGCATCACCCAGCGACATCGGCCGCCGCTCCACCGGAGGAAAAGCCGGCGCCATGCCCAGGAAGCCCAGCCGCCAGTGCCCGGCCTGGTCCATGGGATGCACCACAATCGGCGGCAGCACGGCATCCTTGCGCTTCACCGTCAGGGTCACCGGTTGGCCCTTGCCGTCCTGCAGATACTCCACCAGCGGGTCAAGGGTGTGGAACTCGTGCCCATCCACCGCCACAATCTGGTCGCCCGCCTGCATGCCCGCCTTGTCCGCCGGAGTACCCCCAGAAACCTGGTCCACGCCGATCGGGCCGTTCACATAGTGCAGATACATGCCCGTGTCCGGCAGGTTCATTCCGCCCCGGTCGCCGGCCTTTGCCGGCAAGGCAAGCTGCAGCAGAACGCTCTTCCCGCCCCGGTCCACCGTCACCGGAATCGTCTTTCCGGCGTCCGACTTTGCCGTATCCAGCAGCGTTTCCAGATCCGGATTCCGCGCCGTGCCAAACTGCGTAATCACGTCGCCCGGCTTCATCCCGGCCTGCGCCGCTGCCGAGCTCGGCGTCACCCACTCCAGCACGGACGGGCGCACATTCGGCACTTCGTTGATCATCCCGAAGTAGAGCAGCATCAGCACAAACGCCAGCACAAAATTCGCCATCGGACCGGCCACGCCAATCAGCATCCGCTGCCAGCGCGGATGCGCCGTAAAGGCCCCCGGATCGTCCAGCTGCTGATCTTCGCCCGGGCCCTCGCCCGTCATCTTCACAAAGCCGCCCAGCGGCAGCAGGCAAACTTTGTAGTCCGTCTCGCCGTACTTGATGCCAAACAGCCGAGGGCCAAAGCCCACGGAGAACGCCTCAACGCGCACGCCGCACAGCTTGGCTACGGCAAAGTGCCCGAACTCGTGCACCACCACCATCAGCCCGATAAGGACGATGAAGGCCACAGTGGAAACTAGAAATTCATGCATAAAATTGAGCTTTTATCCTCAGCACCGCACCTGTCACCGGGCCGGCTCAGCCGCCGCGGCGGCCGTCAGTTCGCGGGCAGTTTCCCGAGCTCTCCGATCCGCAGCCAGCACCTCGGCAATCGTGCCTGGGTGCGCCTCCGGAGTGGATGCAAGTACTGCCTCAATTGTACGCGGAATGCCCATAAACGGGATGCGCCGGTCCAGAAACGCCTCCACCGCAACCTCGTCGGCGGCGTTCAGCGCAATGCAGTGCGCGCCGCCCTTTTCCGCCGCCTCATAGGCCAGTCGCAGGCACGGGAACCGCGCAAAATCCGGCGGCTCAAAGTCCAGGTGCTTCAGCGCCGCCAGGTCAAACGTCAGCGTCGACACCGGCCGCTCCGGATACGCCAGCGCATACAGAATCGGCAGCCGCATATCTGTCACCGAAATCTGCGCCACAATCGACCCGTCCACAAACTCCACCAGAGAGTGCACCGTCGACTGCGGATGCACCGTCACCCGTACCTGGCCGGGCGCCACGTCAAACAGCCGGCACGCCTCGATAATCTCCAGCCCCTTGTTCAGCATCGTGGCCGAATCGATAGTGATCCGCCGCCCCATCACCCAAGTCGGGTGCTTCAGCGCCTGCTCCGGCGTTACGGCCGCAAATTGCTCCAGCGGAAGCTGCCGAAAAGGTCCGCCCGAAGCCGTCAGCCAGATGGTCTTCACCTCGCCATGCGCGCCCACCCGCAGGCACTGGTGCACCGCGTTGTGCTCGCTGTCGATGGGCAAAATCGGCACGTTGCGCTCGCGCGCCGCCGCAATCAGAATCTCGCCCGCCGCCACCATGCATTCCTTGTTGGCCAGGCCCACCGGCTTGCCCGCCAGAATCGCCGCGTGCGTCGCTTCCAATCCCGCCACGCCCACAATGGCAGACACCACAAAGTCCGCCTCGGCCAGCGTGGCGCAGGCCACCGTGCCAGCCGTGCCGTGCACCACATCCACGCCCGTCACGCCGCCCTGCTTCAGCCGCGCGGCCAGCTCCCCGGCCAGCTCTTCAGTCGCCAGGGAAACCAGTTGTGGCCGCCAGCGCGCCGTCTGCGCATAGGCCTCGTCCAGGTTGCGCCCAGCCGCCAGTGCGGCCACGCGGTAGCGCTCCGGAAACTGCTCCACAATCGAAAGAGTGCTCTTTCCGATGGATCCGGTGGAGCCGAGAATGGCGAGTCGTTTCAAGGGATTGGCATCGTCCGGCCGCATGGTCGCGGCCCGTCTCAAATGCGGTTCATGTTCAGGCGCCGCGCGCCCCTAACGAATAAGCTGAGCGTACCATAGCAGCGGAGCCGCCAGCAGCAGCGCATCAATGCGGTCCAGCACGCCTCCGTGGCCCGGCAGCAGCGTGCCGGAGTCCTTCACGCCGGCCGACCGCTTCAGCGCCGACTCCGCCAGATCGCCCACCTGCGCCGCCACATTCACCGCCACGGCCAGAAGCAGCCAGTACCACCAAATCGCATCCGCAAAACTCAGCCGCGTAAAGTTCCAGCGCGCCAACTGCACCGCCAGCAGCATCAGCCCGCCCGTCACCAGCACGCTGCCCGCCACCGAGGCCACCGCGCCTTCCCATGTCTTGTTCGGGCTCAGCCGCGGAGCCAGCTTGCGCCGTCCCCACATCCGTCCCGCGTATAAGGCCGCAATGTCCCCAGCCCACACCGCGCACAGCAGAAACACCACCAGCGACGGCCCATTGGACTGGTCCCGCAGAGTCGGCAGCGTCAGCAACGTCAGGCCCACATAGAGCAGCGCAAACACACACGCCGAGGCATCCGCCAGCACCCGCTCCACCGGCGAGGCAAAGACGCAATAGACCAGCAGCGAAAGGCAAAGCGCTCCGAAAATCGAAACCGTCAGGTCCGGCCACTCAAAGTTGCCTACAAACAGCAGACCAATGGCCACCACGCCGGCCACCCGCGGCGGCCTGGCGCCGCACCGCTCCGCCAGCCCCAGGTACTCCCACGCCGCCAGCACCGCCACCGCGGCCACCGCCAGTGCGATCATCCACTTGGGGCCCACAAACACCAGCGCCAGCACCACCGGCGCCAGAATCAAAGCAGTGAGGACTCGTTTCATTCAGGGTTGAGAATACACTGCCGAGCTGGGTAGGCGGACAAGCGGCCCGCCCTCGCCCTGTCAGCCTGCCGCCAGCTTGATCCGCTCCAGATCTTCTTCCACCTCGCCGCAGCCCTCGCCCAGCCCACCATAGCGGCGCTCGCGGCGCTGGAAGTCCGCAATCGCCTCCAGCAGGTGAATGCCCCGGAAGTCCGGCCACAGCCGCTCCGTCACATAAATCTCGGCGTAGGCAATCTGCCAAAGCAGATAGTTGGAAATCCGCATCTCGCCCGACGTGCGGATCAGCAGGTCCGGGTCCGGCATGTGCGCCGTATACAAGTGCCGGTGAATGTCTTCTTCCGTCATGCGGTCCGGGCTCAGATGCTTCTGATTCATCTCCGCTGCCAGCCCGCGAAAAGCGTCCACCAGCTCCGACCGCCCACCGTAGTTCAAGGCCAGTGTCAGTGTGGTGCCCGTGTTGCACGCCGTCATCTCAGCCGCCCAGCGCATCTTGTCCTGCACTTCAGGGGGCAACTCGTGCGTGCGCCCGATGTACCGGATGCGCACGTTGTTGTCCATCATCCGCTGCACGTTGTTTTCGAGGTAGCTCTTCAGCAGCCGCATCAGAAAGTTCACTTCCGCCCGCGGCCTGCGCAAATTATTTTCCAGCGAGAATGCATACAGCGTGAGCCACGGCAGCCCGATGCGCGACGCCGTCTCCGTCACCATCTGCACGCTCTTGGCGCCCTGCTGGTGGCCCAGGAAGCGCTTCAGCGATCGTCTCCCCGCCCAGCGCCCATTGCCGTCCATGATGATGGCCACATGCTCCGGCAGGCGCTCAGGCTTCAGCATGGCGTACACCGCGCGCTCTTCCGCGGTCAGCTCATGGATGCGAAGCGTGCCTGATGGATGCAATCGATAGCCTCGGAAATATAGTCGTTTTCAACTCTCCGGCCGGCGTCCGGAAAGCTTCGGAGGGCGAAGCCCGGCGGCTTCTGTCGCCGTCCCTCAGGGGGTCGCTCTGGTCCGCACCGCGCGGTTCAGCCCTCGCTGCCGGAGTGAAGGAACGGCACCATCGAACCTAGCACATGCGGCGGAACACCGCAAAGGCTTGCGACCCTGCGCAAGCCTGCACGCGCTGGCAATGGCACGCTTCCGCGCCATCGGCCCGGCCGCGCCGCCTCAGGCCGTGCGGCGCTTGCCCGTCGACATATCCCGCACCGACCCGTACACCAGCGTCCGGTGCAGCGAGTCCAGTTCCGGAAGCATCGAGGCCAGCTCGGCCAGGAATGGATCGGCCAGAATCGCCGCCACCTCTTCTTCCCGCCGGCTCCGCGAATCCCGCACCAACTGGCACATTTCCACTTCCAGTGCGTTCGCCAGCCGCTCCAGCGACCCCAGCGTCGGAATCGCCTTCCCGTTCTCGATCTTGGAAATGTAGGTTCTGGGAACTTGCATCCGGCTGGCAAGCTGCCGCTGGCTCAGGTGCCGCGCACGCCGAATTTCGCGCACCTGCCCGGCCACCTGCAGACCGGCCTCCGTGGATGCGGCGGCCGCAGGCTGAGCGGTCACCAGTTGGGGGGCTAGGGGTGCGGGCTCCTCAATGTCAAGGGGCCTCCGGCATTTGCGACAGAGGGAGTTGCTGGTCCTGTACTGCACCAGGCTGCAGAATTCGCAGCGCACTACCTCACGCGTTTCCACGCATACAAGAGTGGTTGCCATCGTTTTGTTGCGGAGTGCCAGAGCTTGGTCTCCGCGGTGCCTCTTCGCACCGTGATAGGTGCTACTTTCGCGGGAATGAACCATAATTGTCAAGTAGAAACTTAGGGTCAAACCTAAGTTTCACCCATCATACTCGGTAAAACCCGAAAAATCACGAACCAAATGCAGCAACACGGAGGTTGAATCGTCATGAATTCCACAATCCAGGGCCCTTCCCAATTCGGCCGCCAGCAGGCCTGGGACCTGCTGACCCAGTGGACGCAGAGCGAAAGCCTGCGCAAACATGCGCTCGCAGTTGAGGTCTGCGTCACCGCCTGTGGCCAGGCTGAAGCCGACCGCCTCGCCCTTGCCGGGCCCGACCGCGACGCCTTCCTCCAGCTCTACGCCACCACCGCCCTGCTCCACGACTTCGACTACGAGCGCCACCCCACCGCGGAAGAGCATCCCTTCGTCGGCGTCCGCGAGCTTGAGCGCCTCGGCTGGCCCGAGCCCCTCCGCACCGCCATCCTCGGCCACGCGCAATACTCCGGCGTCCCCCGCGAAACCCACCTCGCCAAAGCCCTCTTCGCCTGCGACGAGCTCGCCGGCTTCCTCACCGCCTGCGCCCTCGTCAAGCCCGGCAAATCCATCGCCGAAGTCGAACTCCCCAGCGTGCGCAAAAAATTGAAGGACAAGGCATTCGCCCGCGGCGTCCACCGCGAAGACGTGATTCAGGGCGCAGCCGAGCTCGGCGTCGACCTCGACACCCACATCGCATTTTGTCTGGAAGCTATGAAAAAACGCGCCGCCGAGCTGGGGCTCTAAGCCGCGCGCTCACGACCTCGGATCCTTCGCCCTTAGCTCGGCCACAATCTCCGCCGCGGCCTTGCGCGCCTCGTCAGCCCGGTCCGGCGGAAAGCTGATCGCGCCCACCCGCGCGTGCCCGCCGCCGCCGTAGCGCTCGCACACCTGCGCCAGGTTCACCATCTTCGCTGGGTCGGCCTTCGTCCACGGATTCGAGCCCACCGACACCTTCGTCCGGAAGCTCGACTTCGAGAGCCCGATCGAATACGTCGCCTGCGGATGCAGATAGTACGGGATGAACTTGTTGTATCCCTCCAGCTGCCGGTCCGTAATATCGAAGAAAATCGTCCCGTCGCGTTCTTCGCTGCGCTCGCGGATCAGCGCAATCCCCTGCGCGTGCCGCTCCAGCAGCGGAGGCAGCCGATCCGCCACAAACGGCTGCGCCAGCACCTCAGCCAGCGGCATCTGGGTCAGCAGCGGAATCAGCCGCGGAATAAACTCCAGGTCCTCGGTCGACTCGATAATCAGCGTCAGCTTCATCGCCGGAGCGGCCATCTCCACCGCGGCCTCCGGGCTCTCATACTGCGCGCCGTCCACGATATTCGCCCAGTGGATCAGCTCCGCCACCGGCTTGGGATCGAACCCGAACTTCGTCTCCGCAATGTGCGCCAGAAACTTGGTGCACGAGGTGTAGCCAGGGTCAAAAAACTTGTGCCGCGCGCACTCCGGGTCACGCTGGCAGGCCTGGAAATGCTCCTGATCCTGCGGCGTCAAAAATGCCGACAGATGATGATCGAACCACCACGTAATCCGCGGCGACGGCGAATACTTGAAGTCCACAATCGCGTTCTCGTCGCCCGTGAACTCGCTCTCGTCAAACAGCGCGCCCGCACGGTGCACCAGCCCGTGATAGCTATACTCCGCGTCCTTCGCAATGCACTCGCGGTGGAACCGCGCAAACAGCGAGGCTGAGCAAGCTCCGTCGAAACATTTGTCGTGATAAAAGACGCGAACCTGCAAAGCCTTCTGCTCCTCTTAGTCCGTGTTGTGCAGCCAGTCCGGTTGCACTCCATCCAGAAAAAACCGGAAAGACCAGCATCAAGGGCCGGGCCGCTTGTGTCAAGGCGGGCCCAAATCCGCCCGCCTGCCCCGCCGCCGCTCCGCTTGGGTAGAATGCTTCCAGCAGGCAATCCTCAACACCCCCAAGGAGATGGCATGGACCCGCTTGCCCCGCATGCCCCGCCCGACCCGCTTGACTCGCCTGCCGCGCCCGACCCATCCAGTCCAGTCCAGTCCCCGTTGTTCGCGCTCGAAGGCCCCCGGCTCCGCAGTTCCTGGGTCTTCTTCGGGCCGCAGGGTATGCGCGCCGGCTGGTCGCTGGTGCTCTTCTGGGCCCTTTACAAGTTCCTGCTTTACTTTTTTGGCACCATCGCCGTGCTTCTCGATCCCGCGCTTGAGAACTTCCAGTTCAGCGCCAGCAATGCCGTCATCGGCGAAATCGTGCCTCTCCTCGCCATCCTCGTCGGCGGCTACTTCCTCGCCCTGTTGGAACAGCGTCGCCTGCTCGACTACAACCTGCGCGGGCCGCGCCCGCTGGCCCATGCCGTCTCCGGCGCGCTCGTCGGCTTCGGCGCACTTTCGGTCCTCGTGGCCGCGCTGGCCGCCGGCGGATGGCTCCATTTCGGACCCACCGCCCGCTTCGGCGCGCCCCTCGTCCGCTTTTGCCTGCTCTGGGGCCTCGCCTTCCTGCTCACCGGGCTCTTTGAGGAGGGAGCCTTCCGCTGTTACGCGCAGTTCACGCTTACCCGCGGCCTCAACTTCTGGTGGGCTCTTGCCGCGCAGGCGCTCCTTTGTCTCGATCTCGCCTTCCGCGTCGGCGGCGTCAGCGTCTACGG
>DATKTQ010000133.1:0-10946 GCA_035531055.1 Occallatibacter sp. | reverse complement strand
CCCTCGCTCGTCGGCGTCTCGCACACTCATCTCGTCCTCGGCAAGCACTCCGGCCGCGCCGCACTGCGCCATCGGTTGGAGCAGCTCGGCTTCACCCTCTCCCGCGAGGAACTCCAGCAGACCTACTACCGCTTCGTCGCCATGGCCGACCGCAAAAAAAATATCTACGACCAGGACCTCATCGGCATCGTTCCCGACGCGATTCGCGAACGCCGCCAAGTGCCGGTCTCGGAACTCGATTGATCTTGAACCGCATCTTCGGTCAGCGATCCCTGATTTCTGATCTCTGACAACTGATAACTGACAACTCATCGAAAAGAGCAGGAATGAAACTCAAACTCCTTGTCACCGCCGGCGACGGCATCGGCCCTGAAGTTACCCGCGAGGCCGTAGCCGTTCTCCACGAAGTCGCCGAAATCGGCGGTCACACCCTCCACATCACCGAAAAGCGCATCGGCGGCATCGCCATCACCACAGACGGCACGCCTCTGCCCGCGGACACCCTCGCCGCCGCGCTCGACTCCGACGCTGTGCTCCTCGGCGCGGTCGGCGGCAATGAGTTCAACTCTCTTCCGCCCGACAAGCGTCCCGAAGCCGGCCTGCTCGCCATTCGCGCTGCGCTCGGCGGCTTCGCCAACCTCCGCCCCGCCTTCGCATTCAAAGAGCTCGCCGTCAACAGCCCGCTCCGCCCGGAAATCATCGACGGCGCCGACATCCTCTTCGTCCGCGAGCTCCTTGGCGGCCTCTACTTCGGCAAGCCACGCGAGTGGAACCGCGCCACCGGCGAAGCCTGGAACACCATGCGCTACACCCGCGACGAAGTCGCCCGCGTCGCCCGCATCGCCTTCCAGCTCGCGCAGAAGCGCCGCAAAAAACTCACCAGCGTCGACAAGGCCAACGTCCTTGAAGTCTCGCAGCTCTGGCGCGCCACCGTCATTGAGGTTGCCGCCGAATTCCCCGACGTCACCCTCGAACATCAGTACGTCGACGCCATGGCCATGCACCTGATGAACCAGCCAAAGAATTACGACGTCGTACTCACGGAAAATCTCTTCGGAGACATTCTCTCCGACGAGTCCGCAGTCATCACCGGCTCGCTCGGCATGCTGCCCTCGGCCACCATCGGCGGCAAGGTCAACCTCTACGAGCCAGTCCACGGTTCCGCGCCAGACATCGCCGGTAAAGGCCTCGCCAATCCCCTCGGGGCCATCCTCACCGGCGCGCTCGTGCTGCGCCACTCCGCAGGGCTCGAAGCAGAAGCTGCCGCCATCGAAGCCGCCGTTCGCAAAGTTCTGGAGCAGAACTTCCGCACTCCAGATCTCGCTCGCGCCAACCCGCAAGGCTTCCCCGTCCTCTCCACCACTCAAATGGGCGCAAAGGTCCGCGAAACCGTCAAGACCCTGCTCGTCAACGCATAGCGCACGCAACCCTCAGAGGATTTCTGCATGAGTTCCGAACCAAAAACATTATTTGAAAAAGTCTGGCAGCAGCACGTCGTGGTCGAGCCAAAAGGCGAGCCCACGCTCATCTACATTGATCTGCAGTTGGTCCACGAGGTCACATCCCCGCAGGCGTTTGAAGGCCTGCGCCTCGCCGGCCGCCCCGTCCGCCGGCCCGATCGTACCATCGCCACCGTCGATCACAACGTGCCCACCACCAAAGAAGGCCGTCTCCACATCGTCGACCAGATCGCCGCCAAACAGATCACCACCCTCCGCGAGAATTGCGCCGCCTTCGGCGTCGAGCTCTACGACGTCGATTCGCGCAACCAGGGCATCGTCCACGTCATCGGCCCCGAGCTCGGCATCACCAAGCCCGGCATGACCATCGTCTGCGGCGACTCCCACACCAGCACCCACGGCGCCTTCGGCGCGCTCGCCTTCGGCATCGGCACCAGTGAGGTCGAGCACGTCCTCGCCACCCAAACCCTGCCGCAGTCCAAGCCCAGCACCTTCCGCATCTCCGTCGATGGCGACCTGCCTACCGGCGTCACCGCCAAGGACATCATCCTCGCCATCATCGGCCGCATCGGCACCGACGGCGCCACCGGCTGCGTCATCGAGTACGCCGGCTCGGCCATCCGCGCCCTCTCCATGGAAGGCCGCATGACCATCTGCAACATGAGCATTGAAGCAGGTGCGCGCGCCGGCATGATCGCTCCCGACCAAACCACCTTCGATTACCTCGAAGGCCGCAACTTCGCTCCAAAAGGCGAAGCCTGGAAGACCGCCGTCGCCGAGTGGTCCAAGCTGCCCTCCGATCCCGGCGCAAAATTCGACCGCGAGCTCGTCCTCTCCGCCGCCGATCTCGTCCCCTATGTCTCCTGGGGCACCAACCCCGGCATGGTCGCGCCCGTAACGGCCTCCGTGCCAGACCCCGCCGCCACCGCCAACGAGCTCGATCGCAAATCCTTCGAGCGCGCCCTCGAATACATGGACCTCAAGGCCGGCACGCCGCTCGAAGAGATCGTCATCGACCGCGTCTTCATCGGCTCCTGCACCAACGGACGCATCGAGGATCTCCGCGCCGCCGCCCGCATCGCCGCTGGACACAAGGTCTCCTCGCACGTCAGCGCCATGGTCGTCCCCGGTTCGCAACAGGTCAAGGAGCAAGCTGAGTCCGAAGGCCTCGACCGCATCTTCCGCGAGGCAGGCTTTGACTGGCGTGAGCCCGGATGCTCCATGTGCCTCGGCATGAACCCCGACATTCTTTCCCCCGGCGAGCGCTGCGCCTCCACCAGCAACCGCAACTTCGAGGGCCGCCAGGGCCGCGGCGGACGCACCCACCTCGTCAGCCCGGAGATGGCCGCAGCCGCCGCCATTGCCGGCCACTTCGTCGACATTCGCAACTGGCCCGTTCGCCAGGAGGTCACCGCATAATGGAACCCTTCCGCACTCTCACATCGCTCGCCGCGCCACTCGACCGCACCAACGTCGACACCGACCAGATCATCCCCAAGCAGTTCCTCAAGCGCATTGAGCGCACCGGCTACGGCGACTTTCTTTTCTTCGACTGGCGTCAGACCCCGTCCGGCGAGCCCATCTCATCTTTTGTCTTGAATGACCCGCGCTACCAGGGTGCGCAGATACTCATCGCCGGCAAAAACTTCGGTTGCGGCTCCAGCCGCGAGCACGCCGCCTGGGCGCTCTCTGACTTCGGCTTCCGCGTCGTCATCGCGCCCACATTTGCCGACATCTTTTTCTCGAACGCCGGCAAAAACGGCATCGTCCTCGCCCGCCTCAGTGAGCAGCAGGTCGCCGAACTGCTCCAGAAGGCGCAGACCATCCCCGGCTATCAGCTCACAGTCTCGCTCAAGGACCAGTCCGTCACCGACGCGCACGGATTCCGTGCCACCTTTGAAATCGACCCTTTCCGCAAGTTCTGCCTGCTCGAAGGTCTCGACGACATCGGCCTCACCCTGCGCCACGCCGCCGCACTCGACGCCTACGAAACCGCACACGACTCGGCCGCATGGCTCAAGGCAAAGTAACCGGCAACCACACACAACGCAACCAATAACTGATAACTGCGAACGAAGCGAGCAAATGACCATCGAAGGCAAGCGCCAAAGCATCCCGTTGACTGAAGGTCCCAGCCGCGCCGCTGCGCGTTCTTATCTGCGCGGCTCCGGCTACAGCAAAGACGATCTCCACAAGCCCATCATCGGCATCGCCAACACTTGGACCGAAATCGGCACCTGCAACGTCCACCTGCGCGACATCGCCGAAGCCCTCAAGGAAGGCATCCGCGAGGCCGGCGGCACGCCCATGGAGTTCAACACCATCACCATCTCCGACGGCATCACCATGGGCACCCAGGGCATGAAGGCCTCGCTCGTTTCGCGCGAAGTCATCGCAGACTCCATCGAGCTCGTCGCCCGCGGCAATCTCTTCGACGGCCTCGTCGGCATCGGCGGCTGCGACAAAAACATGCCCGGCATCATCATGGCCCTCTGCCGGCTCGACATTCCCGGCATGATGCTCTACGGCGGCTCCATCGCTCCCGGCAAGCTCAAAGACCCCAGCGGCAACACCGTCGACATCACCATTCAGAATGTCTTTGAAGGCATCGGCTCCTTCGCCAAGGGCAACATCGACGCCGCCGGCCTCGAGGCTCTGGAAGCCGCGGCCTGTCCCGGCGCCGGCGCATGCGGCGGCCAGTTCACCGCCAACACCATGGCCATGTCCGGCGAAATCCTCGGCATCTCGCCCATCCATCTCTCCGGCGTCCCCGCCACCTCAAAGGACAAGCACGCCGCCACCCGCGAAGCCGGCCGCCTCCTCATGGACGCCGTCCGAGCCAATCGCCGCCCCTCGCAAATCATCACCCGCAAGTCCATCGAAAACGCCATCGCCAGCGTTGCAGCCAGCGGCGGCTCCACCAACGCCGTCCTCCATCTGCTCGCCATCGCGCAGGAGATGGACATTCCCCTCTCCATCGACGACTTCGACGTCATCAGCAAGCGCACCCCGTTCATCTGCGACCTCACCCCCGCTGGCAAATTCGTCGCCTCAGACTTCCAGGCCGCCGGCGGCTCGCGCCTTCTCGCACAGCGACTCATAAATGCCGGCCACGCGGACGGCGCCACCCTCACCATCAGCGGCCTCACCCTCGCGGAGGAAGCCGCACTCGCCCAGGAGACTCCCGGCCAGGTTGTCATTCACACCTTTGAAAATCCCATCAAGCCCAACGGCGGCCTCGTCATTCTCAAAGGCAATCTCGCGCCCGAGGGCTGCGTCATGAAAGTCGCCGCCGCCAAGCGCGTCGAACACCGCGGCCCCGCGCGTGTCTTCGATACCGAAGAAGCCTGCTTCGCCGCCGTGCAGTCCGGCCAAATCAAGCCCAATGACGTCGTCGTCATCCGTTATGAAGGCCCCAAGGGCGGGCCCGGCATGCGAGAAATGCTCCAGGTCACCGCCGCCATCAGCGGCATGCCAGAGCTCAGTGACTCCGTCGCTCTACTTACAGACGGCCGCTTCTCCGGCGCCACCCGCGGTTTCACCGCCGGCCACGTCGCGCCCGAGGCCTTTGTCGGCGGCCCCATCGCCGCCGTCCGCGAGGGCGACACCATCCACTTCGACATCGCCAACCGCAAGCTCACCCTCGAAGTCAGCGACGAGGAAATCGCCGCGCGCCTCAAGGGCTTCGCCCCGCCCGCGCTGCGCTGGCCCGCCGGCGTCTTCCGCAAATACGTGGACCGCGTCACCTCCGCCTCCAAAGGCGCAACCACTTAGTTCCACCGCACAACGTTCCAACAGGAGTCACCCATGGGGAAACATAACGAAACGCCCGCAGAGAACGCCCACCTCGCCACACCCACCCGCCTCACCGGGTCGGAGATTGTCTGGGCCACGCTCGTAGGCGAGGGCGTCACAGACGTCTTCGGCTACCCCGGCGGCGCCATCCTGCCCGTCTATGACGCCTTGCGCAAGTTTCCCATCCATCACACGCTCGTCCGCCACGAGCAGGGCGCCGCGCACATGGCCGACGGATACGCCCGCGCCTCCGGCAAGGTCGGCGTCGCCATCGCCACCAGCGGACCCGGCGCCACCAACCTCCTCACCGGCATCGCCACCGCCATGCTGGACTCCGTCCCCATCGTCTGCATCACCGGCAACGTCTCCAGCAAGGTGCTCGGCACAGACGCCTTTCAGGAAGTCGACATCACCGGCATCACCCTGCCCGTCACCAAGCACAACTTCCTCGTCAACAAGGCCGAGGACATCGCGCCCGTTCTGCGCCACGCTTTCCAAATCGCGCAATCCGGCCGCCCTGGTCCCGTGCTCGTTGACATCACCAAGGACGCGCAGCAGGCCACGGCCATCTTTGACTTCGAGGCCGCCAAGCCCAGGCCGTATCGCCCTCATCCCATGCTCCACTTCGATGAGCATGGCCTTGCCCACGCGGCAGAGCTCATCCGCAACGCCAAGCGCCCCGTCATCCTCGCCGGCCATGGCATCACCGAGTCCGGCGCCATGGAGCAGATCCGCACTCTTGCCGAGCGCGCGCAGATTCCCGTCGCCCTCACTCTCCTCGGTCTCGGCGCATTCCCTGCCTCCCATCCCCTCAACCTCGGCATGATGGGCATGCACGGCGAGGCATGGGTCAACGACGCCATTCAGGAAGCCGATCTCCTCATCGCCTGCGGCATGCGCTTTGACGATCGCGTCACCGGCACCACCGCGAGCTACGCCCTCAAGGCCAAGAAGATTCACATCGAAGTCGACCCCGCCGAAATCAACAAGAACATCAAGGTCGATGTCGCCCTCGTCGGCGATCTCCGTCAGGTCCTCGAAGAGCTGCTCCCGCGCATCTCCGGCCGCGACGGCTCCGCCTGGCTCAAAACCATCGACTCCAGCAAAGGCGCTGTCGCCGTCCGCGACATCAAAAACCTCCCCGACTCCGGCCACCTCTACGCCGCCCACGTCATGCACGACCTCTGGCGCATCACCGGCGGCAACGCCATCGTCGCCACCGACGTCGGCCAGCATCAGATGTGGGAGGCCCAATACTTCCACCATGAAAATCCGCGCTCCCTCGTCACCTCCGGCGGCCTCGGCACCATGGGCTTCGCCCTGCCCGCCGCCATCGGCGCCAAAACCGCCTGCCCCGATCAGGAAGTCTGGGTCATCGCCGGCGACGGCGGCTTCCAGATGACCGCCGCCGAGCTCTCCACCATCGTGCAGGAAAACCTCAAAATCAACATCGCCATCATCAACAACGGCTACCTCGGCATGGTCCGCCAGTGGCAGGAGTTCTTTTACGACCGCAACTACGAGTCCACGCCCCTCGTCAGCCCGGACTTCGTCAAGCTCGCCGACGCCCACGGCATCGCCGGCCTCGCCGTCCGCACTCGCGCTGAGGTCGAGCCCGCCGTGCAGCAGGCTCGCTCCGCCCCCGGCGCATTCCTGCTCAACTTCTACGTCGAAAAGGAAGACTCCGTGTATCCCATGATTCCCGCCGGCAGCGCCCTGCATGAGATGATCCGCCGCCCCGGCAAAAACCCGCTCCTCGAGTCCCCGGACGATAAGTAACGGAACCTGAGGCGGCGTCCCGGCAACGGAAGCCGCACCGCACGCCTCCTACGCAAGGAAGACCCAATGCTTCATACCTTCGTCGCTTACGTGGAAGACCTGCCCGGCGTGCTCACCCGCGTCGCCTCCCTCTTCCGCCGCCTCAACATCAACATCCACTCGCTCACCGTCGGCGCCAGTGAGCGCCCCGGCCTCTCTCGCCTCACCCTCGTCTGCGAGGCCTCTGCTGAAGCCGGCCACCGCATCCGCGCCAGCCTTTACAAACTCGAAAACGTCGTCGACGTCGACGACATCGCCAAGGCCCCCAGCGTCACCCGCGAGCTCGCGCTCATCAAGGTCTCCGCCAACGCCGCCACCCGCTCGCAAATCTTCGAGCTCGTCGAGGTCTTCCGCGCGCGCATCGTCGACCTCACCTCCGAGTCCCTCATGATCGAGCTCACCGGCGTCGAAAGCAAAATCGAAGGCCTCATTGAAATCCTCCGCGCCTCCGACGCACGCATCCTCGAGCTCTGCCGCAGCGGCAAAATGACCATGCGCCGCGGCCATCACACCTCCAGCGTCCTCAAGGCCATGGGGGCCCGGGCCGCCGAGCAGATCGCGCCCGTCCAGCCGGACTAGCTCCGCCTCCGCCCGCGCCTTCGTCTTCTCATCCCACTCACAACGCACACAAAGGAAAAAGCAAAATCGCCATGGCAATCACTCATTACGATCACGACGCCGACCTCTCCCTCATCCAGGCCAAAAAAGTCGCCATCATCGGCTACGGCTCTCAGGGACACGCCCATGCCCTCAACCTCAAGGACTCCGGCGTCCAGGTCAAAGTCGGCCTCGCCGCCGGTTCCAAATCCATCGCCAAGGCCCAAAAGGCCGGCCTCGAAGTCGACACCGTCGCCAACGTCACCAAGTGGGCAGACGTCGTCATGGTCCTCGTCCCCGACCAGACCGCGGCCAAGCTCTACGCCGATGAGATCGCCCCCAACCTCGCCGACGGCAAGCTCCTCCTCTTCGCCCACGGCTTCAACATCCACTTCAAAACCATCCTCCCCGCTCCCGGCATCGCCGTCGGCATGGCCGCGCCCAAGGCCCCCGGCCACCGCGTCCGCGAGGTATTCACTGAGGGCGGCGGCGTCCCCGGACTCATCGCCATCCACCAGGACCCCACCGGCACCGCCCACGCACTCAATCTCAGTTACCTCAAGGGCATCGGCTGCACCCGCGCCGGAGTCCTCGAAACCACCTTCAAGGAAGAAACTGAAACCGACCTCTTCGGCGAGCAGGCCGTCCTCTGCGGCGGCGTCAGCGCACTCATCAAGGCTGGCTATGAAACCCTCACCGAAGCCGGCTATCAGCCCGAGTCCGCTTACTTCGAGGTCCTCCTCGAGCTCAAGCTCTTCGTCGATCTCATCTACCGCGGCGGCCTCGCTTACATGCGTTACTCCATCTCAGACACCGCCGAGTGGGGCGACTACGTCTCCGGCCCCCGCGTCATCAACGACGAAAGCAAAAAAGCCATGAAGGCCATCCTCACTGAAATTCAGGACGGCACTTTCGCCAAGAGATTCCTCGCCGACCAGAACGCCGGCCGCAAAGAATTCCTCGCCTTCCGCGAAGCCGAAGCCAAACACCCCATCGAAATCGTCGGCAAACAACTCCGCGCCTCCATGCCCTTCCTCGACCCCGTCACCGTCGAAGAAGTCGCCAAGAACCGCTAACTCTCCCACACACTCGGGTGCCCCATTCATGCGCGTCTTTTGCGCATGAGTGGGATAGCACGACGCACCAAACACCACGGCCCTGCGAATCCCCCTCGCAGGGCTGTATGTTTTGTCGACGAATGACAGTAGCAAAAATCAGAGATCAAAGAATCCCTAGACTAGGAGAGAACCTCTCTGCTCACTCCTCCTGAATCTCCGAACTTGATATGCTGGATGTAGGGAGTCCGCCAGTGCTTCGAAGGCAACGCACAATCCTGAAGCTCTTCAGCGCGGCGGAGTGTCCTGTCCCTGCAACCAAGCTTCAGAAGTACGTGTTCCTGCTTCGTCACGAGACCTTTGTCGGACAGGACCCAACCTTCTACGATTTCTTGCCTTACAAATACGGCCCATACTCTTTTGCGGCACAACGGGAAATCGAAGCCCTTACCGCCTATGGCTACCTCGCACCTTCAGGCTCGTCGCTGGCCTTGACCACCCTTGGATTGCGAGAGGCGATGACCGTTGACAGCGATACCACCCATGCTGTGCATACCATCGTGTCCAAGTACGGAAAGAAGAGTCTTAAGCCGCTGCTGCAGGATGTCTACGCCCGATACGCTTGGTATGCTCGGAATAGTGAGCTTCAAGAACTAGTGCCTGATGGAGCGAAAGAACCCAAGAAAGCTCCGGTCGCGGTTTACACCATCGGCTATGAAGGGCGATCAGTGGACGGATTCTTGAATAAGCTGCTTTATACCGGCATCCGACGCATCGTAGACGTTCGTGCAAACCCAGTGTCAATGAAGTACGGATTTGCAAAAAGTTCTCTCTCTAGCCTCGCCGCCAAAGTTGGGATTGGATACTTCCACTGCCCGGAACTGGGCATCCCCTCGAGTCGCCGCAAGCAAGCTCAGACCGACATGGACTTCCAGAAGCTATTTAACGACTACGAGAGCCAGATTCTGCCATCACAGGAAGTCAACGCCGCGAAAGTGGCGGAGTTGATGAAAGCAACGCCCTCAGTACTCCTCTGCATGGAACGTGAAGCAGTGAACTGTCACCGTGGCCGTCTTGCTACCCGCCTCGCGGCCCTCAACAATCTCGATGTCGCCCACCTGTGAGATGCTGGAGCACCTGAAGGTTCTCATCACCGTAAAGACGCACCCGATTCCCTCCTCCAAGTACGACGAGCTTGTTTGCACGGCTGGAGTCACAGAGGCGGGGGATTTTGTTCGGCTATATCCAATCAACTTCCGCGACCTTTCATACAGCCAGCAGTACAAGAAGTACCAGTGGCTCGAAGTGGATGCCACAAAGCACACCGGGCGTGACTCCCGAAAGGAAAGCTACCGTCCAAAGTGCGACAGCATTCGTCTTCTCGGGGAACCGCTCTCATCCAAAGACAATTGGGTGGAGCGCGGTCGATATGCCTTGGCAAAATGCTCACAGTCGATGGAGGAGCTTTACGCCAAGCAAAATGCTGACAGGACTTCACTCGGGATATTCAAGCCCAAGGAGGTATTTGACCTCGTTTGGGCGCCCTCGGATGCCGACTGGAAAGCGTCGTTCAAAGCCGCATTGAGCCAGCAGAGGCTATGGGAAAACCGCAAGGCAAGCAAAGAGCCTCCCCGAAAGGTGCCGTGGAAATTCCAATACAAGTTCGCTTGTGACGACCCTAGCTGTAAAGGCTCTCATCGAATGATGATTGAGGATTGGGAGGTCGGGGCACTTTATTGGAACTGTGTCGATGACGGTGCAAGCCCAGCCGAAGCCTGTCAGAAGGTTAAGCAGAAGTTCCTTGAACAGCTATGCTCGTCCGACCGAAACACACATTTCTATGTTGGCACTATACTCGCCCATCCGAAGACTTGGGTTATCATCGGCGTCTTTTACCCTAAGAAGACTCCGACACCCCAACAGGCATCTTTATTCTGATTGCACACATTTGCCGCGTGCCCCAGCCCCGCTTCTGAGACCTGGGAATCCTCCAAACCACCCGCCCCTCTACCGTCGCAACACCCGCGCCGCCATAAACGCCCAGAACAGTGTGCAAACCACCGCCACCCCGCCAAACAAATAGATCGGCAGCACATCGGGATAGCCGCGCACCCCATCCTCATACAGGTACAGGTACGACAGCCCCAGCGCCGGCAGCAAGGCCAGGCTCACAACCCACATCCGCCGTCCCGGCGGCTTCCTCGCCTGCGAACCCCTCGGA
>DATKTQ010000132.1:0-5227 GCA_035531055.1 Occallatibacter sp. | reverse complement strand
GCGGCCTCAAAGGCTGGGATTTTTTCTTCGGCGATTTCAAACTGCCAGACAACGACGAACATGCGTGCTCTCCCGGTGTTGGAACTATGGTAGCGCAGAGGATTGCGATGGCTGCGGCGCGGCGGAAGAGAGACGCCGTTCGACCTCAGGAAATGCGAACTTCAATCCACTCCAGCGGAGCACCTGCCAGGTTCCGCTCTTGCACTGCCAGGTTCAATCGGCCGTCCTGGATGCGCGCCTTGGCGGACGCGACAGTATTTCCAAAGTAGTGGCTCAGAATCTCCGCCTGGGTCCCCGTCTCGCGGCGCAGGACGACCTGCCCATCGCCGTATGCGACGACCGCAAGGTGATTGGCGCGCAGGATGCTTTCGGCGGACCGGGATGCGACGATGACGGGGACCGGGGACGAAACAGAGTCCTTGATGCGGGCGTTGTGGTTGCGCGGTTGCATCAACGGATTCTCCTCGCCCGGCTTAGTTGGTCGATAGGCGAGCAATACGAGTTGCCCGTCTTCAAATCTGGCCCAGGAGCGGGCATGCGCTCCCCGCGTGGGAGCTTCCGATACCGTATCCAGGGGCAGAATGTGAAAGGTGCGGGTGGCGCGCAAAACCTGGGCGATGCCGTTGTATTTCGCAATCACTTCGGGGGTGGCTTTCTCGCCCTGCTCGTCTCCTTGAAAATCATTGAGGGAGCCAACGGTGCCCACGGCCGCAGAATCGAACCAAATCTCCGGGGAACTGGCCCAGTCGTACCCCGAGGAGCCGTAGGTTGGAACTCCGAGGAGTCCGAGCAGGCTGCTGAAGTAAAAGCGCCGATTGGCTTCAAGATCATATTCACCTGCGGCCTGATACAGATCGTCAGGGCTGTGCAGGTCAAAGTAGTCAAGGAAGAGCGGAGACAGGTTGTAGTACATGACCACGAGGTCCGGGTTCTCCTGGCGCATTGCGTTGATGACGACTTCGAGGCCTTTGAGCATGAGCTTTTCGCCTGACCAGGACTTGTCCTGTGGGGCGGCGATGCCGACTGCGGGGAGCTCATAGCCGAAATCGAATTTCAGCAGGTCCGGCTTGTATCTGCGAATGAATCTGCGGGCAGTGTCGGCAAGGATTTGCGCCACGGCGGGTTGGGTGAAGTCGAGAATGTAATAGTGCAATCCGCTGAAGCCGGAGACATACGGCGTGCCATCGGGCTTCTTGAGCATGTGGTCCACGGTGAGTCCCAGGTCAGCGGGCCGCTCACAGCGCATGAGAGCAGCCCACATGCCGATGCGAAAGCCGTCTGAACGCAAGCGATCGAGGAATTGCTCAAAGTGGGGAAAGCGCTGGGAAGAGTGAACGAGGTTTCCGTAGGAGCCTTCCCACTTGTCATCGATGGAAAACAGACGGGCCCTCATGCCTGAGGCCTTCAACTCTCCGTAAACTTCTTCAAGGAAGGCCTGGTCAAGGAGTTTGCCCTCCCTGTGGCGATCAAGCTGCACTCCCCAGGTGCAGAATTGCGGAGTGAGCGAGACCTCGGTTTTGTGCGCGGAGTTGTGATGCAGCCGGATGATGTTTGCCTGCAGGAGCCCACGATAGTAAGCAGCAATGGCCTGGTAATAATCCGGCGCAACGGCCCACAGCAATGTGGCGCCAAGGGTGAGGCGAGCCGGGCCGCGGAGATGCTTCCAAAGATCGCTTCGATAGTCAATCCACAGGCTGTTGTTTCCCTGGTTGAGCTGTAGGAAGAGATCGCCGTTGGGCAGATCGGCGAGCCCACATGTGAAGGCGTCCGATCTTCCTTCGGTGTACATGTTGCGTTGCTCCTCGGACCCACCTCTGCTAAATCCGCAGAAGTAATGAACCGGCAGCCCCCACTGCTGACTGAGGCCCGGTATGAAGCTTCCACGGCCGAGCCAAACACTTTCATCGAGGTGAACGAAGTCTTCGATGATGGGACTGATGGCGGAACCGGAGACCAGGCCGGGAGCGACGACGTAAGACGAATGAAGAGAAGGTGTGGGGATGGCGTCGGCCACGGTGGTGAAGTAGTGCAGGCTGACCACATCTTCGGAGGCCGAGGTTTCGTAGACGACCGGTTCAGTCCATATGCCTTGCTCGTCAAAGCGCCAGGTAATAGAAAGATGCGCGTCCGTATTGACGTGCTGATAGCGGAACGCTACGCGGTTGGCTTCCACGCGATGGCCTGCGGGTTTTCCCGCGACGCACTGCCGCAGTGCCGGCCGGTCCACGGGCGCCACCACGACAGCCGGCTGCATGGTCCCGCTGACGATCAAGCGATTGCTTGCGTCGCGGATCCGGAATGTGTCGTCGGATTGCGAATACTCCCATGAATAGTGCGCAGCCTTGACCATGACTGAGCCCGCGCTACTGGAAATTGCCGGAGCAGCGGCGATGCTGAAGGACTTGCGGGAAGCTGCGGCAAGAAGGGCTCCGCTGGAAAGTTGCACGAAGGTACGCCGATTCAAGAGACTCACGGTTCTTTCTCCGAGTGGTGAAGTGGATTAGCCGCCGCAGCCGCAGGAGCGGGCGAGGACCTCCGCGAAGTGGAGAGCCTGCTTGTGGCCGAGTTGCTGGATCTGCTCGCGGCAACTGAAGCCATCGGCGACGAGGATGGTGGTGGGGCCGGCGGCGCGGACGGCGGGGAGCAGGCCGTCTTCGGCGATGGTTTTGGAGATGTCGAACTTGCCGGCCTCGAAGCCGAAGGGGCCGGCCATGCCACAGCAGCCGGCCTGGATGGCCTCGACGGTGGCTCCGGCGCGGCGGAGGATTTCGATTTCGCTTTGCGGGCCGCCGAAGACAGCCTTGTGATGGCAATGGCCATGGACGAGGATGTGCGCGCCCTGGAGGGTGTCTGCGGCGAAGTCGGGCGCTTGTGCGGCGAGCCAGTCGGCGAGGAGCCAGATTTGTTCGCGGAGGCGCTTTGCGCGCGGATCCTTTGGAAAGAGTTCCGGTAGCTCGTCGCGGAAGACGCTGGCGCAACTGGGTTCGAGGAAGAGGATGGGCAGGCCGGCGTCGATGTACGGCGCGAGGCGGTCGAGGACGCGCGCGAGATAAGCGCGGGCGGCGGTGAGCAGGCCGAAATCATAGAGCGGGCGGCCGCAGCAGAGATGGCCGGCGGGGACGGTGACACGGAAGCCGGCGGCGGTGAGGACGGTTTCCGCGGCGGCGAGGGTTTGGGGATGGTAGTAGTTGTTCCACGTGTCTGGCCAGAGGAGCACTTGCTGCTGTGCTGGCTGCGGTGCGGCCGATTGCGCTTCGCGCGCTGAGGAATCCGATTCCGACGAAAGGCGGGAACGCTG
Source organism: Occallatibacter sp. (assembly GCA_035531055.1). Lineage (GTDB taxonomy): Bacteria > Acidobacteriota > Terriglobia > Terriglobales > Acidobacteriaceae > Telmatobacter. Next base: position 1,929 of record DATKTQ010000132.1, on the reverse strand, counting down.
GTAGGACTTTGCGGCGAGGCGTGGCAGCTGGCGCTGGCTCGCGATGCCGGCGAGGTGTTTGACGAGCGGGCTGGTGGCGGGGCCGGTGAGCAGAGCGTTGGTGAGCGCGGGCGAGAAGGAGCCGATGCGGGCGAGCTTGTCGGCGAATCCGAAGACGTAATGCTGGATGGGGTGGGGGCGGCCTTTGTAGCGCTGAGCGAGGAATTCGGATTTGTAAGCGGCCATGTCGACCTGGACGGGACACTCGGTTTTGCAGGCCTTGCAACTGAGGCAGAGGTCGAGGGCCTCGTGGACGGCGGGGCTGCGGAGGCCTTCGTCACGGAGGGCGCCGGCGAGCATTTCCCAGAGGAGGCGGGCGCGGCCACGGGTGGAGTGCTGCTCCTGGCCGGTGGCGCGGTAACTGGGGCACATGACGCCGCCGGTGGTTTTGCGGCAGGCGCCGACGCCGACGCAGCGCTCGGTGGCTCGCTCGAGGGAGCCCTCGTCGTGGGTGAAGGCGAAGTGGGTTTCAAGCTGGGTGTGTGCGTGGGCCTGGGCGGCGGTTTCGCCGGGTGCGGGCGGATGGTGGCGGAGGTTTTCGACGGGGTCGTAGACGCGGACGGCGTCGATGAGCTTGCCGGGATTCATGCGGTTGTCGGGGTCCCAGATGGCTTTGAATTCGCGGAAGGCCTGCATGAGTTCGGGGCCGAACATTTTGGGCAGGAGTGCGGCGCGGGCCTGGCCGTCGCCGTGCTCGCCGGAGAGCGAACCGCCGCAGTCGATGACGACATCGGTGGCGCGGTCAAGAAAGTCGCGAAAATCGCGCAGGCCATGGTCGGTCGAGAAGTCGAAGTTGATGCGCATGTGGACGCAGCCCTGGCCGTAGTGACCGTAGAGCGGGCTGGTGTAGCCGTAGTGGGCCATGAGCTCAGTGATGCGGCGGAGATATTCGCCGAGGCGCTCGGGGGGCACGGCGGCGTCTTCCCAGCCCTCCCAGCGGTCGGGCTCGCCGGGGACAAAGACGACGGCGCCGAGGGCGGACTCGCGGACGTGCCAGACGGCGGCGGCCTCAGCCGGCGTGCAGATGTGCGCGTTGGGCGGATGCGGCCAGGATTGGGATGCGCGGGCTAACTGTTCCGCCATGGCCTGCGCTTCTTCGGCGGTCCATGCACCCATTTCGACGAGGAGAAAGCCGACGCCGGGGGGCAGCGTCTCGAGGTCGCGCAGGGCGAGGCCCTTGCGGCGCATGAAGTCGACGAGGAGATGGTCAAAGCCTTCGAGGCCGATGGGCTTGTGCTGGAGCGCGAGGGGGACGGAGTCGGCGGCGAGGAAGGGATCGTCGAAGCCGAGGACGGTGAGGACGCGAAAGGGCGGGCTGGCGGTGAGGTTGAGCGTGGCGGAGACGACGGTGGCGCAGGTGCCCTCACTGCCGACGAGGGCGCGGGCGACCTGGAAGCCGTTTTCGGGGAGCAGCTCGTCGAGGTTGTAGCCGGAGACGCGGCGGGGGATGCGGGGAAATTTCTGGCGGACCAGTTCGGCGTAGCGATCGCGCAGGCCGGCGAGTGCGGAATAGATTTGGCCGATGCGGCCGCCGGAGCGGATGAGGGCGTCGAGCTGATTGGGCGAGGTGGGGCCGACGGTGAGGCGTGTGCCGTCGTAGAGGACGATGTCGAGGGAGTGGACGTTGTCGACGGTCTTTCCGCCGAGCAGGCCGTGGACACCGCAACTGTTGTTGCCGATCATGCCGCCGAGGGTGCAGCGGGAGTGGGTGGCGGGATCGGGCGCGTAGGTGAGGTGGTGGAGCTCGGCGGCGTCGCGGAGGCGGTCCAGGACGATGCCGGGCTGAACGACGGCGAGGCGCGCGGCGGGGTCGAGCGAGTCGAGCCGGTGCATGAAGCGGGAGAAATCGAAGACGACGGCGACGTTGGCGCACTGGCCGGAGAGCGAGGT
>DATKTQ010000131.1:0-25402 GCA_035531055.1 Occallatibacter sp. | reverse complement strand
GTCAATCCAGTCCATGTCGAGCGAGACGTGGTAGCCGGCGGTGCCCTGGCTGGCGACGCGGAGGGCCTCCTCCATGACAACGCGCATGCCGCGCTCGTCGATGTCACGCATCGTATACACTTCGGTAACTCCTGCGCGGCGTATGTTTTCTCGTTCCGCGGCGTCGATGTCGCGCACGCCGATGAGGACCGTGTTTTCGGGGACGATCTTGGGGGCGTAACCGAAGATGGAGCAAAGCTCCTGCGGGCCGAGGCCAAGCAGGGCGGCCAGGGGCATGCCGTGGACGTTGCCGGAGGGTGAGGTTTCCGGGGTGTTGATGTCGGAGTGGGCATCGATCCAGAGGACGCCGATTTTCTGGCCCTGGCGGCGGTAAAACTCGGCCACGCCGGAGACCGTGCCGACGGCGAGCGAGTGATCGCCACCAAGGACAAGCGGGGTCATGCCCTGGTCAAGAGTCTCCACCACGGCCTGCGCGGTGCGCGTGCAGGTTTCCGCTATCTGTTTCAGATAACGAGCGTTCTGGCTGCCGAAGGCCTGTGTTTCCGCGATGTCAACGAGAATGTTTCCGCCGTCGTCCACTTGGTGGCCCAGGGCTTCCAGCCTCGCCTCGAGGCCGGCCACGCGGATGGCGGAGGGGCCCATGTCCACGCCGCGGCGGCTTGCGCCCATGTCCAGAGGAACTCCCAGCACGCGGATGTGGCGGGCGGGCCGGGCCTGGTTGCCGGTGGACTGGGCGGGGGCGGTTGAGACGGGGTGTTCCAAATGCAGCGTCATAAAAAAGGCTCTCCTGGCCTTGCGGGCTTCCTGCCTTGCCGGGGAAGTCCGGTGAACTGGAACGGCGGAAAACGGCGGCGGCCGCCCGCTCCAAAGCGTACCAAAGTTCCCCCGCATACCCTAAAAGGGTTATTAGACCAGATTCTCTTCAGAGTAAGATGAAGGCTCAAGAATCTAAAGCAATTCAGGTTAGATTCGGCGAGGACTTCCGGCCCCGCATATGGGATTGGCATAAGGGGTCGCCAGAAAAGGCTGGAGCATGACGAATTTCGAGGGAACCGGAGTGCCAGCCAAGGGCATTTTTGGAACCCATCCGTGGAGACGTTGGACCCCCGTGCTGGTGCTGCTGGCCGCATGGGTGTCGACGGCCTGGGCAGCGCCCGGACCGCTGACCTCTCTGCGGGCGATTCAGGCTCTTTCCAACGCTCAGGCCAGCCAGGGTATCCCGGTGGAATTTTCCGCCACGGTCACCTACTTCCGGAACTACGAAAAGATCCTGTACGTGCAGAACGGCGACGTGGGCCTGCTGGTGCGGCCGGAGGTGGAGGTGGCATTGTCGCCGGGCGACCAGGTGCTGATCCACGGCAAGACCCAGGCCGGGTTTGCGCCGACGGTGGATGCCAGCAGCGTGGTGGTGATGGGCCACGGCGGCTTGCCGGCAGCGATTCCTGCCACCTATGACCAGTTGATCCGCTCACAGTTCGACGGCCGCATGGTGACGGTGTATGCCACGGTGCGCGACGCGGCCACCGTGATGCACTCTGGCGTGCGGGGCACGCTGCTGCAGATGCACACAGACAGCGGCGAGATAAAGGCGCAAGTGGACGTGGACAATCCCACGCTGCTGAGCGACCTGCTGGACGCGCAGGTGCTGGTGACGGGCGTGGCGTCTGCCCAGTTTGACGACAAGATGCGGCAGACGGGCGTTGTGATGTACGTGACCTCAATGAGCGGGGTGAAGGTGTTGCGTAAGGCCGCGACCGATCCATGGTCGCTGCCGATTACGCCGATGAAAGGCATCCTGGCCGACTACCGCGCGGTAAACGCGAGCCGGCGGGTGCGGGTGCGCGGCACGCTCACGTACTATGAGCCGGGCTCCACGGCGGTGCTGCAGAGCGGTAAGCAGAGCCTTCGTATTCTGATTGCTTCTATTGCGCCGCTGCGGATTGGCGACTTGGCGGATGCGACTGGATTCCCCGAGGTGCATGACGGATTCCTGACGCTGACCGAGGCCGAGATTCAGGACCTTGGCACGCCGGCGCCGGTAACGCCTGAACCCACCACCTGGGACAAGCTTTCCACCAGCAGCCACTTGTTTGACCTGGTCTCAGTGGAAGGCAATGTAATGGCCCAGGTGCGCAGCGCGGCCCAGGACGAGTATGTGCTGGAAGCCAAAGGAAACCTGTTCTCCGCCACGTTCCAGCATCCGCAGTTTGGGGATTCCAGCGCCGGCCTGCCTGCCATGAAGCACGTCGCACTGGGCTCCAAGGTGCGCGTGACCGGCATCTGCTTCATGAATAATGCCAATCCCTTCAGCACGCGGACCACGTTCAACATTCTGCTGCGCTCACCGGAGGACATCGACGTGATCGACTCCGCGCCGTGGCTCACGGTGGGCAACCTGACGCGGCTGGTGGGCTTGCTGTTCCTGATTGTGGTGTTTGCCAGCGCGTGGGTTTGGCTTCTTCGCCGGCGAGTGCGGCAACAGACCGCAGCCATCACGGCACAGAGCGAGGCCGAGACCGCGCAGGAGCGCCGCATTGTGGAGTTGGAGCAGTGGCGGAGCCGCATTCTGGAGGAGATCAATACGTCACAGTCCTTGTCCGACGTGGTGGAGCACATCACGGAGATGGTGTCCTACAGCCTGAACGGCGTGCCCTGCTGGTGCGAGGTGGTGGATGGACCCGTGCTGGGCAAGCCACCGTCAAGCAAGAGCGACAAGCGAATCCTCTCGCGGGAGATTCTCTCGCGCTCCGGCATCGTACTGGGGAACCTGCTTGTGGCCTTCAGCTCGAAGGCCGGGAACGAGAAGGAAGAGAGCGACGCAATGCTGACCGGCGTGCGGCTGGCTACGCTTGCGATTGAGACGCGCAAGCTGTACGCCGACCTGGTGTACCGCTCCGACTTCGACCAGCTCACGGATATGTACAACCGCTTTACGCTGGATCGGCTGCTGGAGGAGCAGATTGCCAAGGCGCAGGAGAACTCATCGGTGTTCGGGCTCATCTATGTGGATCTGGATGAGTTCAAGCAGGTGAATGATCTGTACGGCCATCATGTGGGCGACCTGTATCTGCAGGAGGTCTCGCTGCGCATGAAGCGGCAACTGCGCTCCGGCGACATGCTGGCACGGCTGGGCGGCGACGAGTTTGCCGCGCTGGTGTCTGTGGTGCGCAACCGGGCCGACGTGGAGGATATCGCCCAGCGGCTGGAGCGCTGCTTTGACGCGCCGTTTACCGTGGAGGGCTATATTCTGCGCGGATCGGCGAGCATAGGCATCTCCCTGTATCCGAATGACGGAGCCACGGCCGACAGCCTGCTGAGCTCCGCGGACGCCTCTATGTACGTGGCCAAGCACACGCGCCGGCAGCATAGCGGCATGCAGTCGCGGCGCGGCGCCTGAGCGGCGGACGACACACGGTAGCACCCGCGGGAAGTGGAACCGTGGGTCGCGTGCAAAGCAACAGGAAGCGCTGAAGACCAGACAGACAATCCAAAGCTGAGTTGGCCAGCGCGAGGCACGCCCGTTGATTGCAGGAAGACTTGCAGGCCGCAAAAGGAAGGCCCGGCTTTTGGCCGGGCCTTTGAGATTGCGCTGGGCGCGAGATAAGAGCGGCAGTTACTCGGCTGCCATCTCCTCGGCTTCGCCCTCCTGGCGCATGAGTTCGAGTTCGCGCTCGGCGGCTTCGATCTCGGCAGAAACCTCCTGCTGCACGCGCGCCGCAGCCTCTTCGAGTTCGGGGCTGAGCTGCACGTTGCGGTAGTACTCCAGGCCCGTGCCGGCGGGAATGAGACGCCCGACGATCACGTTCTCCTTGAGACCGCGCAGGTTGTCGATGGCGCCGTTGATGCTGGCCTCAGTAAGTACGCGGGTGGTCTCCTGGAAGCTTGCCGCGGAGATGAAGCTGTCCGTGGAGAGCGAGGCCTTGGTGATGCCGAGCAAGAGCGGGCGTCCGATGGCCGGACGGCCACCGGCTGCCAGCACGCGCTCGTTCTCCTCGCGGAACCGGAAACGATCGATCTGCTGCTCAAGCAGGAAGTTGGTGTCGCCGATTTCGTCGATGCGTACCCAGCGGAGCATCTGGCGCACGATGACCTCGATGTGCTTGTCGCTGATGGCCACGCCCTGCAGGCGGTAGACTTCCTGGATTTCGTTCACCAGGTAGGCCTGCAGTTCCTTTTCGCCCAGCACGGCAAGAATGTCGTGCGGGTTGAGGGGGCCGTCCATCAGCGGGTCGCCGGCGCGCAGGCGTTCGCCTTCCTGCACGTTGACGTGGACACCGCGCTGCACCGAGTATTCCTTCTCGTCGCCATTGTCGGCCGTGACATAGATCTTGCGCTGGCCCTTGGCCACTTCGCCAAAACGAACCACACCGTCAATCTCACTGATGATGGCGGTTTCGCGCGGCTTGCGGGCTTCAAACAATTCCACCACGCGAGGGAGACCGCCGGTGATGTCCTTGGTGCGTGTGCTCTCCTTGGGAATCTTGGCCAGCACGTCGCCGGGACCCACCTCGTCGCCATCGAGCACCATGAGGTGAGCGCCGCGGGGCAGCAGGTAGCGTTTGTGAGACTTGGAGCCCTTGATCATGAAGGCAGGCTGGCGCTTTTCATCGGGGGAGTCGGCGACGACCCAGCGCGAAAGACCGGTGACTTCGTCTACTTCCTCGTTGAGCGTGATGCCTTCCTGCAGGTCCTTGAACTGCACCGTGCCGCCGATTTCCGTGAGGATGGCGTAGGTGTAAGGGTCCCACTCGGCCAGCAGTTGGCCCAGCTTTACGCCTTCGCCGTCCTTGACGCGAAGGCGTGCACCGTAGACCACCTGATAGCGCTCTTTCTCGCGGCCGCGCTCATCCACAATGGCCACCGAGCCGGAACGGTTCATCGCGACATGCGAGCCGTCCTTGCTTTCCACGGTGTTGAGGTTGATGAAGCGCACGTAGCCATTGTTCTTGGCATCGAGGCGCGACTTGTCTGCCACGCGGCTGGCGGTGCCGCCCACGTGAAAGGTACGCATGGTGAGCTGCGTTCCAGGCTCGCCGATAGACTGCGCGGCGATGACGCCGCAGGTTTCGCCCATCTCCACCATTCGGCCGGAGCCGAGGTTGCGGCCGTAGCAGAGCGCGCAGACGCCGCGGCGCGACTCGCAGGTAAGCACGGAGCGGATCTTGACCTTCTCCACGCCGGCGCCCTGGATGGCCGAAGCGATGTCCTCATCGATCTGCTGGTTCACATCGATGACCACGTTGCCGTCGTAGTCCTTGATGCGCTCGAGCGAAACGCGGCCAATGATGCGGTCGCGCATGGGCTCGATGATCTCGCCCGACTCGACGATGGAGCCGACGTAAATGCCCTCGCTGGTGCCGCAGTCGTACTCGGTGACGATGACGTCCTGCGCCACGTCCACGAGGCGGCGGGTGAGGTAACCGGAATCGGCGGTCTTGAGCGCTGTATCGGCCAGGCCCTTGCGCGCGCCGTGGGTGGAGATGAAGTACTCGAGCACGGTGAGGCCCTCACGGAAGTTTGCCGTGATGGGCGTCTCGATGACTTCGCCCGAGGGCTTGGCCATGAGTCCGCGCATGCCGGAGAGCTGGCGGATCTGCTGCTTGGAACCGCGGGCGCCCGAGTCGGCCATGACGTAAATCGGGTTCATGGCGCCTTCGTCGTCAGCCTTCTTCATGTTGCCGAACATCTCGTCGGCAACCTGATCGGTGACGGCGGACCACATCTGGATGACCTTGTTGGAGCGCTCGCCGTTGGTGATGGCGCCGTCCATGTACTGCTTCTGGACCTCGATGACCTTCTTGTCCGCCTCGTGCACCACGGTATATTTGCTGGCGGGGATGACCATGTCATCCAGGCCGACGGAGAGGCCGGAGCGGGTGGCGTACTGGAAGCCGAGCTGCTTGATGTGGTCCAGCATGCGGACGGTGACTTCAAGGCCGAGGTTCTGGTTGCAGTAGTTCACCAGCTGGCCGATGCCCTTCTTCTTGAGCAGGCCGTTGATGAAGGGCATGCCGACAGGAAGCGCATCATTGAGGATGACGCGGCCGACGGTGGTGGAGATGTACTCCTTGTTGTAGTCCACCGGCTCAGTGTGGGTGAGGTCCTGGTCGTCGTAGGCCGTGGTCATGTCCAGCACCTTGCCGGTGTAGCGCAGGCGGATGGGCGTGAGGGTTTCGACCTCGCGGGCCTCGATGGCCATGAGGATCTCTTCGGTGTTGGAGAAGACGCGGCCTTCGCCGATGCCGCCCTTCTTGGCCTTGGTGAGGTAGTAGAGGCCGAGCACCATGTCCTGCGTGGGCACGGTGATGGGCTGACCGGAGGCCGGCGAAAGAATGTTGTGTGAAGCGAGCATGAGCACGCTGGCTTCAATCTGCGCCTCAGGCGAAAGCGGGATATGCACGGCCATCTGGTCGCCGTCAAAGTCAGCGTTGAAGGCGGTACAGACCAGCGGATGAATCTTGATGGCCTTGCCCTCGACGAGCACAGGCTCAAAGGCCTGGATGCCCAGCCGGTGCAGGGTTGGGGCGCGGTTGAGCATCACGGGATGGTCCTTGATGACCTCCTCAAGGATGTCCCACACTACCGGCTCCTGCATCTCCACCATTTCCTTGGCCTGCTTGATGGTGGTGCAGTGGCCGGTCTGCTCCAGGCGGTGATAGATGAAGGGCTTGAAGAGCTCGAGCGCCATCTTCTTGGGCAGTCCGCACTGGTGCAGTTTGAGTTCGGGGCCGACGACGATGACCGAACGGCCGGAGTAATCGACGCGCTTGCCGAGCAGGTTCTGGCGGAAGCGGCCCTGCTTGCCCTTGAGCGTATCGGAGAGCGACTTGAGCGGGCGGTTGTTTGCCCCGCGCAGCACGCGGCCGCGACGGCCGTTGTCAAACAAGGCGTCGACGGCTTCCTGGAGCATACGCTTTTCGTTGCGCACGATGACTTCCGGCGCGTGCAGGTCCATGAGCTTCTTCAACCGGTTGTTGCGGTTGATGACGCGGCGATAGAGGTCGTTCAGATCCGAGGTGGCGAAGCGGCCGCCATCCAGCGGCACCAGGGGGCGCAGCTCTGGAGGAATGACCGGCAGCACGTCGAGAATCATCCACTGGGGCTTGTTGCTGCTCTTGCGGAAGGCCTCGACGACCTTGAGCCGCTTGGCAAACTTGATCTTCTTTTGCGCGGAGGTCTCGGTCTTCATCCGCTCGCGCAGTTCGACGGCTAGCTCCTCAATCTGCACGCGCTTGAGCAGTTCCTTGATGGCCTCGGCACCCATCATGGCTTTGAAGCCGGAGGGGCGGTACTGCTGGTCGAGCTCGCGGTAGCGGTTCTCGTCCTTGATGATTTCGCGCTCGCGCACGGGCGCGTCACCTGGGTCGACGACGACGTAGGACTCGAAGTAGAGGATGCTCTCCAGATCGCGCAGAGAAATATCGAGCAGGTGGCCGATGCGCGAGGGCAGGCCCTTGAAGAACCAGACGTGCGAGCAGGGCGAGGCCAGCTCAATGTGGCCCATGCGCTCGCGGCGCACCTTGCTGACGGTCACTTCCACGCCGCACTTGTCGCAGATGACGCCGCGGTGCTTCATGCGCTTGTACTTGCCGCAGAGGCACTCCCAGTCTGAGACGGGCCCAAAGATGCGGGCGCAGAACAGGCCATCGCGCTCCGGCTTGAAGGTACGGTAGTTGATGGTTTCCGGCTTGGTGACCTCGCCATGCGACCAGCTGCGGATCTTCTCCGGCGAGGCCAGCATGATGCGGATTGCGTCAAAATCGGTAATCGGGCTCGAGAGCTCAAACGGGTTCGAACGGAACAAGGCGACCCTCCTTGGCGGGCCTTTCGGCAGCTCGCCGCGGCTTTTCCCGGGATTGCTTAAGGGCCCTTCCTTCCCGGGTGGCGGAGAAAACCGCCTTCAAGAAGGACCCTGTAACTCTGCGGCGACCGGCGGAAAGCGTTGCACTGCGGCGCTTCCAGCCGGCCAGAATCAATCGGCTACTGCGGCGACTTCCGGCGCAGGAGCCTTGCGGACCAGGTCGGCGCGCTTGATCAGTTCCACGTCAAGGCAAAGCGATTGCAGTTCGCGGATGAGCACGTTGAACGACTCCGGCACACCCGGCTCGATGGCCGCTTCGCCCTTGACGATGGCCTCGTAAATCTTGGTGCGGCCGTAGACGTCGTCGGACTTGGCGGTGAGCAGTTCCTGCAGGATGTATGCGGCGCCGTAAGCTTCCAGCGCCCACACTTCCATTTCTCCGAAGCGCTGCCCGCCGAACTGCGCCTTGCCGCCCAGCGGCTGCTGGGTGATGAGCGAGTACGGCCCGATGGAGCGGGCGTGAATCTTGTCGTCCACCAGGTGGGAGAGCTTGAGCATGTAGATGTAACCGACCGTGACGGGCTGCTCAAACTGCTCACCACTCATGCCGTCAAAGAGTGCCGTTTTGCCGGAAGAAGGTAGCCCGGCGGAAGCCAGCAGCGCCTTGATTTCCCCTTCCTTGGCGCCATCAAAGACCGCGGTTCCGAACCAGATGCCGCGTTCCATGCCGGCGGTAACGCGCAACAGCATATCGTCATCGAGATCCAGCAGCTGCTGCAGGGTTGCGGTGCCGGCGAACTCTTTCTTTACGACCTCGCGGATGTATGCTGCGTCGCTGTTTTCACGAAGCAGCCCGGCAATCTTCAGGCCCAGCGCGTGCGCGGCCCAACCCAGGTGGGTTTCCAGAATCTGGCCCACGTTCATACGGGAAGGTACGCCGAGGGGGTTCAGCACAATCTCCACCGGAGTGCCGTCGGGCAGGTACGGCATGTCTTCCTCAGGAAGAATGCGCGCAATCACGCCCTTGTTGCCGTGGCGGCCGGCCATCTTGTCACCCACGCTGAGCTTGCGCTTCATGGCGACGTACACCTTCACCATCTTGATGACGCCCGGAGGCAGCTCGTCGCCCTTCTGCAGCTTGGCGATCTTCTCGTTGGTGATCTTGCGCAGCACCTCGATCTGACGAGAGGTCATCTCCTCAATCTCATCGATCTGCTCGTTGACGCGGGGATCCTTGTCAGCGTAACGGATGCGCTTGAGGTTCTTGGTGGAGATGCGCTCGATGGTTTCGCGGTCCAGCAGGGCACCCTTGGTGATCAGGCGCTTGTTGGTACGCTCGTCGTGCAGATCAGCCTGCACTTCCTTGTTGCCCAGGATGGATTCCAGGCGCTTCAGGCGCTCGTCGGTGAGAATGCGGATCTCATCGCCGAGGTTCTTTTCGAGCTTGGAGATGTACTCGGCCTCGATCTGCTTGGCGCGCTCGTCCTTTTCCTGGCCCTTGCGGCTGAAGATGCGCACGTCAACCACCGTGCCCTCAATGCCCGGAGGGCAGGTGAGCGAAGCATCGCGTACGTCACCGGCCTTTTCACCGAAGATGGCGCGGAGCAGCTTCTCTTCCGGCGTGAGCTGGGTTTCGCCCTTGGGCGTCACCTTGCCCACGAGGATGTCGCCGTGGCCGATCTGGGCGCCGATGCGGATGACGCCGCTCTCGTCCAGGTCGCGCAGCGCATGCTCGCTGACGTTGGGAATGTCGCGCGTGATTTCCTCGGGACCCAGTTTGGTGTCGCGGGCCTCGATTTCAAACTCCTCGATGTGCACCGAGGTGTAGTAGTCCTCGCGCACCAGCTTTTCGCTGATGAGGATGGCGTCCTCAAAGTTGTAGCCGCGCCAGGGCATGAAGGCCACCAGCACGTTGCGGCCCAGTGCCAGCTCGCCCTGCTCGGTGCAGGGTCCGTCGGCGATGACCTGCCCCTTGATCACGCGCTCGCCCTCGCGTACCACCGGCTTCTGGTTGATGCAGGTGTTCTGGTTGGAGCGCTTGAACTTGATGAGCGTATAGATGTCCGAGCCGACCTCGCGCGAGAGCTGCGTGGGATGGTGCTCGCCTTCGACGCGCACGATGATGCGCTCGGAGTCGACCGAGTCCACGATGCCGTTGCGCTTGGCAAGGATGACGGCGCCAGAGTCGCGCGCGGTGACGCCCTCCATGCCGGTGCCGACTAGCGGCGCCTCAGCCACCAGCAGCGGAACCGACTGGCGCTGCATGTTGGCGCCCATCAGCGCGCGGTTGGCGTCGTCGTGCTCAAGGAAGGGCACCAGCGAAGCAGCCACCGAGACCAACTGCTTGGGGCTGACGTCGATGTAGTCCACGTCTGCCCGGTTGACCAGCACGAAGTTGCCCTGCCGGCGCGCGTTCACCAGATCTTCCGTAATCTGGCCTTCGCTATTGAACTCGATGTTGGCCTGCGCGATGGTGTGCTTGTCCTCTTCCCATGCGGAGAGGTAGAAGCTGTACGGCATGTGATCGATGGTGCGCTTGCCGGCCTTCTTGAGCTGCGCATTCAGCTTGGCCGCCTCTTCCTTTTCAATGTGGTCGCCCACGCGCAGGCCGCTTTCGCCGGCGTTGGTGATTTCCACGAAGTCGAGGATGCGAGCGTCCTTCACCTTGCGGTAAGGCGACTCGATGAAGCCGTACTCGTTGATGCGCGCAAAGCAGCTGAGCGAGCTGATGAGGCCGATGTTCGGACCTTCCGGCGTCTCGATGGGGCAGATGCGGCCATAGTGGGTGGGGTGCACGTCGCGGACTTCGAACCCGGCGCGCTCGCGCGAGAGGCCGCCCGGTCCAAGGGCCGACAAGCGCCGCTTGTGCGTGATCTCCGACAGCGGATTGGTCTGATCCATGAACTGCGACAACTGCGAGGAGCCGAAGAACTCGCGGATGGCCGCCATGACCGGCTTGGCGTTGATGAGGTCGTGCGGCATGGCCGTGGTGAGCTCCTGGTAGACGCTCATCTTTTCCTTGATGGCGCGCTCCATGCGCACCAGGCCGATGCGGAACTGGTTCTCCATCAGCTCACCCACGGCGCGCACGCGGCGGTTGCCCAGGTGATCGATGTCGTCCACCATGCCGATGTTCTTGCGCAGCTTGAGCAGGTAGCGGATTGTCGAATAGAAGTCCTCGGGCGTCAGCGTGCGGTGGTCCAGCTGCGTGGCGTCCTGGTTCTCGTAGAGCTTGATGTTGAACTTGAGGCGGCCGACGCGCGAGAAGTCGTACTTGCGCGCATCAAAGAACATGCCTTCAAAGAGGGCCGTGGCCGTGTCCAGCGTCGGCGGGTCGCCGGGACGCAGCTTGCGGTAAATCTCGATGAGCGCCTCTTCCGGCTTGCGCACGGAGTCGCGCTTGAGGGTGTTGGTGATGATGTTGCCCACGTCATCGCGCTCAGGAAAGAAGATCTCGATGGAGGTGGCGCCGCTGGCCATCACCTTGTGCAGGCGGTCGGCGGTGAGCTCAAGGTTGGCCTCCACGATAACTTCGCCGGTGGCTGTATCGACCACGTCGGCAGCGGTGAGCGCGCCATCCAGCTCGGCCGTTTCCACCTCGATGCGTTCGATGCCGGCGGCGCGGATGGCCTTGAGCGAATGGGCAGTAATTTTGCGGCCGGAGTGGGCGATCTCCTCGCCCTTGTGCACCACGGCATGCGCGGGTTTGGAGCCGATCAGGTGCGTGTGGCGCTGCGTAGGGTCAGGCACCGCCCATTGCAGCTTCCCGTCCGCAATCTGGATGCGGTCGATGGTGTAGAAGGTCTTGAGAATCTCCTCGTCAGACCGCAGACCGAGGGCGCGCAGGAAGATGGTGCCCAGGAACTTGCGCTTGCGGTCGATGCGGACATAGAGGGTGTTTTTCTGGTCGTATTCGAACTCCACCCACGAACCGCGATAGGGGATGATCTTGCCCAGGAAGTAGGTGCGGTTGTTGGCCGTCTCAAAGAAAACGCCGGGCGAGCGATGGAGCTGTGAGACGATGACGCGCTCAGTGCCGTTGACGATGAACGTGCCGTTCGGCGTCATCAGCGGAATGTCGCCAAAGAAGACTTCCTGCTCCTTGATGTCGCGGATGGTCTTGTTGCCGGTCTCCGGATCCTTGTCGTATATGGTGAGGCGAACGGTGACCTTGAGCGGAGCCGAGAAGGTCATCCCGCGCTCTTCGCACTCCTGCTGGTCATACTTGAGCTGCAGACCCACGGGGTCGCCGCACTTGTTGCAGAAGTCGGGCGTGTTCTTGTTGTACGTGCCGCACTTGTGGCAGAGCACGTCCCCGGTGTGGAAGGGGTCCGTGATGACCATGGCGCCGCACTGCACGCAGGCAGTGCGCAGGTGGTGGAGGCCCTTGAGGTGGCCGCACTTGCACTCCCAGTTGCCGATCGAGAAGTCTACGAAGTCCAGCTGCGAGATGCCGCGGAAATCCGTAATGGGGAAGACGGAGACAAACACCGACTGCAACCCCGAGTCGTCGCGCTCGTTGGGCAGCTTGTCCATCTGCAGGAAGCGCTCATAGGAACGGCGCTGCACCTCGATCAGGTTGGGAATCTGGGTTGCGGTGGGAATCTTCGAAAAATCGAGCCGGCTGCGAATCGCGCGCTTCTCGTTGGGCATGCTTCACTCCTGAGGCTCTTGAGTCCGGCGCCCCTGGGGTCGCGCCGGGCAGTCGCCCGAGTCTCTGGGCATCTGCAAATTACGGTAAACAACCAGTTATCCGCGCCGGCAAAACTACAGGCCGACCGCGTCCGGCACATGATTCGCGGCTCCGAGGCAGACCGCAAACGTGCCGAAGTTCCCATGCCAAGCGTTTTCCCTGAGAGGCGTGCCCAAGGGGCGCTTCCGGAATTGCCGCCCCACACCCTGGTGCGCTAGACTGCGCACAATCGGTGAAGCAGGTGAGCCGATAATCAAGTTGGCTCACCCTGACGCGCAAAGTGCCGATTTCGCCGTGAAAAGGCCCTATTTACCACGGTGGAGAGACACAAAAGGCTCGCAAGGACGCAATTCCTCACGAGCGCGGCTCATGGCCTGTGCTCCCAACCGGATTGTTTTGCCTGCTCTCGCCGATCCCAAAGCTCGCTTCTGCCGCTCGCCCGCCAGCCACTTGCCAATCGCCAAGGGGAATCCGCCTATCCTCTTGACCCGAAGGCACTTAACTCTCACAAGAAGTCCGACGCCAGAGTGCCTGGCACTGCTCTAACGTGCGGACGATGCCGTGCCCTGCCTGCTCTTTCAAGACGCGCCACCCAGCCCCCGGTCAATCCCTAAGAAAACCGGAGTGGGCCTAAAAGACGCGCAACGAATATCGTAGCGCGTCCCGGCCCGTCTTGCAAGTCCAAGACTACTTGATTTCGACGGTGGCGACGCCGTCGAACTTCTTCTTGATGGCCTCAGCCTCGTCCTTGGTCGCGCTCTCCTTCAGTGCCTTGGGAGCACCGTCGACCAGATCCTTGGCTTCCTTGAGGCCGAGCGAAGTGACTTCGCGCACCGCCTTGATGGTGTTGATCTTGTTTGCGCCGGCATCCTTGAGGATGACCTGGAACTCAGTCTGCTCCTCAGCCACCGGAGCCGCCGCGCCCGCTGCGCCGCCGGCAACCATCACCGGTGCCGCCGCAGCCGCCGAAACGCCGAGCCGCTCTTCCAGCTTCTTGACCAGAGCCGATGCTTCAAGCAGGCTCAGGCTTACAATTTGCTCTTCCAACTGTGCGAGATCCGCCATGATGTTCTTCTCCCATTCCAACCGTTTGTTTTGATGTTTCCGGCCGCTCACTCAAACGGGAAGTTTCCGATGCGCCCAGACCCGCGCCCTTCCGCCTGCGTTGCCAGCCTAACCCGTGAAAACCATTGCACCCCGAAGGGTGCGCCCGAAGCAGCCCCTAGGCGGCTCCGGCAAACTTTTCCTTCTCGACGCCCTGACCCAGAACCACAGCCAGATCGCGACCGGAAGCATTGATGACCGTGGCCAGCTGCTGTGCCGGCGCATTGATGAGAAACAGCAGCCTGGAGAAGAGCTCTTCCTTGCCCGGCATGGTTGCCAGAGCCTTGATCTCTTCCACCGTGAGCAGCTCGCCGTCCACGATCCCCAGCTTGAACTGAAACTCCGCATTGCTGCCGACCCACTTGGCAAAGCCCTTGGCCAGCAGCACCGGATCTCCCGAAGTAAAGGCCACGGCGCTGACGCCCTTGAGGCCCTTCAGGGCCGACTCCAGCTGCGTCCCCTTACTGGAGATTGCGGCCAGCTTGTTCTTTACCACGCGGTACTTGCCGCCAGACTCGCGCACGATCTTGCGCAGCTCAAAATCCTGGGCCACGGTCAGCTTGCTAAACGTGCCGATGATCGCCGTGGTCGAGGCGCCAATCTGCTTGGTCAGCCACTCAACCCGTTCTGCCTTCTTCGCTCTCGAAATTGCCATCTTCCTGCTCCCCTCATCGGGTCACGCTGCTCGCAGCGCGCAATTGGTCAAAAATCTTTTCCTGTGCCGCAGCTTCTGCGCGGGGCATTGCTGCCGGAGCGCATCCGCCTTGCAGGCGCCTTTTTAGTGCTTGCCGGCCGCATCGGCCACAGCAGAATCCAGCGGAACACCGGGACCCATCGTGGAGCTGAGCGTGACGCTCTTGATGTACTTGCCCTTGGCGGCCGAAGGCTTGGCGCGCACGACGGAGGTGATCACAGTGGTGGCGTTCTCCACCAGCTTTTCCGGCGAGAAACTGAGCTTGCCCACGGGAACGTGCACCAGGCTGGTCTTGTCGGCGCGGAACTCCACCTTGCCAGCCTTGATTTCCTTTACCGCGGAGGCCACGTCCAGGGTCACGGTTCCAGTCTTCGGGTTCGGCATCAGACCCTTGGGTCCGAGCACCTTGCCCAGACGGCCCACCACCTTCATCATGTCCGGGGTGGCAATCAGCGCGTCGAAGGCGGTCCAGTTCTCCTTCTGAATCTTCTCCACCATCTCTTCGCCGCCCACAAAATCCGCGCCTGCTTCCTGCGCTTCCTTCTGGCGGTCGCCGGTGGCAATGACGGCCACAGTCTTGGTCTTGCCCAGCCCATGCGGCAAAACCACGGTGCCGCGGACCATCTGGTCCGCATGCCGGGTATCCACGCCCAGGCGCATGGTCAGGTCCACGGTCTCATCGAACTTGACAAACTTGACCTGCTTGAGCAGCTCGACGGCTTCCGGCAGCGCATAGGACGGCTTGGTGACAGCCGCGCGCGCCTTCACAATATTCTTGCTGGCTTTTCTTGCCATTCTTCCCTCGTCTCCCACCGCTTTTGCCAGCCCCGCATTGCAGGGAACCCGGAGGCGCCCGCCGAGCGGCTGAAAACAACCCTTGCCGCAACGGAACAAGCCTCGAACGAGCTCAAAAACCGTGGTGCATTTGACGGTCCGGACATAGCTCCGGACACATTCGAGAATCATACCGGATTGGCAACGGGAATGCAAGACGCGGCGATGCAACCCCGGCCTTACCGGGCCGAGTGCCCGCAACTTGATGGGGACCTGCAACTTATCGCGGGAGTCGGAAGCACGACGCCGATGCGGATTAGAGACCAATCCCGCTGCGGAACATCTAACATGTGTCAGGGAGGAGCGGCCGGGATGGCCGGGTCCACCAGATAAGGATGGAATGCGATGAGGAGTATGAAATGGGCGATGAGCTTGGCCGCAGGGATGCTTGTGGCGGCGGCGCCGATGGTGGCCGAAGCGCCAGTGCAAGCGGGGCATGGGGAGGCCGTGGTGACGGTGATGCCCAAGAAGGCCCACGAGGGGCACGTGAAGATTCTGCCTGAGGACTTGCAGGTGAAGGTAAACGGAGCCCGGTCCAGCGTGACCGGCTGGGAGCCGCTGCGGGGCGCAAGTGGCGCTCTGGAAGTGGTGGTCCTGATTGACGGCAGCGCGCGCGCTGACCTGGGAGCACAACTGGGCGACATGGCCAACTTTTTGCATGGGCTGCCGGCAGACGCGAAGGCGGGCGTGGCCTACATGGAGAATGGGCGCGCCGTGATGCAGGGGCCGCTCTCTTCCGACCATGCCGCGGTGGCCAAGGGGTTGCGCCTGCCGTCGGGGATTCCCGGTTCCAGCGCAAGCCCGTATTTTTGCCTGTCTGAACTGGCCAACCACTGGCCATCCAAGGACATGACTGCCCGGCGGGAAGTGGTGATGATCACCAATGGCGTGGACAACTATGGCACCCCGGGCGATATGAATGATCCCTATGTGAATGCCTCCATTCGGGACGCGGTGAAGGCGGGGCTGGTGGTGTACTCGATTTACTGGAACAACCGCGGATTCATGAGCGGCGGCGGCGGCGCCCTGCTTGGCCAGAGCCTGATGCAACAGGTGACGGATGCGACAGGCGGCGCCACCTACGCGATTGGCTCGATGAATCCGGTGAGCATGCAGCCGTACTTTGAGGACATTGCCTTGCGGCTGGCCAACCAGTACCGGTTGAGCTTTGACTCCGGGCTGAAAGGCAAGCCCGAGGTGAAAACAATGGCCCTGCGTGTGGGCGGGCCGGCGGCAAAGGTGGTGGCCCCGAACCAGGTGTACGTGCGGCGGGTCGCCGAATAAGCGCGAAGCGGGAATGCGCCGTTGCCCCACTTCGGCGCATTTCTACCACTCGAGTCACCTGATTCCAGTTACTGCAGGGGCTATGGCGATGGCCGGAACGGGGAATCGACGCGCCCGCCTGCGGGCTTCTATGGTCACAGACGATGCTTCGACGCGCGGCTGTTCGCCTGATGCAACACGAGCCTTTTCTTCGCGCCATGGCAGCCCTGCTGTGCGGCAGATACGGATGCAGGTTGCGCGAGAGCGGCGAGACGTTCCTACTGGAGCGCGAAGGAAAGCGGATTCGGCTTTCCGCGAGGCATCTGCGCGATCTGGTTGAGGTGGCGCGGCACTTCGATATCTACTTTGCCCAGGTGGTTCCGACCATTGTGCGCGGCCGGCGGGAGGTGGACTACTCCCAGCCGCGGCTACACACGCTGCATAGCGGGTTGCCGTTTGAGCTCTCGGGTCTGCCGGACAAGATTCCTTTGCCGGGCTCCTATTTCCGAGCCTACAAGCCGGTCTCCGGCGACCTGGTCTTCGACATTGGAGCCTATTGCGGCGTGCTCACCTATGAGCTGTCGCAACTGGTGGGCGCCGCGGGCACGGTAATTGCGTTTGAGCCGGACCCTGTGAATGTCCAACTGCTGCGACGCAACGTGGAGCGGCACCGGATGAACAACGTGCGGATTGTCGAGCTGGCGCTGAGCGGCCAGAACGGAACGGCCCCCTTCCGCTCCGACGGGTCGCGCGGCTCGGTGCTGCACTCTCCATCCAAACGTCCGTCGTCCGGTAAGGCCCTGCAGGTGGAAACGGTGACGCTGGAAGAGGCCTGCCGCAGGTATGGGATGCCACAGTTCCTCAAGATGGACGCGGGCGGGTCGGAGGTCGAGATTCTCTCCGAGTCGCAGCGGTTCCTGCGCAGCCGGCAGATGCATTTTGTCCTGGACACGAGCCACATTCGCTACGGCGCCACCACCCATGGCCCAGTGGAATCCATCTTTGAGAATTGCCGCTACTGCGCCGAGTCGAACGCCGAGCCGGGCGGCTTCATGACCACATGGGCCGCGCCCGCGAGCTTGCCGGCCGGCGCACAGCGCTGACCGTCTCGCCAATTCCCTCCCCCGGGCACATGGATCTGAAGCAAAGTTTGGCCTTCGACACGCCTCATGGAATAAATGGCGCTGCGCCCTGCAATCCTCGTTGCAGGTGCTTGCGGCGGACTCTTGACCGAAGAATTGGGTTGAAGACCCTCCGCATCGGCATGTAGCGTTGAGAATATCGGGCATGAGCCTGCAAGTTGCCTGCGCCTGCCGCACTTCTCTCCCTTAAATGGAACATCCGAAAAGAGGATTATGAATCGTTCGCTTCTGGCAAAACTACTTTGTACTGTCGCACTCGGCCTCGCCTTGGCCCCGCTGCCTGCGCAGCAGCTGGACTCCAAATATGCCCGGGACCCGAACCAGCCCGTCGACCAGGCATACACGGACCACATTCTTAAATACACGACCGACAAGTCTTTCGTGTCGCCGCTGGTGAATTACCTGCCCGCCTCAAAGACCGTGCCCACGCCGGAGAAGGTGCTGGGCGATGTTTCCGGCGCGCCGAACATGCTTCCCTACGCCGAGGACGTGTACAAGTACTTCCGCATGCTGCAGACGGCCAGCCCACGGGTGAAGGTGTTCACCATCGGTCATTCAGAAGAAGGCCGGGAGATGATTGCCGTTGCCATTGCAGATCCGGAGCTGCTGAACGGGCTCAAGGAGAATGATGCGCGACTGGCGCAGCTGGGCGACCCGAGAAAGATTGGCTTGGACGACGCGAAGGCCAAAGAGCTGATTGCGAAATCCTACCCGGTGTACTACATCACGGGGACGATTCACTCGATTGAGACGGGCGCGCCGACGGCGCTGATGGAGATGGCCTACCGGCTGGCGGTGGATGACTCGCCGTATATCAAGTACATCCGCTCGCACATGATTGTGCTGATTACGCCGGTGGTGGAAGTGGACGGACGCGACCGCATGGTGGACCTCTACAAGTGGCACCGCGCGCACCCCAACGAGAAGTGGCCGCGCCTGCTTTACTGGGGCCACTACGTGGCGCACGACAACAACCGCGACGCCATGGGCATGACGCTGGACCTGTCGCGCAACGTGCTGAACACCTATCTGCAATTCCATGCGCAGGTGCTGCATGACCTTCACGAGTCCGTGCCGTTTCTCTATGACAACACGGTGGGCGACGGGCCCTACAACGCGTGGGTGGACCCGACGCTGGCCGACGAGTGGGCCGAGCTAGGCTGGAACAACGTGGCGCAGATGCAGAATTTCGGCATGCCGGGCGTGTTTACGCACGGGGATTTTGACACCTGGAGCCCCGGCTACCTGATGTTTCTAGCCGCGATGCACAACGGCATCAGCCGCCTGTATGAGACCTTCGGCAACGGCGGCGCGGACACGGAGAAGCGCATCCTGGACCCGGAGGAGTACTCGCGTACCTGGTACCGGCAGAATCCGCCGTTGCCGGTGGTGAAGTGGTCGCAGCGAGACAACAACAACTACGAAGAGACGGCGCTGCTGACCACGCTTTCCTATTTTTCGCATCACACGGATCACTTCCTGGAGAACTACTACCTGAAGAGCAAGCGGTCGGTGGAGAAGCCTCAGCTGGCGGGCCCGGCGGCGTATGTGCTGCCGCTGAGCGCAGCGGACAACAACCGCGTGGTGGAGCTGATGAAGGTGATGCAGCGCCAGCATGTGGAGGTGCAGCAGCTGACGGCGTCCACCACCTGCAGCGTGCCCGGCGAAAAGCGCACGGACAAGCCCAAGGACCAGACCTTCCCGGCCGGCACGCTGGTGGTGCGCATGGATCAGCCCTACTCGCGCATTGCGGACGCGCTGCTCGACCGGCAGTTCTGGGCCCCGGACGACCCGCAGAAGCACCCTTATGACGACACTGGCTGGTCGTTTCGCGACATGTTCCACGTAAACGTGGTGCGGGTGACGGACCAGAGCATTCTGAAGGCGCAGATGGAGCCGTTCACCGATCCGCTTTCGTTGGCGGGTAAGGTGACGGGCACCGGAGCGCTGGTGGCCGTGCCGAACGACGGACAGGTTTCGCTGATTTCGCTTGTTTACAAGCTGAAGGGCGCGAAGATTGAGGCCGTGGACAAGCCGTTTGACGCGGGCGAGAAGCACTTCAACACGGGTTCGCTGCTGATTTCCGGAGTCAGCGAGGCGGAGTTGACCGCCGCGCTGCACCAGTATGCGCTAGACGGCACGCGCCTGGCGGTGGATCCGCTGGTGGCCAGGCATGTGGTGACGGCGCCGAAGATTGCCATTATGCACACCTGGCTCAGCACGCAGACTGAAGGCTGGTGGCGCTACGCCTTTGACACCGAGGGCGTGCCTTACGACTACATCAGCACGCAGACGGCGGCAAAAGAGGCGAACCTGCGCGCGAAGTACGACGTGATTGTGTTTGCGCCGGTGGGCCACGTCAGCTCGCAGCAGATTATTGACGGGCTGCCGAAGTGGAACAACCCGCTGCCGTGGGAAAAGACCGCGCTGACGCCGAATCTGGGACGCATCGACTCGACCGCGGACATGCGGCCGGGACTGGGCTTTGGGGGCCTGGAGCACCTGGAGCAGTTTGTGCAGCAGGGCGGATTGCTGATCACCTGCGAGGACACGGCGCAGTTCGCCATCGACATGGGTCTGGCGCCGGGGGTGAGCGTGGCGCCGAAGGGCACGGCTCGCGTGGTGGGCACGGTGCTGAACACGGTATTTGTGGACCGCGAAAGCCCGGTGGCCAACGGCTACGGAACCGGCGTGCCAGTGATCAGCGCCGACGGCATGGTGTTTAACGTGAGCAACACGGTGGGACGCGGGCGCGAGCGCAACCTGATGGATCCCTACGCGGAGCGGCCCACGGGACGCGGAAGCCTGCAGGACAGCGACGAACCGCAGGGCCGCAAGATTGTAAAGCCAGAGCCGCTGGTGAAGCAGGAACCGTGGCAGCCGAAGCCACTGAACGAGGACCAGATGCGCAACAACCTGCTGCTGATTCCGGTGGGGCTGCGGCCGGACGTGATTCTGCGCTTTGCCGAGGCCAAGGAAATGCTGCTGGACGGACTGCTGGACAAGGCCAAGCCGATTGCCGAGCGCGCCATTGTGGTGGATGCGCACCTGGGCAAAGGCAACGTGCTGCTGTTCGGCAACAACCCGGTCTATCGCGGAGAGACCATCGGCAACTACGGGCTGGTGTTCAACGCCATCCTGAACCACGACCGGCTGGACCAGCCCAGAACCGTGGAGAAGCCGGCGAAGAAGCCGGTGGATGAGCCGGCCGCGAAGCCTTAACTGAGGCGTCCGGGAGAGGATTCCTCCTCCTCCGGCGATTCCCTGCCAGGGGGGCGATTCCGTCCCGGCCGATTTTGTGTCATGCTGGAACGTATGGGAAACAAAGACAAAGGCCGAAAAGAAACAAAGAAGGCACCGAAACCGAAGCCGAAGCCGGAAGCGGGCCAAAAGCGCGAACTGTTCACGCCGGCGCCGCCCAGCAAGTAGGCTGATCCACAAGCCGCCCGAGCCCTCCACGGTTCGGGCGGCTTTGCTTTCAGCGGGCGGCGGGCACGTCGAGGTGCTGGACGGCGGTGGCCGGATCGGGGACGGCGGCTTCATGCGCCACAATGCGCCAGCCCTGCGCGGTCTTTCGCGCGACCACGAGGTTGACGCCGAAATCCTTTTTGCCGGCATTGGTGGATTGATAGCGCGTGATTACGGCAATGAAGTCGCCGGCGCAGGTGACGTGAACGATCCGGATGGAGTCGATGTGGTAACGGGCGTCGACGCCGAGCTTGACGTAGGCCCGGATGCGGGCGCGGCCGTGGATGATGCCGGTGATGTAATGCTGCGTGAGGTAATAAGCGTCCGGGGTGTAGAGGTCGGCCACACGGTCTGGATCTCCGCTGTTGTAACCGTCGATCCAGGTGTCAATGATGCGCTGGGCGGCGGCGAGAGAGGCCGCATCGCGGCAGTCGGCGTCCTGGTGTGTGGCGGGCATGGGGACGGGGCGCGTTTGCGCGGTGACCATGCCGGCAGTGAAGGTCAGAATACAAAGCAACATCACTTTTTCCATCGCCATTTCTCCTGCTGCGGAGCCCGCAGTGGGCGGGCTCCAAAACTGACCATGCTACATCAGGCGACGGAGCGGTGGATGTGCGCGCGACGATGCTGGCTGGAACGCCGTGGTGCACAAAGGGGTGCGGAGCGGACGGGCGGACGGGCGCAGAGAGCGTAAGTTGAAGGAAAGGTGCACGCACGAGAGGAGTTGCCATGCGCTGGAATCCTGCAATCATCGTCGTTGTCATTCTGGTTTGCCTATGGAACGGGAGCCCGCTGCTGGCGGCGACGGCCAAGGCGGCCCCGGCTGAGCAGGCGGAGTTGCCGGCGACGGTTCCGGCGGGGCGGCCGGCGGTGGGGCTGGCGCTGGAGGGCGGAGGCGCGCGGGGGCTGGCGCATATTGGCGTGCTGGAGTGGCTGGAGGAGCATCGCGTGCCGGTGGACCGGCTTTCCGGGGCGAGCATGGGGGCGCTGGTGGGTGCGCTCTATGCCACGGGGAACAGTCCGAAGGAGATTGGCCGCATGGCGATGAGCGACGTGTTCGCCAGTGTGTTTGCGCTGGAGGCGCCGTACCGGGATGCGAGTTTTCGGCGGCGGCAGGACCGGCGCGAGGTTCCACAGGCGGTGACCCTGGGCCTGAGGAATCCGTACGGGCTGCGGAATGCGCTGTTCTCTGACCGCGGCGTCAACGAGTTTTTGACTCGCGCGCTCTTCCGCTACAACGCAAGCGGGCTGGACTACAACCGGCTGCCAATTCCCTTCCGCTGCGTGGCCACGGACCTGAATGCGCTGGGGCCGGTGACGTTCTCAAGCGGGCCGTTGCCGCAGGCGGTGCGCGCTTCCATCTCGATTCCCGGCATTTTTTCGCCGGTAAAGGGGCGCGACGGACACTACCTGGTAGACGGCGGCATTCTGGACAACTTGCCGACGGGCGTGCTGCGCAGCCAGTTAGACGCAGGTGTGGTGATCGCGGTGCACCTGGAGGACAGCGCTCTGTCGCGGGCGGACACAGGCTCAGTGGTGGAGGTACTGGACCGGGCGTTTTCCGCCGGGGCGGCGAGCAACGAAGCGCGATCGATGAAGCTGGCCGACCTGGTGATTGAAGTGCCGGTAGGCAACTTCTCCGCCACGGACTATCGCAAGGCCGCCGAGTTGATTGCGGCCGGTTACAAGGCTGCGGAGAAGGATCGCGCGGCGCTGCGGCGCTATGCTCTGGACGAGAAGGACTGGCAGGCCTATCTGGCTGCGCGCAATGCGCGGCAACTGGAAAAGCTGGGGGTGGTGCGCGAAGTGCGCGTGGAAGGCGGGTCCACCGGGGCTGTGCGCGAGGTGGAGCGTGACAGCAATTTGCTGAAGGGCAAGCGCGCCTCCGCGGAAGAGACGCGGGCGGCGCTGAAAGGCGTGCAGGCGAATGGCGTGTATGAGGCCACCTACGAGACCTTTGCCGAGCGCGGACAGAGCGGCGCGGACACGGGCATCCTTGTCCGCCTGCGGAAGGACCCGAACGGGCCACCCTTTCTGCTTGTGGGTCCGGAGATGGCGGCAACGACATCGAACATCAGCCGCGGCGAACTGGACATGCGGCTTGTGTATCAGGACCTGGGCGGGTTCGGTTCGGAGTTCCGCGCAGACGCCCGGCTGGGCTACATGACGGGTCTGCACGCGGAGTACCACCGGCTGCTGACGCCGGGCGGATTGTTTGTGCAGCCTCAGGCCGGACTGGTGCGGATGCCAGTGTACATCTGGGCCAACCAGAAGCGCGTGGCGGAGCGCTTCCAGCAGGATCTGACCGCGGGGCTGGAGGTGGGACGCACGTTCAACAACCGCACGCAGATTGCGGCCCAGTGGACCGCGAGGGCGACGCGCTGGGCGCTTCGAACGGGCAATGACGGAGGCGCTTATCTAAACGGAACGGCGCAGACGGGGCTGTTGCGCTTCACGCTGGACGAGACCACTTCCGGCGCGATTTCTCCGAACGGGTTCCGGCTTTCCGCCGAGGCGGGAGCGCTGTATCACGCGGTGGCAAGCGACAACGCGCCGCTGATTGGGCTGAGCTTTACGGGCACGCGCACGCTGGACCAGAAGAACATCCTCGGGCTGGGCGCGGAGGCGCACTCCTATCTGCGGGCGCGCGTGGCCGAGCCGTACCGCTTTACGCTGGGCGGGCCGATGCGGCTGTCGGCCTCGTCGTTTGACGAGTATCGCGGCACCGACACGTGGCTGGCGCGCACGGGGTACATGCGCCGCATTGCCGCGCTGCCGACAGGATTGGGACAGGGACTCTACGCCGCGCTGGGGTATGAGGCGGGCGAGATCTGGTCGCCGGATGCGAGGGCGTTTCTGCGGCAGGACGGAACGGTTGCGGTGGTGGGTGCCACACCGCTGGGCGTGATCACGTTTGGCGTTTCCGTGGGCGATGCCGGGCGGCGAAAAGTGTTCTTCACCATCGGGCGATGGTTCTGAGGCCAGCAGAAAGGCCCTCCCGCAGGAGGGCCTTCGTGTCGCGCATGAAGTGAGACTAGACGACCTCAATGCCCATGGAGCGCGCGGTTCCCTTGATGCTCTTGACGGCGGCATCGACGGAGGCGGCGTTCAGGTCGGGCATTTTCTGGGTGGCGATTTCGCGCACCTGCGCTTCAGTCACCTTGCCCACCTTGTCCTTGTTGGGTGTGCCCGAGCCCTTGGCCAGGCCGGCTGCCTTTTTGAGCAGGATGGCCGCGGGCGGCGTCTTGGTGATGAAGGTGAAGCTGCGGTCGGCGTAGACGGTGATGACGACCGGGATGATGAGTCCGGCCATCTCCTTGTTCTGCGTGCGGGCGTTGAACTGCTTGCAGAACTCCATGATGTTGACCTGAGCCTGGCCCAGGGCCGGACCCACCGGAGGTGCAGGCGTGGCCTTGCCGGCCTCGATCTGCAACTTGACGTACGTGCTGATTTTCTTTGGAGGTGCCATAACTGTGTTCCTTCAGATTTTCGGCTTCCCGCTCCTGGCGACTGGCGCTGGACCGAAGGTTTTCCTTTTCGAATTTTGGAGTTGGTGCCGCAGCGTTCGCCTGCAACCGGGACCCGCCAGGTGGGCTGTCCGGCTAGAAGCTGAAAGCTAATAGCTGACGGCGCGAAACCAACTACTCAATCTTTTCCACTTTGCCAAACTCGAGCTCAACCGGGGTGGAGCGGCCGAAGATGGTCACCATGACCTTGAGCGTCTCGCGATCTTCGTTGATTTCATCCACCACGCCGTTGAAGTTGGCAAAAGGCCCGTCGGTAATCCGGACGGACTCACTCTTTTCAAACTTGATTTTGAGCCGCGGCTTGTCCTTCGCGTTCTCAGAGCGGAAAAGAATTCCGCTGACTTCTTCCTCACTGAGCGCCACCGGCGTGTCACCGGTTCCCAGAAATCCCGTGACCTTGGGCGTATCTTTCAGCACGTGCCAGAGGTTGTTGTCCAACTCCATCTCCACCAGCACATAGCCTGGCAGGAAGACCCGCTCCACGGTGCGCTTTTTACCGTTGACAATCTCGGTGACCGGCTCCGTGGGAATCATGACGCGACCCACTTTGTCCTGCAGTCCGAAGGCCGCAATCCGGCTTTGAATAGACTCGCGCACCTTGCGCTCGAAGCCCGAATAGGCGTGCAGGATATACCACTTGAAGCGCTCATTGCGCTCTGGCTGGGGCTCCGGTTGCGGCTGCTCGTCGGGTTGTTCCAATTCTTCAGTCATGCGTCTCTCGATTCGTGTCCGGACGGCTTACTGCCCGGCGCCAAACTTCTGAAGGACTGCCTGCAAGGCGTGGTTGAAGATCAGGTCGACCGCCCAGAAAAAGGCGCCGAAGAGGAAGACAGTGATGATGACCACCGAAGTGGTGGACTCGACTTCCTTCCGCGT
>DATKTQ010000130.1:0-10761 GCA_035531055.1 Occallatibacter sp. | reverse complement strand
GGGCAGCCAACTCTCCGGAATTCCCGCCGCCTCGGCCACCTCCCGTGACCACCGCCGGTGCGTCACGTCCAGCAGCAACGTGCCGCTGGCCTCCTGCACATCAATCGCGAACTCGCCCGTCAGCCGGTAGCGCACATAATCCTTCGGGCACAGGATGTGCCGAATCTTTGCGAACGTCTCCGGCTCGTGCGTCTTCACCCACAGCAGCTTGGTCAGCGTAAAATTCGGCAGCGCCGGATTGCACGTCAGTTCAATCAGCCGCTCATAGCCAATCTTCTCGGTCAGCCAGTCGCACTCCGGCTGCGTTCGCGTGTCGCACCAGATCAGCGACGGCCGCAGCACCGCGCCGTTCTCGTCGAGCATCACCGCGCCGTGCATCTGCCCCGTCAGTCCCATCGCCGTAATCGGCTCGCGCGGTTCCGGCGCGGCAGCCAGCGCTCCGCGAATCGCTTCCTGCGCCGCGCGCCACCAGTCTTCCGGGTCCTGCTCTGCCCAGCCCGGATGCTCCGTACGAAACGGCGCGTGCTCACTCGATGCGCTTGCAATCACCTTGCCTGTCGCGTCCACCACCACCGCCCGCGTGCCGCCCGTTCCCACATCCATTCCCAGGAACCACATCGCCGTTCTCCTCCGCGTAAATCGCTTTTCTCAGCGTCCGCAGCATAGCAGCTTACCCGCTCTGGGCAAAAGGTCGCCCTCGCCAGGCACAAAGCAGCTGCCGACAGCCGCCCCAACCATCCTCCCTCTTCCTTGCGGTCCATTCCAGGTTTGTCCACATCGAATTGCATTGACCACGCCTGTTCTCCCGGTTTACGTTTGGCATGCCCCCGAACTACCTTCTGAAAGGCTTCCCGCATGTCCAAATCCAACCTCGAAATCATCAAGAACGGCTATGCAGCCTTCGCCCGCGGAGACGCCGCTGCCGTCTTCGCCGTCATGGACCCCGCCGTTGTCTGGTACGAGGCAGAGAACTTCCCCTACGCGGATCACAATCCTTACGTCGGTCCCGCCGCCATCGGTGAAGGCGTCTTCCAGCGCCTGGGAACGGAATGGGACGGCTTTCAGGTCGCACCCACCGAATTCCTGGACGCCGGAGACACCATCATCGCCACCGGACGCTATACCGGCACATACAAGGCCACCGGCATCGCAATCGACGCACAGTTCGCCCATCACTGGAAATTGCGCGACGGAAAAGTCATCGCCTTCCAGCAGTACACGGACACAGCGCAGGCCGTGCGCGTCGTAAACGGTTGACGCAACCAGAACCTCGGGAGCACCTCCCCCTCGGCGCTCCGCGGTATCCATCACTCACGACAGGAACGAGCCGAGCAGGCTTCTCCCTCCGTCCCGTCGACAGCAAGGATTCATTGCGGTCCGAACTCCGGCTGAAACCTCGGATTCGGATCGCTCGTTCGAAACCGCATCCATCGCATTGCCCCCACTTCCCAAGGAGATCACCATGGCATCCGTCCTCATCACCGGGACCAGCAAGGGCATCGGCCTTGAAACCGCGCTCGCCTTCGCCCGCGCCGGGCATACCGTCTTCGCCACCAAGCGCAACCCTTCCGGTGCGCCGCAACTCGGTGAAATCGCCGCCCGTGAAAAACTGCCAATCCACATCTCCACCATGGACGTGAACTCCGACGACTCCGTCGCTGCCGGCATCAAGGCCATCCTCGCCGTCCACGGCTCCATCGACGTCCTCGTCAATAACGCCGGCATTGAGCGCGCGGGCTCCGTGGAAGAGCTTCCCTTCGCAGACTTTCGCGCCTGCATGGAAACCAACTACTTCGGCATGCTCCGCTGCATGCAGGCGCTCGTTCCTTCCATGCGCCAGCGCCGCTCCGGATGCATCATCAACATCACTTCCATCTCTGGCCGCCTCGCCGGCCCGCCTCTCACCCCTTACATGGCTTCCAAGTGGGCGGCCGAGGCGCTCTGCGAGGGACTGGCCGGCGAACTCAAGTCCTTCAACATACGCGTCGCCATCGTCGAGCCCGGCATTATTGACACTTCCATGGCCCGGCGCATCAGCGAAAACGAGAACCAGTCTCCCTACCCCCACGTGGCACGCTTCGTACAGATGTTTCAGAGCTCACTCCAGAATCCTGTTCCCCCGTCTCTCGTCGCGGAAAAGATTCTCGAAATCGCAGAGAGCGGAACCTGGCAGCTCCGCCACCTCGTCGGCCCTGACGCCGAGCCGTTCATCCAGTGGCGAAAGTCCATGTCCGATGAAGAATGGATCGACCTCAACGCCGCAGACAACGAAACCTTCTTTGCCCGCCTGCAGCAGGCCTTTGCCCCTGAGCCCGCTGAAAGTCATTAACAAGCTTCCAAATACCTAAATCCAAATCGCCTACTAAGGAGAACCATCTGTGACCACTGCAACACCCACACCCGAACACATTCTCCAAATCGGCCTCGGTTTCATGGCCTCCAAAACCCTCCTCAGCGCCGTGGAAATGGAGGTCTTCACTGAGCTCACCAAAGGCCCCGAAAGCCTCAAGGCGCTCACCGGCCGCCTCGGACTCCATCCCCGCTCCGCGCGCGACTTCCTCGACACCCTCGTCGCTCTCGGCTTCCTTCACCGCACCGACGGCCAGTACGCAAACACCCCCTCTAGCGACCTCTTCCTCGACAAGCACAAGCCCTCTTACATCGGCGGCATACTGGAGATGGCAAACAAGCGCCTCTATCACCATTGGCGCCACCTCACCCCCGGCCTCCGCACCGGCGAGCACCAGAATGAGGCCACGGGCGAGCAGGAAACCTTCGCATCACTCTACGCTGACCCCACTCGCCTCAAAGGCTTCCTCCGCGCCATGACCGGCATCAGCCACGGCGCCAACATGGCCATCGCCGCCAAATTCCCCTGGTCGAAATACAAAACCGCCGCCGACTGCGGCACCGCGCAGGGCGACCTCATCGTCCAGGTCGCAACCAAAAATCCGCACATCTCCGGCATCGGCTTTGACCTGCCCGAGGTCGCGCCCATCTTCGAGGAGTACGTCGAGCACAACGGCCTCTCCGCGCGCGTCCACTTCCAGCCCGGCAGCTTCTTCACGGAGCCTCTGCCCAAAGTCGACGTCATCCTCATGGGCCACATCCTCCACGACTGGAATCTCGACGAGAAGAAAATGCTCATCCGCAAGGCCTATGAAGCTCTGCCCGAAGGCGGCGCCTTCATCGCTTATGACGCGCTCATCGACGACGACCGCTCCAAAAACGCCTTCGGCCTCCTCATGAGCCTCAACATGCTCATTGAAACCCCCGGCGGCTTTGACTTCACCGGTGCCGACTGCATCGGCTGGATGAAGGAAGCCGGCTTCCGCGAAGCGCACGTCGAGCACCTCGTCGGCCCTGACTCCATGGTCGTCGGCATCAAGTAAGCTCGGTGCAACTCGTGTAACCTCGCAAGGAAGAGCATCTGTGCCGCGCCGCCATCCTCGTGGCACGCGGCCGGGGCTTCGGGCTGCAATTGAGGGCCAAGTGAAATGCCCAACGCAGGGAGTGGAGTTCCGGGAACGATGAAGAAGCTGGTCTTCCTGATATTCGTCCTTCTCGTCGCCGGCACCTTCGCCCACGCGCAGACGCCGCTCTGGATCAACCTCAGCGGCCCCTGGCGCATCACCCTCCAGGACCGCCCCGAGTTCGCGCAACCCAGCTTCGACGATTCCCACTGGCGAAGCACCAACATGCCCGGCGGCATGCCCTATCTTCGCTCTGGCCTAACCCTTCGCGGCTGGCTCCGCCGCCGCGTGGAACTACCCCCGGACACGAACCGCACCCAGCTCGCCCTCACCCTCGGCGTCATCACCCAATCGCGCTACGAGGTCTTCATCGACGGCGCGCGGCTCCCTTCTTCCGACAACCTCACGCCGCCTCTCGGCACCTGGATACCACGCCCGGAAACCCATCCCATCACCGTCGACGGCCCGCACACCGGCAACTCCATGGAGATTGCGGTCCATTTTGTCTCCATCCCCATGAACCCCGACTGGCAGATACCCGATACCGGCCCATACCTGCTCACTAGCCGGTCCAATGCGCCCGCAAACGTCGGCGCATCGGCCATCGCTATGCAGCGCACACGCATCGATGGCTCTCAATACTTCACCATCGGCGCTTTCCTCGTCCTCGGTGCTCTCTGCTTCGTGGCGTGGTTCGGCGACCGTTCCCGCGCCGAACTTCTCTGGTTTTCGCTCATCGCGCTGGAACGCGTCTGGTACTCCCTCTGGGACATCGCTGCTTTTTCCCTCGCCAAATCCAGTTTCCCAGGGCAGCTCAACTTCACCAATGAATTTCTGGTCCTCCCCTTGGCCGGAGAAATGGTCCTCGCCGCCCTTGACATCAAGCGCCGCGGCCGGCTCCGCGCCCTCATATGGATTCTCACCGTTCCCATCCTTCTGGAACCCTTGAACCAGATGCCCTTCATGGTGCGGCTTGGCGATGTCTTCTACTGGGCCGTGCTCCCCTGCATTGCGCTGGACTTCTTGATTGGCGGGACCGTCATTCACAACTGGTGGACCCAGCGCGGCTCCAAAATCTCACTAGAAGAGCACCTCCTGCGCCTGGCCTTCGTGCTTCCCTGCACGCAAAATGCCGTCTACTGGATTGGCCATCTTCAGGGACACCACATGTTCGATCTCAGGCTTCCCGGCCCCTTCGCCATTCGGCTCTTCAAGTTTGATTCCAGTTGGTTCGTCATCGCGCTCGTCATCTTCGCGCTCCTCATGCGCCGCACCATCGCCGACCGCCGCGCGCAGTTGCGCATGGCGGAAGAACTGGAAGCCGCCCGCCAGGTCCAGCAGCTCCTCGTCTCCGGCGCTGATTCCATGGCCAAGCCGTTCGAGATTGAAGCCGCCTATCTTCCCGCGCAGGAAGTCGGCGGCGACTTCTACTACATCCTCGATGGACACGTCCTGGTCGTTGGCGACGTATCCGGTAAAGGCCTCAAGGCCGCCATGCTCGTCTCCCTGTTGATCGGCGTACTGCTCGACACCACCGAACGCAGCCCTGGAAGAGTCCTCGCCGCCATGAACAAAGCCCTCATCGGCCAAACCGACGGCGGCTTCGTCACCTGCGCCTGTGCCCGGTTCGACGATGCGGGCCTTGCGACCATCGCCAACGCCGGGCACATCCCACCCTACCTCGACGGCGCCGAAACTTCGCTCCAACCCAGCCTGCCTCTCGGCATCGCACCCGGCATCGCCTTCGACGAAACCACGCTCCACCTCGCGCCCGGCGCCGTCCTCACTTTCGTCTCCGACGGTGTCGTTGAGGCCGCCAATCCACAGCGCGAACTCTTCGGCTTCGACCGCACGCGCCAAATCAGCACCGCCCCGGCAGCCGACATCATCGAAAGCGCCCGCGCGTGGGGCCAGAATGACGACATCACCGTCGTCACCGTGCGGCGCAAAAGCTGAAGGAACCACGCCTCACTTCAATATCCCCCATGGTGATACGAAAGCCCGTACTGTGACGCTCCGCACAAGCGGAGTTTCCGCCCACGGGCGAAAATGGTTTTGTGAGGCCGGAGCGCAACGTCCGTTTCCGGCCGGGGAGAATGTACACGATGAGCGATCTTGCCCCTCTTGCAGAAGCCGTAGCCGTTGACCCGTTGGTTGGCCATCCCGCCGACTACCACGTCTTTCACAAATTTCTGGAGCGCTGCAAGTCGCTGCCCGCCATTACCACCGCGGTCTGCTGGCCGCTCTCTGAGGTTGCGCTCAAGGGCGCAGTGGAAGCCGCCGAAGAGGACCTCATCCAGCCCACGCTCATCGGACACGAAACCGAAATGAAGGCGCTCGCCGCCAAAATCGGCCTCGACATCTCCGCCTACCCCATCCTTCATGCGGAAACCGAGGCGAGGGCCGCGGAAATCTGCGTCCAGATGTGCCGCAGCGGCAACGCCCAGGCCATGATGAAGGGCAGCCTGCACACCGATGAACTCATGAAGGTTGCCATGGCCCGCGACACCGGCCTCCGCACCTCCCGCCGCATCACCCACGTCTTCGTCATGGACACGCCGGCATACGCACGCACCCTCCTCATCACCGACGCGGCCATCAACATCAAGCCCGAGTTTGAAGACAAGATTCACATCGTCCAGAACGCCATTGACCTCGCCCACGCGCTCGGAATCCCTGAGCCCAAGGTCGCGCTGCTCTCCGCCGTCGAAACCGTCACCCCAAAAATCCCCTCCACCATGGAAGCTGCGGCCCTCTGCAAAATGGCCGATCGCGGCCAGATCACCGGCGGCATCCTCGACGGCCCTCTCGCCTTTGACACCGCCGTCAGCGTAAACGCCGCGCGCATCAAGCATCTCAACTCGCCCGTCACCGGGCAGGCCGACATTCTCGTCGTCCCCGATCTCGAAAGCGGCAACATGCTCGCCAAGCAGCTCGAGTACCTCGGCGGCGCGCAACTTGCCGGCATCGTCCTCGGCGCGCGCGTCCCCGTCATCCTCACCAGCCGTGCCGATTCCGCAGAGACCCGCCTAACCAGTTGTGCCGTCGCCGTCCTACTGCATTACGCCACGCACCCGATACCGAAGACCTAGCCCTCACCGGCCAACGCGCGGCCCGCCCCTTTCCTTCGCCCGGCAGCGGTGCCGGGCAGGAGTGCAGAAAGGGCGCGTTGTGATCTGCCTCACCGTGCGCACCGATTCCTTGCAACGTTCTCTTCTTGCAGCCGTCCTACCCTCAGTGCTGGAACAGGCGCCGATGGCCCATCACACGAGCCCTCGCGGCCGACCCCGGCAAAGGAGGCACCATGTCTGCGAAATTTGTAGATAGAACTTTGAATTCCGCCAAGCTGGCCACGCCCGACGGCTTCTCTACGGAAGACGTGAAAAACATCTCCAGCGTGCTCAACGCACTGCTGGCCGATATCTTTGCCCTTTATCTCAAGACCAAAAACTTCCACTGGCACATGACCGGCTCTCACTTCCGCGACTATCACCTCCTGCTGGACGAGCAGGCCGCGGAACTTTTCGGCATTACCGACGCAATGGCGGAACGCGTGCGCAAGGTGGGGGGCAACTCGCTGCGCTCCATTGGCCACATTGCCCGCCTGCAGCGCCTCGCAGACAACGATCAGGAGTTCGTCAATCCTGAGGAGATGCTTTTTGAACTCCACGCCGACAACAAGAAACTCGTGGAGAGCCTGCGCGCGGCACATGAGGTGACGGCTGCGGCCGGCGACTACGCCACCACCAGTTTGATTGAGGTGTGGCTGGATCAGGCCGAGCGCCGAGCCTGGTTCCTGTTTGAGACTACGCGCTAAGCCGCAGCGCTTTGGCGGAAGCCCCGGCGGCCGCATTGCTGCCGGGGCCTTCCACCCGTGTCTCTCGCTTCAGTCCTCAGTCCTCAGTCCATTGACAGGCTCAGCTGGTGCCTCACATCCGCTCCGCGAATCCAGAAAATCACGTCCGTCGCAATGTTCGACGCATGATCCGCAATCCGCTCCAGGCTCCGTGACACCATCAGTCCGTTCATCGCCTGCTGCGTAATCTGCGGCTTCTCCTGGATCAGCAGCAGCAGATCCGCATGCGCGCGGCGATTCATGCGGTCAATCTCGTCGTCCATCTCCCGCACCGTGTCCGCCATCCGCGCATCGCCTTCCAGCAGCGCGTGAATCGCCGACCGAATCATCCTGCCCGCGTACTCACCCATCGCCGCAAAGTCCACCGGCAGCTCCACGTATTCGGTCTTCAGAATGTCCTTGGTCCGCCGCGAAATGCCCATCGACTGGTCGCCAATCCGCTCCAGGTCACCATTGATCTTGATCACCGCCAGAATGAAGCGCAGGTCAATCGCCATCGGCTGTTCCTTGGCCAGCAGCTCATAGGCCATCTCGTCCAGCTCCCGCTGCGCCGTGTTGATGGCCGTCTCATTCTGCTTCACATACTGGCAAAGTCCCAGGTCCCGCTGCAGGTAGGCGTCCACCGCAGACTCCACCGCCTGCTGCGACAACGCCGCCATGGCAAGCAGCTTGTCTTTCAGTTCGGCGAGTTGCTGTTGAAAGTGGATACGCGGCAAAGCTGTTTTTCTCCTGGGAACGTATTGAAAAGCACCCCTTGAAGGAAGGGTACGGGCTTTAGCCCGCACATAAGCTCAGCAAAATCTCTCGGGCTTCAGCCCCTGAAGTTCAGTAGCTGGGACTCTCCCGATTCTTCAACAAGTTCCTATAGATGATTGTGCATCAAGGAATGTTACCCGCCTGCAAATTTCCGCAAGGGCATCCCATTCGTCACGCCCGCCCGTCTCGCCCCAGCCAGTCCTGCCAGTCCTGCATTGGACGCGCCCCAACCCAAAACAGCATCCCGCGCCGCCGCCCAAAAGACCACCCCGAACCATTCGCCCGCGCTAGAGTGCTCCCGTCGAAGCCGCGCACCCCGCTCGCCAATCGCCTCGCCGATCCGCTCAAAATATTTCCTTGCAACTTTGCAGATTATTTCCCCAATTCCGTCACAATCGAAATAGGAACACTGTGCCCATCCATTCCGCGCTTTTTGCGGAATGGGTGGGACCACACCCATCTCCCTGACAACTGAAAACTGACCACTGAAAACCGGCTCCGCGCAGCGGAGCCTACCCCCTCCCCCCATATTGAAAATTTGCAGTTTTCCACAGCACTTTTGCCGAAAATTACGCGGTTCTGTGAAGCACCCGCCGCACCGCCGGCCCGGCCATCCCGCGCGCAGTGGTATTGCATAACTTATTGATAATAAGGTACTAAATGCTCATCTCCGCGCCCCTGGCCTCGCGCCCCAGCGCCGCCATCAGCGCCAGAGACAGCGCCACCACCACCACCGTAATCGCCAGCACCGGCGGATAGGTGCCCCACCACTCCGCTACCCGCGCCTGCAGCACCCCATTCCAACTCGTCAGCAAACCGCCCAACTGGTACGCCAGCCCCGGCGCCGTCGCCCGCACCGGCCCCGGCGAAAGCTCCGTCAGATACGCCGGAACCACGCCCCAAGCGCCCTGCACCATAAACTGCATCAGCACCGCACCCGTCGCCAGCACCCACGCCGAGTGCCCATACGCCCACAGCGGAATCACCGGCAGCGACAGCAGAGCCGCCGTGATGATCGCCTTCTTCCGCCCCCAGTGCTCGCTCAGCACCCCAAACACAAACCCGCCCGCAATCGAGCCCAGCCCGTACAACACGCCGATCAGACCCACCGTCTGCGGCGTCAGCTTCCGCTGCACCTCAAGAAACGTCGGATACACATCCTGCGTTCCATGCGAAAAACTCATGAACGCCGTCATCAACAGAATCAGAAACAGAAACGTCGGCAGAAACTCCAACAGATGCGGCGGAATCAGCGGCCCGCGCCCGCGCGCCTTGCGCTGGCCCGCGCCTGCCAGCCACGCCGGACTCTCCTCCACGCGCGTCTGGATATACAGCACCAGCAGCGCCGGGCTTGCCCCCACCACAAACAACCCCCGCCAGCCAATCCAGTGGAACAGCAGCGCAAACGCCCCCGCCGCCAAAATCGAGCCCACCGCATACCCTTCCTGCAGAATCCCGCTGAACCCGCCGCGCCCTTCCTTCGGCAGCGTCTCAAATACCAGCGCCGCGCCCACGCCCCACTCGCCGCCCATCGCAATGCCGAACAGCGCACGCAGCACAAACAGCACGCCCAGCGTGGGTGCAAACGCGCATGCCAGTTCAAGAATGGAGAAGCTCAGAATGTTGAAAATCAGCACCGGCCGCCGCCCGTAGCGGTCCGCCAGCATGCCAAACACCAGCGCGCCCACCGGCCGAAAAGCCTGCGTCCAGAACACCGCTTCCAGAATCACGCTGGGCCGCGTGCCAAAGTCCGCAGCCATCGCCTTCACGCAGAAAATCAGCAGAAAAAAATCCAGGCTGTCCAGCGTCCACCCAAGAAATGCCGCGATAAACGCGTGCCTCTGCGGACGAGTTAAACGCTGGAAGTCAGGAACAATCGACATGAGCGGCAGCATACCAGACAAATCCGCTCCCGCAGCCGGCGCCTTCGCCCGAAGCCTTCGCCACGCAATGCCCGCGCCCCTTCAAGCCCAGCTCAGTGCGGCCGGTCCAGCAGCACAAAGTGCTCCGCACAGCGCGGGCGGGTGGACCAACTCTGGATCTCATCCCAACTACGAACATAGGCGCTCCACATCTCGATTTTGAAATGTGGCTAATCCCTACAACGCCGAGGGCCGCCTCTGCGCCGTGGAAAATCCCAGCGGCCACAGTTACACTGGCTATCTCTACAACGCGGAGGGCATTCGCGTGGCCGCCGGTTCCATCAACTCACTCAGTTGCCCCTACAACGGCAGCAGCTTTACGTTG
This sequence comes from Occallatibacter sp., assembly GCA_035531055.1. Taxonomy (GTDB): domain Bacteria; phylum Acidobacteriota; class Terriglobia; order Terriglobales; family Acidobacteriaceae; genus Telmatobacter. Next base: position 429 of record DATKTQ010000130.1, on the reverse strand, counting down.
AAGAAGGTCTACCTGCTCGATCAGAGCGGCAACCAGGTCACGGAACTGGACGCTTCCGGAAGCTCGCTCACCTGGGCCCACTCCAACCCGGTGAACGAGTACATTTATTTCGACGGGATGCGGATCGCGCGGCGGGATTCGGGTGGGAATGTGTACTACTCTTTCGGCAACGAGCTGCGCTCGCCCACCATCACCACAGCCACAGGCAGCATCTGTTATGACGCGGATTTTTATCCCTTTGGAGGGGAGCGCGCATACACCAGCACTTGCGCGCCGAATCAGAAATTTGCAGGCATGGAGCAGGACTCGGCCACCGGGCTCTACAGAACCATCTTCCGCCAGTACGCGGCCAACAACGGCCGCTGGCTCAGCCCCGACCCCTACAACGGCAGCTATGATCCCACCAACCCGCAAAGCATGAACAGGTAT
>DATKTQ010000129.1:0-4174 GCA_035531055.1 Occallatibacter sp. | reverse complement strand
GGTGCGCTGCATCCGGAATGGGTTGCGCAGGAAGTCGCGGCGAGTTCCGCGCAAATTGGCCTCAGCTTTGACGGCGATGCCGATCGCTGCATGATGGCCGGCTCGCGAAACAACGTCATCAATGGCGATGCGATTCTGCTGATGGCCGGCCGGGACCTGAAGGCTCGCGGCCTGTTGACGGGCAACCTGGTGGTGGCCACCACCATGTCGAACATGGGATTGGAAGCCGCGCTCAAGCGTTCCGGCATCACCATGCTGCGTGCACCCGTGGGCGATCGGTACGTGCTGGAAAAAATGCAGGAGCACAATGCAGCGCTTGGCGGAGAACAGTCCGGGCACATCCTGCTGCCGCACCTTGCCACCACGGGCGATGGCCTGTTGACTGCGCTGGTGGTGCTGGACCTGATCGCGCGCTCCGGGCGCACGGTGGACGAACTGGCCGCGGATCTCAGGGTGTTTCCTCAGGTCATCCTCAATGTGAAGGTGCAGGAGAAGAAGCCGCTCCTCTCCATTCCTGCAGTGGCCGCGCGCATTGCGGAGGCGGAGGCCGAGCTGAAAGATACGGGGCGCGTCGTCATTCGCTACTCCGGCACGGAGGCGCTGGCCCGCGTGATGATCGAAGCCGAAAGCGAAGCGGCGATGCATCGGCACGCGGAAGCGATTGCGGAAGCCATCCGGCACGAACTGGGCGCTTGAGCCAGATGTCCTAGCTGAGCGTCTGATCCGAAGGCCGACTCCTCGCAAGAGCGGCCGCGGCTATTTCAGATCTCGCCAGTTGGCACCGAATGCAAGATCCGCTACCAGGGGCACGTCCAGTTGGACGACGCCCTCCATCTCCGATTGCACCAGCGACTGCATCGCGGCCTTCTCATCGGCGGGCACTTCAAACAGCAGTTCGTCGTGGACCTGCAGAATCATGCGGGAGTTCATGCCGCGCTCAGTCAGCTTCCGGTCCAGCGCAATCATGGCCAGCTTGATCAGGTCCGCCGCGGTGCCCTGCAGTGGCGTGTTGATGGCCGTGCGCTCGGCAAATCCCCGCTGATTCGGGTTGCGGCTTTCGATGTCGGGAATTGGGCGAACGCGCCCGAACATGGTGCGCACGCGCCCTTCCCTCCGCGTTGCCTCCAAGGTTTTGTCGATGAACGAACGCACTCCCTGGTAGCGGGCAAAGTAACGCTCGATATACTCGCGTGCATCCGATTGCGGAATGCCCAACTGCGCAGCCAGACCAAACGCGGAGATGCCATACACGATGCCGAAGTTCACGGCTTTGGCGCGGTTGCGAGTCTCCTTGTCCATGGTCTCTGCCGGTACGCCGAACACTTCGCTCGCCGTGAGCGTGTGAATGTCCTCGTTGTTTCTGTAGGCGCGCAACAGCAGCGGATCCTGGCTAAAGTGTGCGAGCAGCCGCAGCTCAATCTGGGAGTAATCGGCAGAGAGAAGTTCGGTGCCTGGCGCGGCGATGAACGCTGCGCGGATTTCCCGCCCAAGCTCCGTGCGCGCAGGAATGTTCTGCAGATTCGGATTGACGGAAGAGAGCCTGCCCGTGGCGGTGGCGGCAGACTGGAAGGTGGTATGCACGCGCGCTTCCGCATCCGCCAGCAGAGGCAGTGCATCCACGTAGTTCGATTTGAGTTTGGCAATGTGCCGAAACTCGAGAACCAGCTTTGGCACGTCGTGCTTTTCCGCCAACTGCTCCAGCACATCCTGCGCGGTGGAGACTGCTTTCGCTTTTCCGCGGCTGGGCGGGGCAGGCAGGCCCATATGCGTGAAGAGCACCTCACCAAGCTGCTTGGGAGACTGGATGTTGAAGCGACGGCCGGCCATTTGGAAAATCTGTTCGCTCACCTCTTGCAGCTCGGTTGTGAAACGCCTGGAAAGTGCATCCAGCGCGGCCACATCGATGCGGACGCCGGCCCGTTCCATGCGAAAGAGAACTGGCGCCAAAGGAAGATCAATCTCGCGGTACACGCGGCTCACGCCCATCTCTTCCGCCTCATTCTTCAAGGCAGGCACGAGGGAAAAGACCGCGGCAGCTCCAGCGGCGACGGAACTGGGCGCCGCCTGCCCGTGACGCGCCGCCACATCCGCAAGGGACTGCGTGGCGTGCGTCGGATTCAGCGCGTAAGAGAGCAGCATTGTGTCTTCCACGGGCCCGCGCAGCGTCACGCCATGCGGCTGCAGACGATGCAGCGTCGCCTTCCAGTCATGCGTCTGCTTGGCAATGGATTCGTCTTCGAGCAGTGCGCGCATGGCATCGGTGAGGGGCAACTGCAGAGCAGCGGAGGCATCCGCGCAAACGCCCAGTCGCAAAGATTGAGTCGGTTCCGCCGCCTCGGCCAGATCCAGCAGGGACTGCGAGGCCGGTGCCTCGTCTTCCGCAGCCTGCAGTGCCTTTCCCTCTGCAGGCAGGACGAACGAAAAGCTCCCTGCGCGCGCCGCGGATAAGAACGCTTCAATCTGCGCGTCGTCTGGATCGTCCACCAGTGGCGTGGCTGCCGCGTCTTCCGCCGGAGTCAGCTCCTTCAGCATCGACGTGAATTCGAGCTCCGTAAACAGCTCGCGGCACGCCTCCATGTCCGGAGCCTGTGTCTCCATGGCCGCAAGCTCCAACTCCAGCGGGACGCGGCTGTCAATCGTTACCAGCTCTTTGGAAAGCAGCACCGCATCCCGATTCTGCTCGAGCGATTCCCGATAGCTCTTGCGCTTCACCTCGGCGGCTCGGTCCAGCACGGCCTCCACGCTGCCAAACTGGACAATCAGCTCCACGCTTCCTTTGTCTCCGATGCCCGGCGCGCCGGGAACATTGTCCACGCTGTCGCCGCGCAGCGCCATCACGTCCACCACTCTTTCCGGCGGCACACCCAGCGTTTCGGTCACCTTCGCGGGGTCAAGAATCAGATTGTCCTTCTGCGGATTGAGCACCTTCACCTGATCCGTGACAAGCTGCATCATGTCCTTGTCGCCGGAGACGATGAAGACGTCGTGCCCCTGCTCCGCCGCCTGGCGGGCCAGCGTGCCAATCACGTCGTCTGCCTCAAACCCCTCGGCCTCAAGGATGGGAATCTTCAGCGCCTCCAGTGAGCGCCGAATGTAAGGAATCTGTCGCCGCAGGTCCTCAGGCATGGCCTCCCGATTAGCCTTGTAGCCCTCGTAGCTCACTTCGTCAAAACTCTGCGTCTTTGCGTTCCACTTGCGTAGCATGCCTATGGAGCGCGCGCGCTCGTCGCGGAAGACCTCGCCACTCACGTCGAACACGGCGGCAAAGTAGCGAGGGGCGAAGTCCTGGCGCAGCTTCTTGATCATGTTGACAAAAACGTAAGTTGCCGCAGTAGGCAGGCCGGAACGGGTGGACATGGGCCGACTGCGCTGCATGGCATGATAAGCGCGGAAGATGAACGACATCGTATCCAGCAGAAAGACGGGCGGCTTGGCTTGGTCGGGCACGTTACCGAGTCTATCAGCGTTGCGGGGTGTCGGCGTGGCTCCGCGCCACGCGGAGGTATATGGAATCGCTTGCGAAATGGTGATTTCCAAGGTTCCCGGAAAGATCCTGCGAGGATTCCCATGGTACCCTTGCGGAGATTGAAGACTTTGTATCGCCAGCCTCTCAAGTGTGCCGGGTAGAACCCTGTGTAAGTAGGTTTCGCCGATAACTTGCAGGGAGACAGAGTAGGCTGATTTGTGGAGGAACTTAGGGGGGAAGTTTCCTTGTTCAATTTGTCCCTTGGAGCAGGGAAGCGAGGCCGGAGCTCTTGAAAGTCGAAACAGCGGACAAGTATGAGACACGAATACTCGAGCAACGAGGACATTGAACCCTGCCTGACCGCGGTGATGCCTGCTTTCAACGAGGTGGCCACGATCGCGGAGGTTGTGGCGGTGGTATTGGGACAGCGGCCGGTCCAGCAGTTGGTCATTGTGGATGATTGCTCGAAAGATGGCACCTGGGAAAAGCTGCAGCAACTCGCGACGACGGATGAACGCATTTTGCTGATTCGGCATGCGGTGAACCAGGGCAAAGGCGCGGCATTGCGCACTGGGATTGCCCACGCGACGTCAGATTTTGTCGTCATTCAGGATGCTGATCTGGAGTATGACCCGGAAGAATACCATCGCTTGCTTGGGCCCATCCGTGCAGGCAAGGCCGATGTGGTGTATGGATCGCGCTTTCAAG
>DATKTQ010000128.1:0-19292 GCA_035531055.1 Occallatibacter sp. | reverse complement strand
GCGGCCTCAGCGCGCGACTGGCAGTTGTGGCTGAAGGATGCGGAAGCGGCGGCTGCGGCCGGACGCTGGCGAGAGGCGATCCATTGCGTGTACTGGGCGGCCATTTCGCGGCTGGAGCAGAAGCGGTTGTGGCCGGCGGACCGGGCGCGGACGCCGCGGGAGTATCTGGCGCTGGTGGGCGAGGAGGACGCGCGCAGGGCGGGGCTGGCGCAGTTGACGCGCAGCTTTGAGCACACCTGGTACGGCGGAAAGGCTGCGAGCAAAGGCGACTACGAACAGGCGGAGGCGCTGGCGACGGGGCTGATGGGCGCGGGGGGATCGCGATGAAGGGGATGACCAGCCTGGATGCGACCGACCGGCGGCTGATGCTGTGGCTGCTGGGCGGCGCCATTGCGCTGGCGGTGCTGGTGGGCTTTCTTTTGCCCAATCAGGACAAGGACAAGAACCCGATGCCGTCCACATATCTTGCAGGGCAGCACGGGGCGCGCGCGGCGTATGAAATGCTGGTGCGTTCCGGCTACCCGATGGAGCGCTGGGAGCGGCCGCTGAACGAGCTGGCGCAGACGGCGGGGCCGGATACGGTGGTGATTTTTGCCGAGCCTTATACGCGCGAAATGGAAGATGTAAAGGCGGTGCGGCAGATTGTGGAGCGCGGGGGCCGCGTGCTGGTCACGGGGCTGAGCGGAGGTTTTCTGGTGCCGGGCGGCAACCCCTCGATGCCCGGGGAGTTCCACTTTGCGGCGTGTGAGTTGGAGCCGGACGGGCTGGACCCTCTGGCCAGCTCTGGGCCGGTGTGGATGGAGCCGGAGGCGTCGTGGCAGCTGGGCGATCCGGCCTACCGGGTGCAGTACACGTGCGCGGGGCAGCCGGCGGTGGTGGAGTACGACTACGGCAAGGGGCACGTGGTGTGGTGGGCGAGCGCGACGCCGCTGGAGAACGGGTACCTGCTGCGCGGGCGGAATCTGGACCTGCTGCTGAACTCGCTGGGTCCGCGCGCGGGGCGGCATTTTTATTGGGATGAGTCGCTGCATGGAGAAGTGCGCTCCAACTGGAGCTATGCGGCCGGACCCGCGCTGACGCTGCTGCGTGTGGGGCTGGTGCTGCTGGGCGTGCTGCTGGTGTTGAGCTTCAGCCGGCGCAGCGGGCCGTTGCGGGAGCTGGCGCAGCCGGCGCGGGCGGCGCCCATGGAGTTTGTGGAAGCACTGGGGTCGCTCTATCGCAACGCGGGCGCGGCGGGCACGGCGGTGGGCGTGGCGCTGGAACGCTTCAGGCGACGGAGCCTGCGGCTGTGCGGGCTGCGGGCGGCGCCCATGGAAGCGGCGGAATTGGCGGCAGTGCTTCGCAGGCGGTTTCCAAAGTCGGACAAGAGCCTGGAAGAGGATCTGGCCGCGTGCGAAGAGGCTGCGGCGAGCGAGAATCTGGAGCCGCGCAAGGCGCTCAAGCTGGTGCAGGCGCTGCACGGGCACATGGACAGGCTGCGGAACGGCGCGCAACTCGGGCGGCATGGAAAATCGTCAGATAAAGAGGAAAGTCAACCACTGGAAAGGGCCTCATGAGCGAGGAATTTGAGCAGGGAGAACATTCGGAACAAACGCAGGACGGAAGCGGGCAGACGAGTTTGCCGCTGCCGGCAACGGGACGCCTGATTGCGCAGGCACACGCGGAGATGGGCCGGGTGATCTGCGGGCAGCGCGACGCCGTGGAAGAGGTGCTGATGGCGGTGCTGTGCCAGGGGCATGCGCTGCTGGAGGGCGTGCCGGGCATTGCCAAGACGCTGATGGTGAAGACGCTGGGACGGCTGCTGGGGCTGGGGTTCCAGCGCGTGCAGGCTACGCCGGACTTGATGCCGGCCGACATTCTGGGGACGACGGTGCTGCGGCCGGGGACGGACACGTTTACGTTTCATGCCGGGCCGGTGTTTACGGACCTGCTGCTGGTGGATGAGATCAACCGCATGCCTCCGCGCACGCAGGCGGCGCTGCTGGAGTGCATGGAGGAGCGGCAAGTGACGACCGACGGCATGCGGAGGCCGCTTCCGCCGTGGTTCACGGTGTTTGCCACGCAGAACCCGGTGGATTTTGAGGGGACGTATCCGCTGCCGGAGGCGCAGCTGGACCGCTTTCTGCTGAAGATTCGCATGGCGTACCCGACGGAGGCCGAGGAGCTGGAGATTCTGAAGCGGCACCACGGCGGCACGGGGGCCGGACCGCTGGAGGATGCCGCGATTCAACCGATTCCGCAGGAGCTGTTGGCGGCGGCGCGGGCCGAGGTGCGGGGTATCCGCATTGAGCCGGAGCTTTACGGCTACATGCTGACGCTGGCGCGGCGCACGCGGGAGTGGCCCACGCTGCTGCTGGGGGCAAGTCCGAGAGCGGCGCTGAGCGTAATGCGCGTGGCGCAGGCGGCGGCGGCTTTTGACGGGCGGGATTTTCTGGTTCCTGACGACGTGAAGCGCGCCGTGCCGCCGGTGCTGCGGCATCGCGTGATTTTGAAGCCGGAGGCCGAGCTTGAAGGCTTTGACGCGGACCGCGTGCTGGCCGACGTGGTGGCCGCGGTGCCGGTGCCGCGGCAATGAGAATGGCCTCACTGCATCCCGAGCCGGTGCGCGCAGCCTGCGGGCCGCGCAGGCGCTTTGGGTTTGCGCTGACGGGGCGCTCGATCGGGCTGCTGCTGGCGGGTTTTCTGTGGCTGGCGCCGGGCTTCTGGTACCCGCGCGTGAGCTATGGGATGTTGGCCTGGGACGGGCTTGTGCTGCTGGCCGCGCTGCTGGACGGGCTGCGCCTGCCGCGCGCGGAGCAGTTGACGGCGAGCCGCAGCTGGACCAACGCGCCGGCGCTGGACAGCGAGACGGAAGTGGAGCTGACGCTGGAGCACGAGGGGAATCTCATCCTGGAGTGCCGCGTGGTGGATGACCTGCCGCCGGCGCTGGTGGAGCAGCCGGTAACACAGCGGCTTACGGTGTTTCCGAGGGTGCCTGCGGCGGTGCGCTACCGGCTGGAGCCGATGGAGCGCGGAGACCACGAGACGGGCAGCGTGTACGTGCGGTACCGCTCAGGGCTGGGACTTGCGGAGCGCTGGGCAGTGGCTCCGCTGAAGCAGACGGTGCGGGTGTATCCGGCGCTGCGCATGAGCGAGGAGCAGCAGATTTTTCTGGCGCGCAGCCGGCAGATTGACCAGCAACTGCGGCAGACGCGGCAGCGGGGACTGGGACGGGATTTTGAGAGCCTGCGCGAGTATCGCGAGGGCGACGATCTGCGGGACGTGTGCTGGACGGCGACGGCGCGGCGGGGAAACCTGATTACGCGGCAGTACCAGACGGAGCGCAGCCAGCCGGTGTGGATTGTGCTGGACTGCGGGCGGCTGATGCGCTCGCGGGTGGCGGCGGATCCGGGACGTGGCGCGCTGCCGGTGGCCGTGGATGCTGCGCGGCTGCACTCCAAGCTGGACCATGCATGCACCACGGCGGTCTCGCTGGCGCAACTGGCGCTGTTTTCCGGCGACCGGGTGGGGCTGCTGGCTTACGGACAGGGCACACAGCAGAGGCTGCTGCCGGGGCGTGGCGCAGCCCACATGCGCCAGATGATCGATGCGCTGGCGCTGGTGCGGGCCGAGACCGGCGAGGCCGTCCATCTGCGCGCCACGGCGACGCTGAACCGGCTGCAGCCGCGGCGATCGCTGATCCTGTGGATTACGGATCTGGCCGAGTCTGCCATGCGGCCGGAAGTGGTGGACGGCGCGACGCAGCTGCTGCGACGGCACGTGCTGCTGTTTGTGGCCATGGCGCAGCCGGAGGTGGAACTGGTGGCGGAGGCGCGGCCAGAGACGGTGGATGGGATGTTTCACGCGGCCGCGGCGCAGGAGATGGCCGGGCGGCGGGAGCTGCTGCTGGCGCGGCTACAGGAACAGGGCGCGCTGACGATGGACCTGAACCCCGAGGCGCTGACTTCGCAAGTGCTGAACCAGTATTTGAAGGTGAAGGAACGGGCGATGGTGTAAGCGGAGCGGCGGTGCATGGGCGTCGTTTATAACTTGAGCATGCCTAGATTCGGTTTGTCCGCATGGTGGAGAAGTGCACTGATCTTGATGGCCGCGGCGGCGCTGCTTTTGCCCGCGGGCGCGCAGGCTCCCGCGCCTCGCGTGATTGTTGCCGATATACACCACACGTCCGGTTCTGTGGATCGGTTCTTTGACCTTTCGGTGGGCTCCGATTATCCGGGCACGCTGATTCGCGATGACAGCCAGGCGCAACTGCAGATGGTGACGGACGAGCTTGGGTTCCGCTATATCCGGTTTCATGCGATTTTTCACGATGTGCTGGGAACGGTGCGCGTTGAGGATGGGAAGACCGTCTACAACTGGACGAAGATTGACCAGCTTTATGACGACCTGCTGGCGCGGCATATCAAGCCGTTTGTCGAACTCGGCTTTACGCCTGAGGCGATGAAGACTTCCGACAATAGCATTTTTTACTGGCATGGCAATACGTCGCATCCGAAGCCGACGGCGTGGCGCGACCTGGTGGATGCATTCCTTCGCCATATTGAGCAGCGCTATGGGCAGGCGGAGGTGCGCACATGGTACTTCGAGGTGTGGAACGAGCCGAACCTGTCGGGCTTTTGGGAGGGCGGAGACCAGAAGGCCTATTTTGCGCTTTATGACCTGACGGCGAAGACGGTGAAGGCCGTGGATCCGAAGCTGCGCGTGGGCGGGCCGGCGACAGCCGGTGCGGCGTGGGTTCCGGAGTTTCTGGAACATGTGAAGAAGAGTGGCGCTCCGATTGATTTTGTATCGACGCATACCTACGGCGTGACGGGCGGATTTCTGGATGAGAACGGAAAGAGCGATGTGAAGCTCAATCCCTCGCCGGACGCGATTGTGGGCGATGTGCGCAAGGTGCGCGCGCAGATTTCTGCTTCGCCGTTTCCGCGCTTGCCGCTCTACTTTACGGAATGGAGCACGAGCTACACGCCGGTCGATCCGGTGCACGACTCCTACATCAGCGCGGCCTACATCCTGAGCAAGCTGAAGGCCTGCGAGGGGCTGGTGCAGGGGATGAGCTACTGGACCTACTCCGACCTGTTTGAAGAGCCGGGGCCGCCTTCGGCAGCGTTTTATGGAGGCTTTGGGCTGGTGACCCGCGACGGAATTCGCAAGCCGGCGTTCTTTGCCTACAAGTATCTGCATGCGCTGAGGGGCGCGACAATTCAGGACAGGGATGCCGAATCGATGCTGGCGACGGATGGTGAGAACTTTGCGGCGGTGGTGTGGGACTTTGAACAGCCGGAGCAGAAGCTGAGCAACCGGCCGTTTTATACGAGGTTGGAACCGGACCACGCGGCTGCGCCGGTGGAGTTGAAAGTGATGCATCTGGCGCCGGGGGCAGCGTACCGGCTTCAAGTGAATCGCACGGGATACCAGGCCAACGATGCGGATTCGGCGTATATCAAGTTGGGAGCGCCGAAGGACCTGACGCCCGAGCAGATTGCGCATTTGGACTACCTGACGCGGGACGCGCCGGAGAGGGATGGGAAAGTGGTTGCGGACAAGGACGGCACGGCGGAGGTGCACGTGGCAATGCGGAGCAACGATGTGGTGCTGGTGACGCTGCGGAAGGAGACGGCGGGGCGCTAGGCCTAGCGCTACTTTCCTACGGGTGTCGGCTCGGGGGTTGGGCGGAGGCGCTTGGCCAGTGCCCACTTGAGCGCGTCCACGCCTTCGCCGGTGACGGCGGAGATGGCGTGGAACTCGAACTTGCGGCGCTTGACGTGCGCGGAGAGCTTCTTGAGCTTGTCGGGGTTGGCGGAGTCGATTTTGGTGGCGACGACGATCATGGGCTTCTCGGCCAATGGATGCTCGCCCGCGCCGTTGCCAAAGCTGGCCAGTTCCTGATTGATGACCTTGAAATCCTCGACTGGATCGGGGCGGCCGGAGGCGTCGGAGACATCGACGAGGTGGACGAGCAGGCGGGTGCGCTCGATGTGGCGCAGGAACTGCGTGCCGAGGCCGTGGCCGAGATGCGCGCCCTCGATGAGGCCGGGAACATCGGCGACGACGAAGGATTCCTCGAAGGGCATTTCGCCGACGGTGACTACGCCGAGGTTTGGTTCGAGGGTGGTGAAGGGGTAGTCGGCGATTTTGGGCTTGGCGGCGGAGATGCGGGCGATGAGGGTGGACTTGCCGGCGTTGGGGTAGCCGACGAGGCCTACGTCGGCCAGCAGCTTGAGTTCGAGGCGGAACTGGCGCTCTTCGCCGGTGCGGCCCAGCTCGTGCTCGCGCGGTGCCTGGTGAGTGCTGGTGGCAAAGTGCTGGTTGCCGCGTCCGCCGCGCCCGCCTTTGGCGACGACGAGGCGCTCGTCGGGCTCGCGGAAGTCGTGGACGAGCTCGCCGGTCTCCTGGTCATAGAGCGCGGTGCCGACGGGAACCTGCAGGATGATGGAGTTGCCGTCCTGCCCGGTGCAGTTGGAGCCCATGCCGTGCTCGCCGCGCTGGGCCTTGTGTTCGGGGTTGTAGCGGAAGTGGATGAGGGTGTTGTGGCGCTGCGAAGCGACCATGACGACGTCGCCGCCGCGGCCACCGTCGCCACCGGAGGGGCCGCCACGGGGAACGAACTTCTCCCGCCGGAAGGCCATGCAGCCGTTGCCGCCGTCGCCGGCCTTCACCCGAATTTTTGCCTCATCGATGAACATGCTTATACCGGCCGCCCGGTGAAACGCTGCAAAACCGGCGGAAACCGGCAGGCACGCGAGCAACTGCGTGTATCTCCAGTGTACCGAAAGAGGCTGGCGGAGGCGGAGGAGGGGACGAAAGCGGCGCGCGAGATTGGGCGCGTGGCTGGGCGGCAAAGGATTTGTCTGCGGAAAAATTCTTAAGCCTTTCTAAGAATGCCGTAAACTCTTAAGGAACCTCACCGTACACGCAAGTAGATGTGCCGGGTGCTGTTGGAAGGCATGGCTCCCCGGGTGCGAGATTTGCGGCTGAAATACCGGCGCTGCTGGCAGAGCGGGTTGGGCGGTGAGTGCAGGAGAATCCCAAGGGTCTGCCGCGGGCTGGTTTTCTGGATGGTGGGTCGGAGTTGGTGGTTGAGGCTGGTGTTGGCCGTGCTGCTGGTGGTTCTCAGCGGGCGGACAATGTGCCTTGCGCAGAGCGCGGCGCAGGCGAAGGATGCTGTTGGCAGGTCCCACCAGAAGAAGCACACCCCCAAGGGGAAGCGCTCCCGGAAGAATTTGCAGACAAGCGAAGGAACAGGAGCGGCAGGGGCCGGTGAGGCGGAGCTTGGGACGCGGCTGGCACTGCAGGCGCCGGGTGCGCTGGCGGCGACGCTGACGGGCGAGCAATTGCAGGCGTTGCCGCTGAGCGGCGAGCGCTGGCAGGATTTTGTGCTGGGCGGGCGGGCAGGCTCTGCCCAGAACGACGCCGAAAATGAGCCGACATCGCGAAGTGACCGGGGCCAGCCGGGGGTGACGGTGGACGGCGCGGATATCCGGCTGGCTTTTGGCAGCGCGGGCGCGGGCCGGGGAGGCAGCCGGGGCGATCTGCTGATGGGGCCGGGCTCGACCATGGCAACAGTGCGGCGGGTGGAGCGGTCCCGCGGTGTCGCGGGAGCTTCCGGATGGAGCGGCGCCGAGGGCTTTGCCGGGGTGGTGACGCGCGGCGGAGGCAACAAGCTGCAGGGCGAGGGGTCGTTCTTTAGCAGGCAGAATTTTCTGGGCGCGCAGAATCCGCTGACCGAGAGAGTGCAGATGACCGCGCCGGCAACGGCGACGTCTGTGCCGGTGTTCACGCCGCTTCCGTACACGGCCGGGGACCGCGAGACGCGCTGGAGCGTGGGCATGGGCGGGCGGTTTCGGCGGAGCCGCTTCCACTGGTATTCGGCGCTGGACAACGCGCGGCGGAGCAACCCCGGGGTGTCCACGGTGCGGCACCCGGAGAATTTTTATGCGCAGCCCTCGAACGACCAGATGCAGGTTCTGAGCGCGCGGCTGGGCCTGAGCAGCGTGAACCCGGTGGGTGAAGGCGTGGCGGCCTATTCCGGCATGCTGCAGACGCTGACGGGGCTGCTGGGTTCGGCGACGCGCGCGTCGTCGCAGTGGACCGGGTTTGGGCGCGTGGACTGGGCGGCGGGCGAGCGGCAGCGCTTTCTGGTGGAGGGAACGGGCGCCAAGCAGGACGGGCCGGGCAGCGGACTACTGCGGGCTACGGAGTTTTACGGCACCCGCAGTTACGGGTCCAGGCAGACGGGCGAACAGTGGGTGCTGGGCCGGTGGGAGGCGTTTGTGACGCCGCACCTGCTGGCGGTGACGGAGGGTTCGTATGCGCATCACGTGATGACCGCGAGTCCGGAATCGCCCACGCCCTACGAGCAGACGCTGAACATCAGCGACTGGGGACGGCTGCCGCAGATCAACGTGGATACGCGGTACGGGCTGACGATCGGCAACTCGGCGCGAATGAGCCCGGGCAGCTATCCAGACGAGCACCTCTATCAGGCGCAGGAGCAGCTGGCGTGGACGCGCGGTCCGCTGCTGGTGAAGTGGGGCGCGGAGGTGCGGCACAACAACGACTCGACGACGCTGCTGCGCAACCAGACGGGGACCTACACGTATTCGAGCGTGGAGAATTTTGTGTCGGACGCGTTGTCGTTTGCGGACTTCGGGGTGAACGGGCAGTTGAACCCTTATGACCAGCACAACTGCGACCAGACGGGGCGGGTTTGGCGGGACACGGCGGGCACGCTGCACGGGCTGGGTTACTTGCCCTGCTACTCGCATTACACGCAGACGATTGGGCCGAACCACTGGTGGCTGAGTACGACGGACTGGGCGGGCTACGGGGCAGCGCAGTGGCAGGCGAGCCGGCAGGTGACGGTTTCTCTGGCGCTGCGCTGGGAGCGCGAGCACGTGCCGCCGCCGATTGCGTCGCTGAACAATCCGGAGCTGCCGCTGACGGGGCGGGTGCCGGGGCCGGGGAACGAGTGGGGTCCGCGGGCCAGCCTGGCCTGGGGCACGGGGCGACGGCACTGGCCGGTGCTTCGGCTGGGCTACGGCGCCTACTTTGGGCGCATGCGCAACGCGGAACTGCTGAGCGTGCTGACGCAGACGGGATCGCTGAACGGAGACCTGAAGTACTTTATCCGGCCCACGGACAACCTGAACGGCGGAGGCGCGCCGCCGTTTCCTTATGTACTGGCGGGCAAGCCGGCCAGCGCGGTGAAGCCGGCAGCGGTGGAGTTTGCGCCAACGTTTCGCAATCCGGCGGTGCAGCAGGCGGTGGCCGCGGTGGAGGAGGAACTGCCGGGGCGCGTGCACCTGGAGGCCAGCGAAGTGATAAGCCTGGGGCGGCATTTGCCGGTGACGGTGGACGCGAACACGGACCCGGGAGTGAATCCGCAGACCATTACCTACCAGGTGGTGGATGGCAATGGCACCGGACCCATCAAGACGCCGCAGCTGACGGTTCCGTTCTTTGCATACTGGCCGAGTACCGGCACGACGACGGGATTCGGCGGGCGGCTGAACCCGGACTATCAACAAGTGACGGAGTTGGAAAGCCGCGCCAACTCGACGTATGAGGCCTTTCGGCTGGGGCTGGTGCGCAACGGACGTGGCGGACTGAGTGTGCATGCGCGCTACACCTACGCGCACGCCATGGACTGGAATCCGAGCGAGAGCATGCGGGCGACCGGGCCCAGCGTGTTTGACCCCAACGATCTGCGCCAGGAATACGGCACCAGCAATCTGGACGTGCGCCATGCGGTGGTGGTAGGGCTGGTGTGGGAGCCGCGCTGGCAGCTGCGCGAGATGGCCGGCCGGCTGGCCAACGGGTGGATGCTTTCTGGCGTGGGCTATATGCACAGCGGATTGCCGTACAGCATGCGGACTGCCGGCTCGCTGGCCAAGGAGTTTGACACGGCGGGGCAGGCGATTGTGGCGCTGGCGCCGGGCATGCTGGGCTATGGCGGCGCCAAGTTTGTGTACGGCGTGGGGCGGAACACGTTTCGCTATCCGGCCACGTGGAAGGCGGATGTGCGGCTGGGCAAGTCCATCCGGCTGGGCCACGGACGGCAACTGGAACTGCTGGCGGAGACCTACAACCTGTTCAACCACCAGAACGTGACGCGGCTGGAGACGATCGGCTACACGATTGAGGGCGGCACGACAAACGGCGGCCTACCCCGGCTGACTTACCTGACCGGGCTGAAGACGGGCCACACCGAGTTCGGCCAGGCCCTGGGCGTGAACGCAACCAGCTTTTATCGCCAGCGGCAGATTCAGTTCGGCACGCGATTTCGTTTTTAAGACACTGAGGCTAAGGCGAGCCAGCCAGACCGCAGAGCGGCGTTGCGGTGACGGATTTTCCGTTGAGCTGGAAGCAGGTGACGCCGTCGATATCTGTGGAGAAGGTGCGCACGTGGGCGGCCTGCAGCCTGGCCAGCACCTCCGGGCGGGGGTGCCCGTAGTGGTTGCGCAACCCGCAGGAGATGACGGCCCAGCGAGGCGCGACGCGGGCCAGGAAGGCCGGTTGCGTGGAGGTGTTGCTGCCGTGGTGGCCCACCTTGAGCAGCGTGCTCTGCAGATTGGGCTCGGCCAGCATGGCGTGTTCGATGGGTGCTTCGGCATCTCCTTCCAGAAGCACCGAGGTGTCGCGGTAGGCGACGCGAAGCACAAGGGAGTCGTCATTGGAGGGCTGGGGGCCTGGCTGGTAGCTGGCCATGGGCGCCAGCACGTGCACCTGGGCGTCGCCGAGCGTGGTGGCATCTCCGGCGCGGAAGGAGCGCACGCGCACGTGCAGCCGGGCGGCTTCTGCCAGCAGCGCCAGGTACTGCGGGATGGGCGGATTGTTGCCGATCCACATCTGGCGCGGGCGGAAGTTGCGCAGTACGGCGGGCAGGCCGCCCATGTGGTCCGAGTGCGCGTGGGTGAGCGCGACCACGTCCAGGCGGCGGATGCCGTGCGACCACAAGACTGGGGAGACGACGTCCTCGCCGATGTCGAAGTTGCCTGGGGCATGGTAGGGACCTCCGCCGAAGCCGCCGCCGTCGACTAGGAGGGTTTTGCCGTCCGGCGTGATGAGCAGGAGGGAGTCGCCCTGACCCACGTCAATGGCCTCCATCAGCAGCGCGTTGCGGGGGTGGTCCACGGGGCGGGGCAGGACGACGGCCACCGCGCCAAGGGCGAGCGCTGCCCAGGCAAGACGGCGCCTCCACCGGCCCCCGGGGGCCAGCAGCAGGGCTGCGGACAGCAGAGCGCAAAAGAGCACGGACTGCCAGGCAAGCGGCGCAGGTATGCGGAGGTTGCTGAGCGCGATGGAGCCGAACAAGTGCACCATCCACAGGCTGAAGTGCAGGCACAGAGCGGCCACAGCGGCGGGAAGCGAAGCGGCCGCAGGCCACACCACGAGCGCTGCCAGGGTGAGCAGCGCGGCGGGCATAAGCACCAGCAGCAGCGGCAGAATGAGCAGATTGACGGGCAGCGCGTAGACGGTGATGCGGTGGAAGTAGAGCGCCATGGGCAGGGTCATGGCCAACTCCACCACGCAGGAGACAACCAGCACTTCCACGGTGCGTAGCAGCAGCCGGACGGTGGCGGGAAAGACCAGCCATCCGGCGCGATGGGAGATGAGCCGCTCAAACCGCTCGGCAAAGAGGCGCAGGGTGACGCGAAACTGCGCGAGGCGCGGCGGCAGGTTGGGGTCCAGGACGACGAGGCGAAGGTCGCGCGTGGCGGTGTAATAGGGATGCACGGTGCCGGCCAGTAGCGGCAGGGCCACGCCGGCGATGGCGACCACGGCAAGGAGCGTCATCTGCAGGCTTGCTTCCAGCAGGCTGTGGGGGTTGACGGCCATGAGGCACAGCGCGGCGAAGCCGATGGTGTTGAGCGGGCTGCGTTCGCGGTGCAGGAGGCGGGCGAGCAGGAGGACAAGGATCATCCAGAGAGCTCGCTGCACGGGCGTGGCAAAGCCGGTAAAGACGGCATAGGCGGTGGTGAGCGCCATGGTGGCCAGGGTGGTGATGAGGGGCGAGAGGCGCAGAACGCGTCCGAGCCAGAAGAGGAAAACCGCCACCAGGCCGAGGTGGAGGCCGGAGACGACCAGCATGTGGAAGGAGCCGGTGCGCTCAAAGCCGGCGCGCAGCGCGGGCGTGAGATAGGTGCGGTCGCCGGTGGACATGGCGGCCAGCATGGCGGCGTCCTGCGGGCTGAGGCGCAGCGCGGCGGGAAGCCGCTGCGTGGCCGCAGGCAGCGCGAGCAGGCGTGCGCTGACAGCATGCTGCAACTCTGCGATGCGGCAGGCGAGAAAGCGGCCGGGGGCGCGGCCCAGCAGTTCTACACTCTCGATGCGTGCGGATGCGGTGGAGGTGATGCCCTGGTCGAGCAGGTAATCTCTGCGGCTCCACGCTCCGGGGTCGCGATAGACCTCCGGCGGCAGCAGGCTAACGACAGCGCGCACCCGGTCCCCGCAGTGGAAGGGCTGCGGCGCGGCGGCGCTGGATGCGGAACCGATTGCCGAGCTGGATGCGGCTTGCGGCCAGTGGACGGTGAGGCGTACGCCGCCTTCGGCCGGGGCCTGCTGGTCTTCGGTGTCGTTGACGACCTCGATGTTGGCGACGAGCAGGTC
The DNA here is from genome assembly GCA_035531055.1 of Occallatibacter sp. GTDB lineage: Bacteria > Acidobacteriota > Terriglobia > Terriglobales > Acidobacteriaceae > Telmatobacter. The sequence continues at coordinate 6,680 of DATKTQ010000128.1, read as the reverse complement.
GATGTTTTGTGAAGGGCCTTCGGCGCTCTGCGAGGGCTCGCCGGCGGAGTCGACTTCGGCATCGGCGTTGTCGTAGTTGCGCAAGGTGGAGGTGCGGACGACGGTGCCTTCGACGGTGCGCAGCAGGCCGTCCGACAGCGCGGCGATGGTCGGCGCGGGCACAGGTTGGGGTTGCATTTCCGCGGACCAGGCGCCAAGCAGCAGCCAGAGGATCGCGAGCGGCAGCCACACGATGCGCTGCACGCGGAATGCAGATAAGCAGCAGAGCGCGGCGAGAGACGCGAGCGCGATGAGCACCCATCCGGTGCGGAGCCAGACGGCGTGTGCCAGTGCGATGCCCAGGGCAAAGAGCCAGGCCGCATGGAACAGAGGAATTGCGCCCATGCCGATGGGGCCGCGAGATGCGGTGGTGGGGCCCGGGGTTGTTGGTTCGGATGGCATTGCGCGGGGAAGACGAGCTATGTGGGCAGCGTATCAGGCAAGGCGCAGATGGACCACCGTTTCCAGATGGAAGGTCTGCGGAAACAGGTCGGCGAGGGTGACGGAGTGCAGGAAATATCCGGCGGCGATGAGCGCGCGCAGATCGCGGGCCAGCGTGGCCGGATCGCAGGAGACATAGACCAGCGCAGGCGCGCGAAGGGTCGCGAGCGCGTCGGTGACGGGGGCGCCGAGCCCGGCGCGGGGCGGGTCGAGCACGATGAGGTCGGGCGCTGCGACGTGTTTGCGGCGAAGGAAGGCGAGGGTGTCCGCCTGGACGGCGGAGGCTGCGGTTCCTTGCAGGTTGTGCGCCAGCGCAGCGACCGCGGCAGGTGCAGACTCGACGGCGACGACGTGGGCGAAATTTGCGGTGAGGCGGCGGGCAAACAGGCCCACGCCGGCGAAGAGATCCCAAGCAAGCTGGCCGCTCAGTTCCGCGGTGACGTGGTCCACAAGAGCATTGACCAGCCAGCGATTCACCTGGAAGAACGCGCCGTGATCCACGCGATATTCAAACCCGGCGGCGCGATAGAGGAGCGAGTCACTGCCCCAGCGGGCAAGGATTTGTGCCGAGGTCTGGGTTGCGGTGCGGCCGGGGGCGCGAGCGGAGTTGCGGGCGGGCTTGTGGGGACGCGGCGCTGTGGCGATTTCAAGGCCGCACAACGCAGGAATGCGCTCGCGCAGGGCGGCGGCAAGCTCGTCTGCCAGGTTGCGTGCGGGGATACGAACCGGTGCGGCAAGCACAACGCCGGCGAGCAGCGCGGTTTGCTCCGCATTGCAGAAGAGCGTGATTTCCGACGGGCGCAGCGTGGGCGCAACGGCGGCCAGAGCCTGCGGCAGCGCGGCGGCGGCCTGCAGAAGCAGAGGCGCTGCAATGGGGCACTGGCTGACGGGAAGCACGGCGTGCGAGCCGCGGCCGCGATATCCCGCGTTGCCGCGCGCATCAAGCGCCATGCGGATGCGGTTGCGGTAGTGCCAGGGGGCGCCGGCGAGCACGCTGATTTCAGCGGGCGCGGGCACGCCGGCGCGCTCCAGAGTCTCCCGGAGGATGGCCTGCTTGAAGTCGAGCTGCGAGGCGTAGTCCGCGTGCTGATATTGGCAGCCGCCGCAAGCGCCGAAGTGTGGGCAGGCAGGCGCGACGCGCTGCGGCGCGGACTGGACCAGCGATTCCACTTCCGCGGTAGCGTAGCCTCGCTTGTCCTCCACGATGCGGATTTGCACTTGCTCGCCGGGCAGCGTGAGGGGGACGAAAATGGCTTTGCCGTCGAGCCGCGCGAGGAAATCGCCGCCATAGACGGGCTTTTCCAACTGCACGAGGTGGGTGGCATGCTGGCTCATTGCTGGCTCATGTAAAAGAGGCTCAGGCGCGGCAGCTCGTAGTGCACGAGCAATTGCTTCTGCACGAACTGGCGCTCCACCTGGCGCAGTTGCACGACGCCCATACGGCTTCGATACGGGGCAAGCTCGCGCGCTGCGTGCTCCTTCAGCGCAACCAGCAAATCCTCCGGCGCGGCGGCGGTGAGCGCGGCGAAGAGCTTCTCTTCGAGCACGGTGAGGGTGCGTTCGAGGGCTTCCAGGTTTTGCGCTGCGGCGTTTTTGGGATCGTCGGCGCGGACTTCCGCGGCCAGTTCGCGCAGGCGGGCCGCGGTGGGCTGGCAGGCCTCGTGCGCAATGGTCGCGGCTTCCAGCGCCGCGGCTGCGGCCTGCAGGTGATCCGCTATGCGCTCATGCTCGAAGCCGGATTCGCGCGGTTCCTCGGCGGATTTCGGTGCGCCTGCGGAGGCCTCATGCATTTCTTCGGCGGCCTCCATTACGGCCTGCGCACACCAGGCCAGGCCGTTGACGCGGCGCATGCGGCCGCGCTTCTGGCGGGCTTCATACTTGTCAAAAGATGCGTCAATGCCTCGCAGCGCGGCCTCCAGCGGAATGCCTGCCTCGCGCCAGGTTTCAATCAGCGCCCAGTCCAGCGTGGAGAGCAGCAGAAGGGCTCCGCGCCGCTGCTGAAAGCGGTCTTCGATTTCCGTGAAGTAATTGAAGTAGTTCTGCAACGGAGCGCCTCAGTGGGCGCGGCCGCGCGACCGCGGCGCGCGATTGCGCTCAAAGAGAATGCGGAGTCCTTCGAGCGTGAGCATCTCGTCGATTTCCTGGATGTAGCGCGAATCCTCGGAAATCATACGGGCTAGTCCGCCGGTGGCGATGATGCGCGGCTTTTTGCCGGATTCTCCCAGCTCGGCGAGGATGCGCTCGAGGATGCCGTCGACCAGTCCGATGTAACCGAAGTAAAGGCCGCTTTGCAGATGGGTCACGGTGTTGGTGCCGATGACTTTCTCAGGCCGCCGGATGTCTACGCGGCTGAGGCGGGCGGCGCGATTGAAGAGCGCATCCGCGCTAAGTCCGAGGCCGGGCGCGATGGCTCCGCCCAGATATTCTCCGCGCTCGGAGATGACCTCAAACTTGGTGGCGGTGCCGAAGTCCACCACGATGCAGGGGCCGCCGTAGCGCTCGTACGCGGCAATGCAGTCGGCGATGCGGTCGGCGCCCAGCTCGGTGGGATTGTCGATGAGCATGGGCATGCCGGTCTTGATGCCGGGTTCCACAAACATGGGCTCGACGTGGAAGTACTCTTCGCAGACGCGGCGCAGAGTGGTTTCAACGGGCGGAACAACCGAAGAGATGATGATGTGCGAGACCTGGCTGGGCTTCATGCCGTGCATCTCGAAGAGGTTCACAAACAGTACGCCGTACTCGTCGACGGTTTGCGTGCGATGCGTGGTGACGCGCCAGTGCGCGGCGAGGCCGGCGTCGTCGCCTTCCAGACGGAACAGGCCGAGCACGGTGTTGGTGTTGCCCACATCGAGAGCCAGCAGCATGGGTTTCAGCTTGCCTCCGCGGCGCGAATGCCGCCGGTTTGTACCTGGACGAGGCCGTCTGCGGTGCGCACCCGCAGAAAGCCGAATTCGTCCAATCCTTCGGTGATGCCGGTGCAGGCCTGCGGCCCGTGCACCTGCACGCGGCGACCGCGAATCCACGTGGAGGCCTGCGCCAACCGGGCAGGAATGGAACCGGCTGCGTCGGAATCGGCGAGTGCGCCGGACTCGCGCTCCAGCGATTTTAACAGGGCGACGAGTAGATGCTGACGGTGGATGTGCCGGTCCGCTTCGAGGTCCAGCGAGGTGGCGGGTGTGGCCAGGTCCTGGGGGAAGGTGCGCTGATGGACGTTGATGCCGATGCCGATGACGACGTGCGCCACGGCGCCTGCTTCGGTTTTGGATTCGACAAGGATGCCGCCGGTCTTGCGATCGCCCAGCAGAAGATCGTTGGGCCAGCGAAGGTCTGCGGTGAGGCCGGCGGCGGCGTGGATGGCCTGGAGGGCTGCGAGTCCCGCGGCGAGCGGCACCAGCAGCAGGCGAACGGCGGGAAATGCGGGGCGCAGCAGCACGCTGACATAAAGCCCCTGACCGGCGTTGGACTGCCAGGCGTGATGGCCGCGTCCGCGGCCCGCGGTCTGCTCTTCGGTGACAAAAACGGAGCCGTGGGGAGCGCCGGCGCGCGCGGCCTGCACGGCATCGGTGTTGGTAGATCCAGTGGAGGGTGTGTGGTGGATGCGGCCGGCAAAGAGCGTGCCCGCGAGTGCGGACTCGAGCGCGGGGAGATCGTACACGATTAGCTGGGCTCCGCGGAGATGGTCATGGAGATGTCCGCGGCCCTGGCTGAGTGAGTGAGCGCGCCCACGCTGATGAAGTCCACGCCGGCGTCGGCGTATGCGCGGATGTTCTCCAGAACGATGCCGCCGGAGGCCTCGATGGGAATCCAGCGCTCGACCTGGCGGATGCGCTCGACGGCGTCTTTGACCTGCTTCGGGGTCATGTTGTTGAGCAGGATGGCCTCCGTGCCGTATTCGATCGCTTCTTCCAGATCGTGCAGCGTTCGCACTTCCACTTCCACGCGCTGGCCTTTCTGGCGGCGCTCCAGCGCATGCGCGAGCGCGGTGCGCAGGCCGCCGCCGAGGGAGATGTGGTTGTTCTTGATGAGCATGCCGGAGGCGAGATCCAGCCGGTGGTTGGTGCCGCCGCCGCACTGCACGGCATATTTCTCCAGCGCGCGCAGGCCGGGAACGGTCTTGCGCGTATCGAGCACGCGCGCCTTGGTGCCCTGGACGGCATCGACGTACTGGCGCGTGAGCGTGGCGATGCCGCTCATGTGCTGCAGCAGGTTGAGCAGCACGCGCTCACAGCTGAGCAGCACGCGGGCGTTGTGGCGGATGACGGCGAGGACCTGACCGCCGTGGACGCGCACGCCGTCAAAAATCTCAGGATGGCTGACGACCTCAAATCGGTTGTGCGCCTGGGGGCGCGGGTCCAGGCGGGCGAAGATTTCCAGCAGGCGCGGAACGGCGCCGAGACCGGCGACCACCATGTCCTGCCGGGCCAGGATGGAGGCGGCGGCGCGCAGGTCCGGATCGATGGTGACGGTGGTGGTGGCGTCGCGGGCGGCCTGGTCTTCCACCAGGGCCTGCTCCAGCAAGGCGTCTATGCGGCTGCTCTTCCAGTCCATCGTGACTTTCCGCCGCTCAGGCGCGCGGCTGCGACTTTAACTGTCGAAGAAAGTTATAAATAACTTTCTTCACTGTGTCATCTGCCTGCCCCGCGATGGTGTAAAAGGGCTGGCCGGTGTGACGAAAGATTTCCAGAGCGTACCTGCGTTCGATTCCCGAAAAGTGGGTAACGATTCTTTGCCACAGGCCGGGCCTGCCGTCCCGGTGCAGATCGACCAGCCGGATCTGGCCCAGGTCTGTGTACCAGAGCAGCGCCACAATGCCCATGCGGTCGCGCACGAAGATGCGGTAGCTGGTGAGCAGCAGGTACTCAGAGAGATCGCCCGTGCTGGAAAGGTCGACGAACGCGACGGCTCGCTCGGCCTCCTGCAGGTGGGTGGCGAGGATGTCTCGGACGGCGGGCGGGAAGCGCGGCGCGACATAGCAGCCCCGCGCGTCGCCGAAAAAGATGGGGGGAAGCGGAGGCTGCGCGGGTTTGGGCGGAGGCGGCGGAGGCACGTCGGGCGGCGGGCCGGGCCAGGGACCGTGTGTGGGCCGCTCGGGCCGCTTGAGGTGCTCCCACATCTCGCGGTAAGCCACCTGCACCAGCTTGAAGTGCTCTTCGGCGGCGTGACGCTGCGCGGCGTTGTTCTCAAAGCGATCTGGGTGCCACTGCTTGGCGGCGGCGAGGAATGCCTTGCGCAGAGCGGCCTTTGACAGCCCACGTTGCGACAGGCCCAGCGTGACTGCGTGTTGCCGGCATTGATCGCAGGCGCAGGGCATGGGGGTGGACTACTTGGGCAGAGCGGCCAGGGCCGCCTGAGCTTTCTCGAGCAGCAGGCGGGTTTCGGCGGCCTGTTTTTTGAGGCCTTCGACCACCTGCGCGGGCGCCTTGGCCAGAAAGCCTTCGTTGCCCAACTGGCGGTCGGCGGCGGCGAGGCCTTTTTCGTACTTGGCGATGTCTTTGGTCAGGCGCTCGCGCTCGGCGGGGACGTCAATGATGCGCTCGTAGACGACGGCGATGAAGGGGCCGCCAGCCTGGATCCACCCGAGCTGAGGTGTACGCGTAACAAAATCATCGTCCCTATCCTCGATGGCGGAGACGTTAGACAGGCGGAAGATTATGTCTTGATTCTCTTTGTAGACATTGTTGATTTCAGGCTTAGTCGATCCAATGCCCGAACCTGCATCCCAAATTGCCAGAATCGGCGTGCGCTCCTTCTCGGGGACCCCAAGTTCTTTTCGGCGTGCACGCACGTTCACAACGAGATCTTGAATGCGGTTCATCCCGCGAATGCTTCTCTCGTCAAGAGTCGAATCCGCGGCGTGCGGGAAGCGCGTAAGCGCAATGGACTTCGCGGGTGGATTGCCGTCGTAGACGGCGTGCCACAACTCTTCCGTGAGGAAGGGCATGAAGGGCGAGAGCAAGCGCAAGGCCCCTTCAAAGACTGAGACGAGCGTGGTGAGCGCGGATTTCGTTGCGGCTTTGTCGGCGGCCTCAGAGAAGTCGAGGCGGAGCTTGACAATCTCGAGGTACCAGTCGCAGAAGCTGCCCCAGAAGAATTGGTAGATGATGTTGGCCGCATCGTCGAATCGGTAAGTTTCGAGCGACTGGTTGACCCTGGCGGCGGTGGAGTGGAGCTCAGCGACAATCCAGCGGGCTTCGAGC
>DATKTQ010000127.1:0-22793 GCA_035531055.1 Occallatibacter sp. | reverse complement strand
ATGATGTCGCCGCGGACGCGGAAGGTGCCGCGGCGGAAATCGTTGTCGTTGCGCTCATAGAGGATTTCGACGAGGCGGCGAGTAATGTCTTTGCGGCTGATGCGCTGGCCTTTTTCGAGCAAGAGCAGCATTCCAAAGTAGGCCTCTGGCGAACCGAGTCCGTAAATGCAGCTGACGGAACTGACAATGATGGCGTCGCGCCGCTCAAACAGGCTTCGCGTGGCTGAGAGCCGGAGCTTGTCAAGCTCTTCATTGATGGTGGCTTCCTTCTCTATGTAGAGGTCGCCGGCGGGGATGTAGGCCTCGGGCTGGTAGTAGTCGTAGTAGCTGACGAAGTACTCGACGGCGTTGCCGGGGAAGAACTGCTTGAACTCGTGGTAGAGCTGGGCGGCTAGGGTCTTGTTATGGGCCAGGATGAGTGCCGGCCGGTTGCACTGCTCAATGACCTTGGCCATGGTGAAGGTTTTTCCGGAGCCGGTGACGCCGAGCAGGACCTGATGCTTTTCTCCGGCGGCGAGGCCGGAGACGAGCTCGTCAATCGCGCGGGGCTGGTCGCCGCGAGGCTTGTACGAGGAGACGAGCTGAAAGTCCATGGCGGGATTCTAGCAGAATAGCGAAGATTAGGCGAAGAAGAAGCGCGGGAGCCGATGGGGCTCCCGCAGGGATGGACGGGTTACCAGGGCAGGGGTTTGCCCATGTGGAAGAAGCCGCCGTTGGGGCCGTCGGCCGGCAGGGTGGACAGAGCGGCGCTGGTTTTTCCGCCTTCGCTCAACTCCATGGGGGCCTGGTCGCCGCCCATGTCGGTCTTGACCCAGCCGGGATGCGCAGAGTTGACCTTGATATTGGTGTCGCGCAGCTCATAGGCGAGGTGAATGGTGAAGGCGTTGAGCGCGGTCTTGGAGGCGTCATAGGCAAAGGATTTGGCGTGGTAGATGGGCGAGTTGGGGTCTGCGTGGAGAGTGAGCGAAGCGAGGATGCTGGAGAGGTTGACGATGCGGCCTGCGGGGCTCTTTTTGAGCAGTGGCAGAAGGGTGCGCGTGAGGGTGATGGGCGCAAAGAAGTTGGTTTCGAAGACCTTCCGCAGCAGGTCTTCTGGAGCCTCAGCGACGGAATGCTCGGGTCCAGTGACGGGAAAGCCGCCAGCGGCGATGCCTGCGTTGTTGACGAGAATGTCGAGGCGACCGTATTTGGAAGTGAAGTAATCGAGGGCGGCCTTGTGGTCGGCGGGTTTGGTGATGTCGAAAGGGATAAAGTCGGCATCGACACCGGCGGCGCGTAGCTTTTCCACAGCTGCTTCGCCCTGGCCGGGGTTGCGGGAACCGATGACTACCTTCACGCCGGCTTCCTTGAGGTCGAGAGCCGTCTGGAAACCGAGTCCGCGGTTTCCGCCCGTGATGAATGCGATTTTCTGGGACATTGGGGAATTTTCTCCTGTGGTGCTTTGGATTCAGCGGAAGGGAGGGAAGGTGCAGAGTTTGAGCGAGTAGTAGCCGAGCCGCGATGAGGAGCGGCCCGGCTGAACGCTACTTGAGCATGGCGCGGAGGTTGGCCCGGATGGAGGGGCTCTTGGCGGTTCCGGTGATGATGAGCGGGATGCCGCGCGGGGTGTTGGTGGCTGTGGGCGTGGACTTGGGATGAAGGAAGCCGCCGAGCAAGTTGCCTACGGCGTTGACCGCCTGATTTGCTACGGCTCCGACGGCGTTGTTGGAGGTGAGCGTAGCGACCATCTGGAAATTGAGCTGGCCGGCGGGCGTGACGGTGCCGCTGCCAGTGGCGGTGCCGAGCTGAGGCAGGTTGCCGTAAATGTTGCTGAACTGGGTAATCTGCGGGCTCGAATTGACCGTGGTGCGGAGGGTTTGGATATTTGTGCCGCCGCCGGTAGCGCCGGAGGAGCTGAGGCCCTGAATCTTGGAGCCGAGATCGAAGCCTGCGAGGCGCGTGTTGTCGATCTCGATGGGTCCGGTGATGGTGGTGGCGGTGGCGGGGCCACTGATGGCGAGGTTGGCGGTGAGGGTCCCTCCCTTGAGCGAGGAGCCGCTGGGCAGCGTGACGCCGAAGGCAGGCAAAAGCTCTTCCAGTTGATCGATGGGGAGCGCGGGCGCGCTCAGGTGGAGGTTCAGAAGGGCCGCGCGCGGGGTAAGGCTGAAACTGCCGGTGACGTGCGCTTCCACGGTGCCCGAGTGGATGGCGAGGTCGGTGACGCGGCCGGTACGATTGGCGAGATTCTCAGAGACAGCGTAATCCAGCCGGACAGGCTGCGGCGCCGGAGAGCCGGTGCGAGTGAGCTGCAGATGCGCGGCCTGGATGGAGCCGCTGCTAGTGAGCGCCGCGCCGTCAGAGGTGAGCTGAGCGTGGAGATCGGCCTGCATGGAGATGCCCTGGCTTTGACTGACGACGCCGGCGGCAACGGGGTCAAAGTGGGTGAGATCCAGCGTTGCGCGGAAGGGCGTGTCCGCGGCATTTTTCTGGTTGAGCGGGCCGGCGGAACCGGTGAGCTTGAGCGAGCCAGAGCCGGGCAGGCTGGCCGAAAGCTCGAAGGGGAATGATTTGAGGAAGGAAAGCTGGCGAATGGTGAGGTTGATGCCGGTGTAGACGAAGGGATTGCCGACCGCAGGAAGCGAGGACACGGTGGCGCTACCATCCTTGATTTGCAATTCGCCGACGGTGAGGTCCGGAATGGCGGAACTTTGCCCGGAGGCGGATGGGTGAGCTGCGCCAAGGCTGGAGAAGTTCCAGCGGCCGTTGTCCGCATGAATCAGGTGAATTGCGGGCGAGTCCACGGTGAGGCGCGTGATGCGGAGCAGGCGGTGGAAGAGCAGGGGGCCGAGTTCGACACCGATGTAAAAGGACCTGGCCTGCAGAAAGGGCGAGGTGCTGAATGCCGGATCGTCGGCGATGGCGATGTCGTCTGCGACGAGGCTGCCGCGAAGGAGAGAAAAGCTGAGATGGCCGAGGGTGACTGGCCGGCCCAGCGCGGTGGAGAGCTGGCTGGCGATGGCCGGGCGGAAGGTGTTCGCGTTGACGAGAAAGGGGGCGAGCAGGATGAGCGCGAGAACTCCGGCGGCTGATGCAGCAGTGATTTTGACCCAACGCTTGTGCACAGGTTTCTCCTTCAGAGGTTGGATGCAAGCGAATGTTGCCGCGATGGGCAGGGTTTGTGAAGGCTGCCCAGGCGGCGTGTATCGACGCAGCGATTGTAACGCCTGGATTAGGTTGGGAGATTATCCGTAGCGCTGGCGCCACTGCCGCATCAGATCCTGTGCAGCATGGGGCCAGAAGGGAAATTCAAACGGAAATCCGGCGGCGAGGAGGCGGCCGGGAACGACGCGGCGGCTCTTGAGGACGAGTTCGGACTCTGTGCGGAGACAGAAAGCTGCGAACTCGAGAAGTGGGCGGGGTGCGGGGATGCCGTTTGGCACGTCCCAGGCTTCGCGGAGGGCGGACATGAATTCGCGATTGGGTAGGGGATTCGGCGAGGCGAGGTTGACGGTGCCGGTGAAGTCCTCGCGAAGGATGAGAAAGTGGACGGCGCGGGCGAAGTCGAACTCGTGGATCCACGAGACATACTGGCGGCCATTGCCCTGACTGCCGCCGAGGCTGAGGCGGACGAGGTTGGACAGGATGGCGAAGGGATTGCCGTGCGTTGGACTGAAGGTGATGGCCGAGCGCATGGCGACCTTGCGAGTTCGCGGGGTGGGAGTTTCAAAGAAGGCCGCTTCCCAGTCTTTGGCGACGCGGATGGAGAAGTTCCAGGTGGAAGGCGCGCCGGGCTCGTTGGCGCCGAGCTCGCCATTGGCTTCGTCCATCTCGCGGTCGAGGGCGTGGCGATAGATGGTGGCGGTGGAGGCGTTGAGCCAGACGCGGGGCGGGTTTGCAAGCCCGTCGATGACCTGGTTGAGCAGGCGCGTGGAGCCGATGCGGGAGTCGTAGATGGCGCGGCGGTTGGTGCGGGTGTAGCGGCAATTCACGCTGCGTCCGGCAAGATTGATGCAGACGTCAGAGCCTTCGAGTGCGTCGATCCACGGACCGGGATTTTCGCCATCCCAGTGCACGGTGTGCCAGGGCGCGGTGTAGGGGCCGCGAGTGAGGATGGTGACGTGGTGGCCTTGCTGCTGAAAATAGCGCGCGAGCGCCTGGCCCACCTGACCGCTGCCGCCGGGGAGGACGATGCGGAGAGGATGCGGGGTTGCGACGGCACCAGATTCCATGCACCCAGAGTACTAGGGCTGATGCGGCCCAACAGAAGATGCAGGCGCTGGCGGTGGCGGGGGCGGCGGGAATGGGTAGGCCGCATAGAGGCGGCGGCTACGGAAACTGCGCACGCCAATGACGATGGCGTAGATGATGCCGCCTAGGATCAGGAACGGAATCAAGAGGACCCAGACGGGCTGGAAGACGCGATTGCCAGCGATGATGGCGGAATTTGAGGCGCGAACAGAGCCGAACATGACGACCATGTCGTTGCCTACGGAGACACTGTCTCCCAGGCGCACCCCGCCGAAAAAGCTGACCAGGTCGTGCGCGATGATGCCGTCGTTGTCGACCCTGACATTGCCGAAGAAGTTGACTACGTCGTGGTTGGAACGGCCGGCGATGTGGACATTGCCAAAGAAAACGACGATGTCGTGGTCCACGCTGCCCTGTGCGTTGACGCTGCAGAAGAAGCAGACGGCGTCATGGATGGAGGAGCCAGGAGCGACGTAGATATCGCTGCCGAACTGGACCGCGTCGTTGTTGGCGCGAGCGGGAACGGCAGCCAACGCGAAGACGGCGAGCATTAAGAAACTGGCGAGAGTGGATGCAGATTTCATGTGCCCTCTCAAGGCTGTACGCGCCGCGCCAAGTTAAAGTTCCAGCCAGATTGCCGAAACCGGGCGCGGGGCGAATTTGGACCTCAGTGTACTCCGAAGGGGAACTTGGCGCCGTGACGAGGGCAGAAAAAAGGAAAGCGCCGGCGGTGCGGCAGCTTCCCCAATTTGAAGAGGAACACCCGACCGTCTAGAACTCGAGACGCATGCCCATCTGGAGCCGGCGGGGCGAGTTGACCGAGATGACCTTGCCGAAGCTGGGCGAGGTGATGACGGATTCAATGCCTGCGGAGTTGGGGTGGTTGAGGAGGTTGAAGGCGCCCGCGGAAAAGCCCACCTGCGGCGACTCGTCTGCCTTGTTCTGCGTGATGTGGAAGTCGTGTCCCCAGCGCAGATCCAGGTCCACGTAAGTGGGGTTGGTCTCCGTGTTGCGGGCCACGCCGTCGGGGCGGGTGTTGAAGAGGTTGTCGCCGTACGCATCCGTGCCGGTGAGGATTGTCCATGGGCGGCCGGTATTGGCAAATAGGCCGGCGGAGAGATTGAAGATGCTCTCGCGGTTGATCATGGCATACATGCCGAGGCGCTGACGCTGGTCCCAGGGGGAGTTGGACCACTCGTCCTTTGGCGCGTACTGGTTCTGCGGGAACCAGCCGATGCCGCCGGTGTTGGAGGCATAGTGGGACCAGGTGTAACGGCCGAAGCCGGTGAAGTACTTGTTGACGCGGCCACGGAAGGAGAAGTCGAGGCCGTTACCCTCCCAGAAGCCTGCGGCCTGCATTTGGCGGACAAGGCCGAGTGACGGGTTGGGACGGACGGTGTAACCGGATGCGAACGTGGGCGCGTTGATGTCGACTGAGCGGAACGCGTCAATGCCGCGAGCCGAGTAGACGCTGAGCACGGCGGTAGCACGCTCACCCACCTGACGCTCGATGGAGAGGCCGTACTGAATCTGGTAGGGAATTTTTGCGTTGGGAGCAAGCTGAGCAAGGTTTGGCGGCTGGGAAGTGAGAGTGTCGCAGTTGGTAATGGGCACGCAACCGGTTTGTGGCGACTGTGCGGGGTTGAGCGATATTTGAATGGAACGGCGGCGCGCGGTTTCATAGCGGGCCAGATCGAGCAGCGGCGAGGAGCCGAAGCGGTCGTAATAGATGCCGCCTCCGCCGCGCACTACGGTCTTGGATTGGCGGTTGAGCACCCAGGCGAAGGAGAGGCGCGGCGAGAATCCAAGGCGACGGGTGGCAAGGAAGTTTTGCCAGTCGTAACGCAGGCCCGGAGTGACGGAGAAGGTGTCGCTTACCTTCCACTGATCCTGGATGAAGGCGCCCATCTCCTGTTGGTGATAGATGAAGTGGGTATCGCCGGTGTTTTGCGAGAAGCCGGAAGGCAGGTTATTTGCATAGTTCTGCAGCGCGGTCTGGAGGACGTTGCCGCTGGTGTCGACGGTGGGCGCGAAAGTGTACGAGCCCAGACCGTTGGTGTTGTCGTCAAAGGCGCGGCGGGCGATGTGGGGGATCCCGATGCCGGCCTTGACGAGGTGGCGGCCGTGCGTCCATGTGACGCGGTCGAAAACGCGGAAGTTGTACTCGGTGCCGTAGGAGTCGGCCTGCGCCGAACCGCCGCTGAAGTCGCCGGAGACATTGATGCGGGGAGCTTCTACGGTGTTCGCATTGCGGTCCCAGGAGCGCTGGGCAACGACCGAGAACTGGTTGAGCAGCACGGCGGAGAGAGTGGAGTCGAGGTGAAGGACGACATTGTCCTCATGCCAATGACCGTTGTAGCCGGCAGCCTGCAGCGAATGACCGCCGACACCTCGATTCTGGCCGGTCCAGTTGTGATAGCTGTACTGTGCGTAGCCGGAGTGGCGGTCACCAAACTGGTGGGCGACGCGCATGCTGAAGTCGGTGTTGCGGGTCGGCGCGGGGACGTTGGCCTGGAAAATGCCGGATGGGCTGGACGCTGTGGGTGCGACGATGGCGTTCACGACCGAATCGAGATCCTCTTCCCCACGATTGAACGACGCCAGAAAGCTGCTTTTGGGTGCGAAGAGAATGGGGCCTGTGACGTGACCTTCATAGATGCGTCGCTGCTCAAAAGGCTTGGAGGGAGCCAGGGCATTCTGGGCGTTCATGGCTGAGTCACGGAAGTAGAAATTGAACTCGCCGTGGTAGTGATCGGCGGCGGACTTAGTGATGATCTCCATCTGCCCGCGGCCGGGCCAGTAATACTGTGCAGAGTAGGGGTCCTGGTTGATGAGGACCTCCTTCACGGCGGAGGCTGAGACGGTGGGGTGGTCGGACTCAACGCCGTCGACGATGAGACCGGAGCCTCCAGAGCCTCCGGCGCTGTCGTCCATGAAGGCGCTCATGGCCGAGGCGTAGTCGTTGTCGAAGATCGGCAGGGATTTGAGGTCTTCGGAACTGAGCACGGAGGAGTCATGGTTGTCGTCGGTGGCGGTGATGTCCTCACTGCTGTCCGCGCTGACGTGAATGTTGGTGGCCACGGAGGCGATGGGCAGGATGATGTGCAGCGGCGCGGACAAGGCACGCGGGGTGGAGGCACCTGTCGCAGATGTCGGCGGCGGCAGTACCACGGAATCATGCACGGTCTCAAACCCGGGTTCGGAGACAACCAGGGTGAAGCTTCCGGAATGGGGAGCAGTGAGTTGAAAGCTGCCGTCCCCGCCGGAGTGCACCGTGCCCTCAACCGCGCCGGAGGGGTCTACCAAGTCGATTTCCGCACCGGGCACAATGGCGCCTGTGGGGTCCGCAACCACGCCTTGCACCGAAGGAGGCGCAGGCGGAGCGAAACTGGAGGGATTGCTGGCGAAAGCCGCAGCGGGCAAGAGGAGGACGAGTGCCAAAGCGTATGAGCGCATGATGCCAAATCTCCAGAGGCAATTGCGGAAGTAAGCGGTTTCAGGCGTGCAGTTCCCCGGGGCTTTCCGGAGCGCTGAAATCATTTTCCTATTGGACGTTAGAACCGGGGTCTGCAGATGCCGCAAAATGCGGGAACGTTTCCACATTTTCTAGTCTTGGACTTCGAGTGCGCTCTCAGGATCGAGTTCTGCCCTGCAAAGCTACGCGCCTCTGCACGCGTCCGGATGGGGCGCGTACCGATGCAATTTTAGGTGGGATCTGCGGCCGGTCCGGCTACCGATCTGAGATGATTTTCGCAGGACTCAGCGCTGCCGTCCAGTCTGCGGGAGAATCGACAAGCACGTCCGGCGGAATGGCTTCGAGAGAGTCCGGTGCGAGCCCAAAGGTGCAGCCGATGGCCCAGGCGCCGGCATTGCGGGCAGTCTGTATGTCCACCTGGCTATCGCCAATCATCACGGTTTCTTCCGGGCGGGCGCCGGCTTCCTGCATCAGGGCGAAAAGGCCCTCGGGATCGGGTTTCTTGCTGCTGAAGCTGTTGCCCCCATAGATATTGAGGAAGAACGGCGCAAGGCCGAGGGCCTGGCAGATGGCCTGCGCGGGGCGGACGGGCTTGTTTGTGAGTACGGCCATGCTGCGAGTGGGTGCGCCGGGCTGGTCGTGGACCTGGCGAAGGGCTTCAAGAGCCTCCAGGACTCCATCGTATGCGTAGGTGTAGTCGAGCTTGTGTTCGCGATAATAGTTGAGGAAATATTGGTGGGCTCGGGCGAGCAAGTCTTCGTCCACCTGGCCGGGGTTGTTTTGAGCCATCGCGCGGCTGACGAGCAAGAGCGCTCCGTTGCCGATGAAGCCGGCAATGATCTCGTCGGGCAGGTGTGGGCAGCCGAAGTGGTCCAGCGTGGCGTTGACGCTGTTGCATAGGTCCTGCGCGGAGTCGATGAGCGTGCCGTCCAGATCAAAGACGAGTAGACGCAGGGAATCGACCGGCAGCGGGCGGAAGACGCGGATCATGCTTCCAGTGTAACGGGAGGGCGGTAGCGTTTTGAATGCGGCGGGTTGCGATGCGATGATGAAGGACCAGCAGCGGAGGCCGAAGGCCGAAGCGGTCCGCAGTGAGGAGCCTGGACGAGTGAATTTGACTGTAAAGAAGAGCATGCTGATGTGGGCCGTGGCGGCATTGCTGGGGGCATGGTCCACCGGACTTGCGGCTCAGGCGGCACCGGAGTTTGCCCCAACGGCGCCGGGCGAACACATCCCGAACCTGGATCAGGTGACGACGGCGGAGAAGCCGCAGTTGAAGCAGGAGTTGAAGGAGTACGACGCTTGCACCTGCCAGTGCGGCTGCTACGCCAAGGACCTGAACCTGCAGGCAGACCATGCGATTGCTTACCTGCGCCAACGGGCTGCGCACCGGAAGCCGGGCGAAAAGCTGGCACTGGTGCTGGACATCGACGAGACCACTTTGTCGAATTATCCGGAAATGGTCAAGGGCGACTTTAACTACAACGCAGCCGCCTTCGATGCCTGGGTGAAGCAGGCTGCCGCGCCGGTGATTCCGGGCACGCTGCGGCTCTACCGGGAAGCCCGGCGGCTGCATGTGTCAGTGATCTTCCTGACCGGAAGGGCGGAGGCGGAGCGGCAGGCAACGGTGCGCAACCTGCATGCGCGCGGGTTTTCTCATTGGAGGATGCTGATTCTGCGCAGCCCGCAGGAGGCAGGATGGACCGCGACCCAATACAAATCCTACGAGCGGGAGCATACGATTGAGGCCAAGGGATACCACATTGTGTTGAATGTTGGTGACCAATGGAGCGACCTGCGCGGGAAAGCCGAAGCCGATTACTCCGTTAAATATCCGGACCCGTTCTACTTTCTGAAGTGAGGCGGGCCATGCGGTCCTGAACAGTATGCCGCACGACAGGAGAGATGGCGCGAAAAGATGGCGCGATGGGTCGAATGAGAAAAAAGAAGGCGAGGCCTCCCACGGAGCCTTTTCTTGCGGACCTCGCCTTGAGGAACGACCATTCCGCGGCCCTGGAGCGGGCCATGGAGCTTAATGAATTCGAATGCTGCCGGAGCCGGTTTCCAGGCGAACCCTGGGGCCGCCGCCCTTGATGCTGCCGACGACGTGATGCCGGTCTGTGCTGCTGGACTTCAAGGTTTCGTTCTCGATGTGGATGCCACCCGAGCCGGTGGAGGCGTCGAGCAGAAAGCCGGTGTTGCCCGGCCAAAATTCGATGGAGCCTGAGCCGGTCTCCACATGCCAGGGATTCGTGGGCGAACCGCTGACTTTGACGCTTCCAGAGCCGGTGCCAGCCCGCAGAGCGCCGGTGACATTGCGCAGCTCGATACTGCCGGAACCGGTTTGCGCGTGGGCATCGCCGGTGCCGACCTGTTCTGCGTAGATGTTTCCGGAGCCGGTATTCACGTAAAAACCGCGCTGCAGACCAGTGGCGTGAATGTTTCCGGAGCCGGTGGAAAGCTTTGCGTTGTCGCCTATGCCATCATCGGTGATGTTGCCCGAGCCTGAGTTGGCCGCAAGGAACGCGTTGGCCGGGGCCTCAATTTCGTAATCGATGCTGATGTTGTGAAGATTGCGCTGGTCCTTGCCGACACGGATGATGTTGCCGGTCTGCTGGAGGGGTGGGTTGGCGGCGATCTGCTGAACCATGCTGTCATTGCCGGCTCCCCAACTGGGGCGAACGCGCCCGAAGATGTGGACCCGGTTGTCCGGGCCGGAGATCAGGTGGATATTGCCGGAGCCGGTGGATACGCTGAGATCGACGCGGCCCGTGACGTTGAAGGTTCGGTCAAAGGTGGCTTCCGATGCCAGCGCCGGCAGAACGGCGAAGGCCAGAACAGCTGCTGCAATCCAAAAGCGAAATTTCATGGCATTCCTCGATTTGTGATAAATGGGGAGCGGAGGCAGGCCGAACCGCGAAGCACCCACATTCTACTGCTGAAGGACTACCTGGTCGCCCTCCTTGAGGCCGCTGACAATCTCCACGACGGAGCCGTTGGAGAGGCCGATGGTAACGGGTACCTTGCGCATGCCGTCCTTCTTGCTGGAGTCGGGTACATCCACAAAGGTCTGTTTGCTGTTGTTGTAGCTGACGGCATTTTCCGGCACGGTTAGAACATTCTTGTGCTCGCCAAGCAGGATTTCGGCATTCGCGGTCATGTTGGCTTTGAGCTCGCCGCCGGGATTGTCAATGGAGGCGCGCACTTCGAACGTGGTGACGTTGTCCTTTTCGACTCCCATGGGCGAGATCTTGGTTACCTTGCCGTTGAAGATCCGGCCGCGGAAGCTCTCCACCTTGATGCGGGCGGGCTGACCGAGATAGACGTGGGCGATATCAGCCTCATCGACCTTGCCTTTCACGTAAACCTGGGAGGTGTCGCCTTCCGTCATGACCAGTGTGGCCGTGGAGCCGAGCACCAGAATCGAGCTGACCGCATCGCCGATTTCAACATCGCGCGAGAGGATGACGCCATCCATCGGCGCCACAATTGTGGTGTAGGAGAGCTGTTCCTCCAACTGTTTCAGTCCGGCCTGGTTTTGCATCACCTCTGCGCGAGCCTGCAGGAGCTTGGCATTGTCGACGCCGATTTGCGCGCGGGCCACGTCCCGCTTGTTGAGCGCGGCCAAGTAGTCGCGATTGGCGTTGTCCAGTGCCTGCTGGCTGACAACGCCCTCACGCGCCATCTGCTGGTTGCGGTCGAGCGTGACCTTATACATGGGCAGGTCCGGAGCAGAGGCATTCACTTTATCCTCGGCAATGTTTGCCCGGGCGGAGGTGACGTTTGCTTCTGCCGCGGCAAGCTGGGCGCGCTGAGCGGCTACCTGGGCAAGAATCTCCTGCTGGTCCAGCTGAGCCAGGGGCTGCCCCTTGTGCACACGGTTGTTAATATCGACGTAAAGCCTTTCCACGATGCCGGAGGCCTTGGATTTGACCTCGACCTTGGTGATGGGCTGAATTTTTCCGGTGGCGACAACGGAGCGGGCCACGTCTCCGCGCTTTACCTTGGCGATCCGGTTGGGGTCAATGCGGGTGCCCCGTGCGAGACGGGCCACGGCCACCGCCGATATCACAATCAGCAGTGCGACGATGATGCCAACCCAGATCCAAATGCGTTTGCGCTTCCGTACGGCAGCCACGATGTTCCTCCCGAGGTGAGTGGGGAGCCGCAGCTCCCGGAATGAATCTGAACCAAATGCTTCGTACCAAACCGGTACGGCTTTTCGGGTAACACAATCGCAGCTCCACGCTGCCACCCGGTGGCCCGGCGAAGACCCTGGGGCACATTTGCCGGCCACTGCTGTCATTACGCAGGCCAGGGCAATTTGGTTCCCGGGGGATCGAGGGCAGAAGCTGTGAGGGGTTGTGCAAAATGCTATTCTCACAGGCAAGATGCACGGTCTGCCGCTGCTGCAAACTGTCGCCGTAATCATGCTGATTCTGGCCAATGCCTTTTTTGTGGCTGCCGAATTTGCCATGGTGAGCGTGCGCGACACGCGGATTGAGCAGATGATGGCGGCCGGGGTACCGGGAGCGCGGGCGGTGCGCCGGCTCCAACTCGACTTGGAAAACTTTTTGCCGGCGGTGCAGTTGGGCGTGACATTGTGCTCCCTGGCGCTGGGTTGGATTGGCGAGCCGCTGGCGGCGGGCATTCTGCTGGGCTGGCTGCAGTCCATTCCGCATGCGGTGATCTATGCGCACCTGGGCGCTGTGGCGATAGGGTTTGCGCTCATTACCTATCTGGAAGTGGTAGTGGGTGAACTTGTGCCCAAGTCCCTGGCGCTTCGGCGATCCGAAGCACTGGCAGTGGCCGTGGCGCCGTCCATGCTGGTGTTCATGGCACTGACGCGGCCAGCCGTGCGCCTGCTGCGAAACTCGGCTGCGCTGTTGCTGCGCGGGTTTGACATTCCGATGAGCGACCGGGCAGCCGTCCACTCACCGGAGGAATTGAAGCTGATTGCTACCTCCGCACGCCGCATGGGCGTGTTGCCCAGGTTCCAGGAGACGTTGATCCACCGTGCGCTGGAGTTGGATGATGTGCCGGTCCGCGAAATCATGACGCCGCGACAAAAGATATTCTCGCTGCCGGACAATCTGTCAATTGAAGAGGCCAGCGCGCGCGTAATTGACCAGCAGCACTCACGAATTCCCGTGTACGACGAGAAGCGCGGTCCGGAGCACATTGTCGGTGTGGCGTATGCAAAGGATCTGGCCCGCCTGATGTTCTTTCGGCCGGCCAGCCAGCTGGCACCGGCGGGGCGGTTGGGGAGCGGGACAGGCTGGGAGTCGACGAGTCTGCGCCCACGGCCAGCCCCTTTTGCGGAGTTGCGGCTGAGCCAGGTGATGCGGGACGTGCTGGTGGTTCCGGAGACCAAGACAGTGCTGGACCTGGTTCGCGATTTTCAGCAGCGACGGCGCCAGATTGCCATTGTGGTGGATGAGTACGGGTCCACGGTGGGGCTGGTGACGGCCGAAGATGCGGTGGAACAGCTGACCGGCGAACTGGAGGATGAGTTTGACGATCCTGCGCGGCCAGCACTGAGCACAGCCGCGGGAGTTCTGCTGATGGATGGCGGAGTGAATCTGCGGGACCTGGAAACGCAGACGCAGTGGAGCCTGCCGCGCGACGGAGGCGTGGAGACGCTGGCTGGCTTTCTGTTGATGCGCTTGGGCCACATCCCCAAGAGTGGCGAGAGTGTGATTTATGAGGGCAGGCGGCTCACCGTGGTGGAGATGGAAGGACGCCGCATCAGCAGGGTCCGCGTGGAACCGGTGGAATTAAATCTATCAGATACGCTAAGCGCGAGGTAACTTGCGCTTTCAATTTGATTGCTTTGAATCTATTGCACAAATAGTAAATGGTAACTTGGTTTAACTCGCGATTCGCCCGTGTGAACGGGGGGTTCAAGGCGAAGGCTGCGGGGACAAAGTGTCTCAATACAAAAGTCATAACCGGAAAGTTGTAGAAAGTTTCCTCTTGCAAAAATCGTTAACATGCTATCCTTCGGGCGTGGGAGAGGAAAATGAATAACGCCGCATATCAGAGTGCATACGATGAGGCTAGCGCAGAACTCAACGACATCGTTGGGCAGTTTGAACACCTGCGCTTGAGAAAAGAGAAGGTAGAGAAGGCCGTGGAGGTCCTGAAAGTCCTCGCGGAAATCGATCCTCAGGTCGAGGAACCTGCGCACGCATCTCAGGAACCCTCTTCCTACTCTTTCCAACAGATCCCGGCTCCGCTTCCCGAGCTGCCGGAAGGTGAAGCCGATCCCTTCAAGCGCAGAGCGAAGGGCGGAATGGCTGCTTCCTTCTTTGGGCAGGGCCGCGAGGGATTCCAGCAGGCAGTGTAACGCTTTCGTGGTCCAGTTTCGGGCGGCGAGGTCGCACGAAAGGCCTTCCTTCGGGAAGGCCTTTTGCATTGATACCAATCGGCTTGCAGGCAGGTCTCGTGACCCGAATGCCGGCCAGACCGGCCGGATGCAATCGTCCCAAGGATGTGGGCAAGGATTTCTTCGCTGAAATGTTCCATGGACAAGGAAGGGCCAATACCCGAAAGCCAAGTAATCCGTAGTCGGAACCTAAGTAATACATTTTGATCGTTCGCGCATTGAGCGAGCATCTCAAAATGAGGCAGTTTCGAGGTGCCTCCGGCGGCATCTCGTGAGGATTGGGGAGCGGTCTGTGGAAGACCTGGATAGCCTCCCATGGTCTGCGGGCAGTCCTGGCCGACGCGGCAAGATCGGTTAGAAGTGGGGAATCTAAAGCGATAACAGGTCTAACACAAACAGGTGATGGGCCTTGGAGGAACGGGAGGCCTAAGATCATTTGCGTAGACCAAGTACGGAAGATTGTGGAAGTGCGGGAAGTAAGGGCTCAGTCGAGAGAGCCACGGACTATTACCCAGGTAATCATTAAGGATTACTGTTAGCCTTTAAGTTTGCAACTTCAGTGCTAGACTAAACGCCTGGAGTGACTATGAGACAAGAGACGTATCGCTTCGCTTTGGAAGAGGCTAACGCGGAACTTCGCGATATCCTTGGGGAGTTTAACCAGCTTCGCGCGCGCAAAGATCAGATTGAGAAAGTCGTGGCAGCCTTGAAGCCGTTTCTTACAATATTGGGCGAGACGGAGAACCAGACAGAGCCTGTGGCAGCCGAAGCCACTTCGGATCTGGTGCCGGAACATGTTTTTTCGATGGCAGAGAACTCGTTTACCATGACTTTTGACCATGAGGCGGGCGCTGGGCCTGTGGCCGATGCGATGACCGAAGCGGCTGAGCCTGTTCAAGCGGAGATGGGTGAGACCGTCCAAATGAGCATGGAAGCCGACGAGGAGATTGAAGCGGAGCCGCTGGTGACCGAGATGGCGTCCGACCCGTTCCAGCGCAGGATTGACGACGTGCTGCGGCACGGCGTGGGCGGTCGGGAGCTTCGGATTCATTCCCGTTCGCTGAATGGCCTGCTTTCGCGGGTGTAAATGTTGCGGCGGATGTATCCCGGAAGGTCCGGAGCTGCGCCCGGCAGGATCCGTGCGAGGGCATGCACGGGCAAGTGAATCGAGACGCTTCGACTTCCCCTTTCGATGCGTTTTCCGAGTGGTCCGCGGAGCCTGAGCTGACGTGCAACGTCGGCTGAAGCGGACAACAAAGTTCTCCAGAACGGCCCTCCCCCCTGAGAGCCGGCAGATCCTGGGATGGTGACGTCTGCTGATTTTTTGCGGTTCGCCGCAGGGAATCGGCGTCGCAAGTGTCTCGTCCAAGCCAACGGTGATGAACCGGGCCCTTGAGTTGGAATGAGTGCAGGTTCGGCAATTGAGGTGCGGATTTTTCCCAACCGCAGGAGTAAAATCTTCTAACCGGGAATTATGCCCGTGTTAGACTACGCCCTTGGAGTGAGCATGAGACAAGATGTCTATCGTGTTGCGTATGATGAAGCGAACGCGGAACTTACCGAGATTCTGAGCAAGTTTGAGCAATTGCGCGCTCGGAAAGATCGGATTGAACAAGTTGTCGAGGTTCTGAAGCCACTAGTGAACATGGAGATGCAGTCAGTCGAGCAATCCAATTCCAGCTTTGGCGCTCCGGAAGTAGTTCCTCAGGAAGCAGAACAGGTTTCTCAGCCTGAGCCGGCGACGCCGATGCGTCGCACGGAAAGCGCGTTTGGTTCCGGCGCTGCATCCCGGGATGTTCGGGAGTACAGTCGGCTTTTCAACGGCGGACAGACGCGGTAAGCTTCGGCTGAAGTTTCTGCCGATCGGCGCCTGGTCAGCGGCGGTTGACCGCATTTCCTCACTTCGCTCCGACCTTGTATGGTTGGAAGCGAGACCATGAAGCAAATTTTTCTTCGCCTTCTGCTGACACTACCAGTCGTCTGGCTGGTAGTGTCACTGGTTTTTGTGCTCATCCATCTGGTGCCCGGCGACCCCATTCTGCAGATGCTGGGGGAGGGCGCAACCCCCGCGGACATTAGCGCACT
Organism: Occallatibacter sp.; assembly: GCA_035531055.1. GTDB lineage: Bacteria > Acidobacteriota > Terriglobia > Terriglobales > Acidobacteriaceae > Telmatobacter. The sequence continues at coordinate 6,618 of DATKTQ010000127.1, read as the reverse complement.
GCGGCATCAATATGGCCTCGACCAGCCAATGTGGAAGCAGTACGTCCACTACTGGGCGGGGGTGCTACATGGCAATTTGGGCGAATCCATCCGACTGCACGACTCTGTCTCTCACCTGATTGTGACCCGGTACCCCTACACACTGGCGTTGACGCTGACGGCACTGGGCATTGCTCTGGCGCTGGCCCTGCCCGCTGGAATTTTGGCGGCGGTGCGGCGCGGGCGATGGGTGGATCAGTCGCTTTCCGTAGTGAGCCTGTTCGGACTTTCGGTGCCGGTGATTGCGTTGGGGCCGGTGCTGATTCTGGTGTTTTCGATTGTGCTGGGCTGGACGCCGGTGTCAGGAGCCAGTGCGGGCGGAGCGCGCGGGGAGATTGACTGGCGTTATCTGATTTTGCCTTCGGTGGCGATGGGCGCTTCGCTGGCGGCGATTTTGACGCGCATGGTGCGCACGGCGATGCTGGAGGAACTGGGGCAGGACTACATCCGCACGGCGCGGGCCAAGGGGCTGAGCGAGTGGGCGGTGGTGTGCCGTCATGCGCTGCCCAACGCGTTGGTGCCGATTATCACGGTGGTGGGGCTGCAGTTTGGCGCGCTGCTGGCCGGCGCGATTGTGACGGAGAAGATTTTCAGCTGGCCGGGGCTGGGGCGGCTGGTGGTGGACTCGATTTCCAACCGCGACTACGCACTGGTGCAGGGCTGCCTGCTGTCGATCGGGCTGACGTATGTGCTGGTGAACCTGCTGACGGATGTGGTGTATCGGTGGGTGAATCCGCGGATGCGGCTCTAAGTTCCGCATAGGTGGATACACCCTAGAGCAAATGGATGAGGTTTGGGGTCAGTTGTCCGTCGCGGATTTCGAGCAGGCCGAGGGTGATGGGGAGCTCGAAGCGGCGAGGGCCGCAGGAACCGGGGTTGAAGTAGAGGACGCCCTTGCGGTGCTCGATGTGAGGCTGATGGGAGTGGCCGTAGAGCACGGCGGCGAATTTGGCGGCGGCGGGGTCGAGGTGAAGCGTGCCGAGGTCGTGGAGCAGGTAGAGGTAGCAGCCCTCAAAAAGGAGCACATCGGTTTCCGGCAGGCGGCTGCAAGGGCCGGAGGAGTCGATATTGCCGCGAATGGCGTGGACCGGGGCGATTTGCGCGAGCGACTTGAGGATGGAGGGAATGCCGACATCTCCGAGGTGCAGGATCTGCTCAACGCCATGGAGGGCGGTGAGTACCTGGGGACGCAGCAGGCCGTGGGTATCGCTGACGACGCCGATCTTCATCCATCGCGGCCAAGGTGGACGTTCCCGGGCTTTTTGCCGGGGGCAGGCACAGCTTCAAGGATGGGATCGGTAACCTGGCGAAGGGTTCCGGGCTCGTGGGGATCCTCGATGGCAAGGCAGTAATCGGCGTTCCAGTTGTTCTGCCAGTGCCAGCCGCGGAGGCGCTCCGTGGAGTTTCGCTCAATGTAACTGGCGGCGTACTCCGGCGACAGGATGGAGTTGCAATGGACGCAGCGGGGTGCGGCTCCTTTGCGGAATCGGCCCCCACAGCCACAGGGGGCGAGGTGGGGCTCCCAGGCTGCGTCGATCGCACGATGCGTCTCAGAGAGCGCGGGCAGGGCATTTAGCTTCTGGTTCGAGAAGTTGAAGACGGCCAGGGTGCCACAGGAGTCACAGTACGCGTAAGAGAAGTCGCCAAAGCCGGCTTGCCAGAGCTGGTAATGGAAGGTCCGGCTGCAGTGCTCGCAATCGCCTTTGCTCAGCGTGAACATGGGCACATCATAGACCCATTTCCAGCCTCGTGCGAGGGTCAAGCTGGTCGCGCAGCGCGTCTCCGAGGAAGTTGAAGCCGAGGACGGCACTGGCGACAGCGACGGCAGGGAAGAGGACCAGGTGGGGAGAGTCGAAGAGGTGGAGGCGGGCGTCGTTGAGCATGGCTCCCCAACTGGGCGCCGGGGCCGGAATGCCAAGACCGAGAAAGGAGAGTGTCGCCTCGGCAAGGATGACGCCGGCCATGCCAATGGCTGCCTGAACGAGGATGGGCTGGACGATGTTGGGCAGGATGTGACGGAAGAAGATGCGCAGCCCGCTTGCCCCAAGGGCGCGGGCGGCCTCCACGTATTCTCGTTCGCGGACGGAAAGGACCTGGGCTCGGACGAGGCGGGCGTATCCGGCCCATCCGCCAATGGCGAGGGCGAGGATCAGATTTGTAAAGCCGGGGCCAAGGAAAGCGGCAAACGCGATGGCAAGAAGGATTCCGGGCAGGGCAAGAAAGGTGTTCATGGCGAAAGTGGTGAGTGCGAGGTCAACCCACCCGCCGAGATAGCCGGCCAGACCGCCCACGGTGAGACCGAGAAGGAGAGAAACGCTGACGACGCTGACCGAGATGGTAAGCGAGATGCGGGCGCCCCAGAGCAGGCGTGAAAGGGTGTCGCGGCCGAGCTCGTCTGTTCCGGCTGGATGGGCGACGGAGGGGCTCTCGAGGCGATGCATCAGGTCAATGGAGTTAGGGTTATACGGCGCGAGCCAGGGAGCGGCGAGACCGCCGAAGACGAATGTGACAAGCAGAAGGATGCCGACCAGCGCCAGGGGCTGGCGGCGGGCGCGCATGCGCAGCGAGGAAAGCCGGTCTACTGATAGAAATGACATGCGCACTGCAAGGATACCGCGACGGAGCGGGGAGAGCCGGGTCTAAGGAATCATGGATATTCGGAAGCAGGGGATGTGGCTTGTGTTTCTACTGGCAGTGCCGGCGGTGGCACTGGGACAACAGAGCCGATATGGACGCCAGGCGGACGGTGCGGTGATGCACGGCGCAGCGGAACAACTGTTTGCGTTGGCCAACCAGGCGCGCGCGGAGGCCGGAGCGCCGGAGCTCAAGTGGGATTCGGCGCTGGCCGTGGCCGCGCTGCGGCACTGCGAGCGAATGGCGGCGGAGGGCCCGATTGCGCATCGATACGGCGGCGAGATGAGCCTGACCGAGCGGGCGGGAGCCGCGGGGGCGCACTTCAGCCTGATTGAAGAGAACGTGGCCGTTGGCGCGTATCCAGCGCAGATTCACGACGGCTGGATGCACTCCACGGAGCACCGGAAAAACCTGCTGAACCCGGAGGTGAACCGCGTGGGGATTGGCGTGGTGGAGAGTCATGGGGCGCTGTATGCGGTGGAGGATTTTGAACGCTTCGTAGAGGTGCTTTCCGCTGCGGAGGTGGAGGCACAGGTGGAGAGCCTGATTCGCGTGAGCGGAATCAGGATTCGCCGGGAACATGGAGATGCGCGCGCGGCCTGCACGATGAATCAGGGACTGCCTGCGCGGCTGACCGGGGGCGAGCCCATGTTCGTGATGCGCTGGCAGAGCGCGGACCTGAGCCAGCTACCGCGACAGCTGGCCGAGCGGCTGGGTGGAGGGCGATTCCGCATGGCAGAGGTGGGTGCGTGTCCGGCTCACTCGGCCGAAAACAGCTTTACGGTGTATCGCGTGGCGGTGCTGCTCTATTGACGTTGGGCATTCCGGGATCATCCGAAGTCTCTGTGATTTTTCCAAAGGACAGACCAGGGCTCGCGCGGTGGGCCACAGACGAAAATGTCGGGGTGGTCCTGCCTCTCTTCGTTTTTGACGCCCTCGGAGTTGCCGTTGTGACCGGCAAGGCGACAGCCCGTGAAGATTTGATTGGCCTCCTTGGGGCCGAGTCCGAGAACAATGATTGTGGTCGGCGGCGGGGTCGGATAACCACGGAGCCACTCGGAGTTGGTCGTGCCGATTGGCTCGGGGAGTCCGTAGGCGCGACCGAGAATTTCGATGGCACCGTACTCGCCGTAGTTGGAGGTGGTGATGCCAAGGTGAGCTTGCTGCTCGGGCGAGAGCGAGTCGCGGATGTCGGCAACAGTTTTGACAAGTTGATTCCAGCCGATCTCCTCGCGCAGGTCGCCATTGTTCTTCAGCGCGAAGGTGCGCAACGGACCCGAAGCGGCGAGGGGGATGATGATCGCGCAGATGTAAGCGCTGATGACGCCAAAAGCCGCGAAGAAGACAGAGAGAAAAGCGCGACGAAGGTAGCGATGCATGCCGGCAAGCCAGATCTCGGCGCGTGACGCGCCCATGGCGATGAGCATGGGGTAGAGCGGGGCTGCGTAATAAAAGCGTCCCTTGCCGAAGAAAAACAGCGCGAGCGGGACGATGTACATCCAGGCGAGCATGCGATAACGGCTGCTGCGCAGGAAGGCCACGAGCCCGGTGATCCAGAGAGGCAGGGCGGCGAGGTTGGCGCCGTAAATGAGTTGGTCTTTGAGGAATCCGTTGGCGCGACCTTCACCGACGTCACGCGCGTGGATGTGCTGGAGGAAGGTGTAAGAGATGAAATCATGGCGAAGGAGCCAGACGAAGTTGGGCAGAAAAATGAGGAGCGCCAACGCGACGCCGGCCCAGAACCATGTGCCGGCGAGGTGACGGCGAGCGTGGGTGAAGACGACGCCGGTGAGGATTCCGGCAACGAAAAAGACGATGGAGTATTTCGTTTCCAGGCCGAGGCCGATGACGGCGCCGATGGCAATCCACCAGCGGGGATTGCCGGTGCGAAGCAGGCGGAGGACGAAGTAGGCGATCAGCACCCACCATAGAAAATCGAAGCTGGTGTATTGAAACTGCGTGCCGCTGAAGAGAGGTAATGGCGAAAACGCCACGGCAAGTGCGGTGATGATCTGCGCGAAGCGGCCGCCGCCAAGCTCCCGGGCCATAAGACCGCTGACCACGATGACCGCGGCCTGGGCGAGGACGGAGAAGATGCGGAGCCCGACAATCGAAAGGCCAAACAGCGAGAGGCCGATGTGCTGGAGGAGCGGCGTGAGCGGCGGGTAGGCGACGAAGCCCCAGTCGAGGTGACGCGCATCGCTGAGGAACTGGAGTTCATCGCGATGAAAGCCGTAGCGGCCGTTGGTGAGCATGTGCAAAAGCGCAACCGCGGCGGCGATGCCGAGCAGGGCAGTCCATTGGACGCGGGGCGGGGAAACAGGTTGTGCAAGCTCGGGACGAACCGGTGTGATGAGCATGGTCCTCCTGCCGTGGGAGCGGCAATGAGCCTATTTACGTTGCCACGGCGGAGGAAGTTCCCTAGGTAGTGACACTCAGCGACGGCTGCGGCACGCGGACGGAGGCCATGCCTGCCGCGGTTGCTGCCTGGATTCCCAAGTCCGTGTCCTCAAAGACGAGGCAGTCGGCGGGCGGGACTCCAAGAAGCTCCGCGGCGAGGAGAAAGGCATCCGGCGCAGGCTTGCCGTTCTGGTAATCCTCAGCGCAGACGAGGGTTTGGAACTTGCTGAGCAGGTTGAGCGCGGTGAGGGAGTCGACAACGGAGTTGTGGCGGCTGCCGGAGTCGACGGCGAGAGGGATGCGGCCGTGCTGGGCATGAATATGCTCGACGACCTCCGGGATGGCCTTGAGCTGGTGCAACTGCTCGTGGTAACGGGTCTCCTTGCGGTGCGCGACATCGGCCACAGGCATCTGGAGGCCGTTGCGCTGGTTGAGAGACGAAATGATCTCTGCGACGGGGCGGCCTCCCCAGGCGTAAAAGAGCGTCTCGTCGAAGTCGCAGTTCCATTCGGCCAGGGTTGCCTTCCATGCGACGTAATGGAGGGGCATGGAGTCGACGATGGTGCCATCGCAGTCGAACAGATAGGCGCGAAAATCGCCGGGAGGAAGTGTGAGTTTCATGCGGGGAGAGTCCGGACTCCTTGTGAGGTTGGTGTTTTGCGGGAGGCTATTCGGCAGTTGCCGGCTCCATTGCGGCGGGAGCGCAGCCGCCTTCGCCGGGTTTGGTGGGCTCCATTTGAAGCGCGTTGTTAAACCGATTGAAGTAATTAAACAAGCCGATGGCGCAAAGCAACTCCACAATTTCGCCTTCTGAGTAGTAGGTGCGAAGCTCGGCAAATTGCTCATCGGTGACGGCATGGGCGTCGCGCGTGACGGTTTCCGCAAGACGCAGGGCGGCTTTTTCCGCCGGGGCGAAATCGTCGCGCCGAGCCCAGTCGGCAAGGTGGGCAAGCTGGTCGTCGGTCCATCCCAGACCGCGGGCAAGAATGGTGTGGCTGGCGAGGCAGTAGGGCGTGTCATTCACCTGGCTGGTGCGGACGATGAGGAGTTCCTTGAGCCGGGTGGAGACGGTGCCGGTGCTCAGGACGGCGCCAAAGTGAGCCTGCATGGTGGCGAAGATCTCCGGGCGGTGCGCCATGACGCGGAACATATTGGGCACGTTGCCGCGTTGGGCGAAGACCTTATCGAAAAGGGTGGCCAGATCCGGTGTGACCTGGCTGCGGTCCAGGCGGGAAATGCGGGACATGCGAGCCTCCAAACAGAGCTTCTTCTATCCTATCTCCTGGGCTGGGAGGAAGGTACTTCAGGGGTGTCCGGCTTTTGACTGCGGACCCGCAGTTTGATACTTTGAAAGAGGACAATCCAGCGCCAGACACTCCTCAGTAGCTCAATGGCAGAGCATTCGGCTGTTAACCGAAGGGTTGTAGGTTCGAGTCCTACCTGAGGAGCCAATAAAATCAAAAACTTAGAGCACTTGAGAGCAGCAGAAAGACACGAAATTGGCCAGATTGTAGTCAATTTTGTCGTCACTCACTTTCAAAACGG
>DATKTQ010000126.1:0-2126 GCA_035531055.1 Occallatibacter sp. | reverse complement strand
AGTATCCCAGTATCCGCAAGAAGCTCTGGGGTGGGGCATTGTGGTCCCCAAGCTACTTCGCGGGAAGTTGTGGAGGTGCACCCATCTCCAGCATTCGCCAGTACATCGAACAACAGCAGACGCCGAGTTGAGGCGAGCTTCCCTCACCGCGCTCTGCATCCCCGCCCTGAAGGACGGGGTTTTCCGCGCAATTAGGATAAATGACCGCGTGGCCGTCCGCGTTCCGAAGAGTTTCCAGCACCTCGCCAAATTGCAGGTAACGCTCGCGGCGCAGAAGTCCGTCTGCATCGAAGTGTTCCGCCGCGACCGCTCGCAGCGCTGGCGAGACCAAAGCGGGCAGGCGCAGCCGCACCTCGATCGTATTTCCATACTGAAGAGAGATGGAAGCGCGGATGCGCTTGTACTTCGCAGCCTCCAAGGTCTTCTGGTGGCGCCGGCGCAGTCGCAATATACATCCGCGCATAAAGAAAGGGACATATATAGCATACTGGTGTTGGAGGCCGTATGCTGCCACGCCTGTTGCGGTTGCATCCCAGCACCTGTCAGCGGTTGCTTCGCCTGAGCAAGGAGGCGGAGAGAGACGGGGCCTACCGCGTGGCGAAGCGGTTGCGCGCCGTGGTGTTGAATTCCCAGGGACATTCGAGCGGCGAATTGGCCGGGATTCTTGACGCGCCCCGGTCCAAGGTCTCCGCCTGGCTGCTGAACTATGAATCCGAGGGCGTGGAGGGTCTGCTGGAGGGGTATCGATCCGGCCGGCCGGCGGAGCTGTCGGAGAAGCAACAGCAGCAACTGGAGGATATCCTCGACAGCGGTCCGGTAGCTTACGGTCTGGACACCGGCATCTGGACTTCGCCCATGATTGCCTGGGTGATCGAGGAAGAGTTTGGCGTTCAGTATCATCCCGGCCATGTGCGCAAATTGCTTCACGGCTGGGGATTTTCCGTGCAACGTCCCCGCCGCGTATTGGCCCGCGCCGACGCCGCGGCGCAGGACCGATGGCGTCGTCACATCTATCCCGCCCTTAAAAAAAAGCCCGTTCGCAGCACTGCGCCCGCCTCTTCACCGACGAAGCCAGTTTCCGGCAAGACTCGCCCCTCCACGCCACCTGGAGCCGCGTTGGATGCCCGCCGGAAGTCCCCGTGACCGGAGAACGCAGGAGCGTGAAGATTCTCGGCGCCATCGAACTTTGGCGCACACGGTTCGATTATCGCCAAGACACCGTCTTCAACGCCGCCACCTACCTCGGCTTCCTCGAACAGCTTGCCCGGCCGTACCGCCGCCCGGGCGCGATTCTGATTCAGGACAACGCCTCCTACCACAAGGATGCGGAGGTCTGGGCATGGTTCAGGTCCAACCGGCATTGGCTGGAAGTGCATCAGTTGCCACCCTACTCGCCGGAATTGAACCCTACCGAACGGCTGTGGCAGCACACCCGCAAGAACGGCACGCACAACCGCTTCTTCGGCGGCGTGGACGCCCTGCTTGCCACTCTAACCCGGGTCTTTGGGGAAATGCAGTCCCACCCCCAGCTGATCCGTTCCTACTTGACTCCTTTTTGCTGAGCACTATGTCCCTTTATTTATGCGCGGATGTATAGTCGGAACAGACGCGGCGGGAAGTCTCGCGATCGCGACCCGAATGAATGCACTCGACAGCGAAGCCGAGCTGCTTCAGCTTCAGCACCTGATCGTCCATCAGTGCGATCAGCGGACTGATGACGAGAGTTGTCCCGCCTCGCGCCAAGCCTGGCAACTGGTAACAAAGCGACTTGCCCGAGCCGGTCGGCATCACCAGCAGCGCGTCCTTTCCCGCCATCACCGCCCGACAGACGGCCTCCTGATTAGGTCGGAATGCTGAAAAGCCGAACGCGGATTGCAGCAACTCGGTCAGATTTGTGCTGTTGAGAACCTTCGCTGGGATTGGAAGATGAGGAGAATCGGAGATCTTCGGAGATGTGGAGACCGCCGACGATTGTTCGACCGGCGGAGTCTGACAGACCTTGCCGACTACGGCACGTACATACTGACCGATGCCATCGAGGAATGGTTCCAACTCGGCTTCACCGAATTGGATCTTTTTGAGAAATGCCTCCCACTGGCCAGTCATCGCCGGACTCTTCACTTCGG
>DATKTQ010000125.1:0-3060 GCA_035531055.1 Occallatibacter sp. | reverse complement strand
GGCGCTCAAGGATGCGGGCGATGCGGCCGAGGCGGCGGCCATCAGCGCGGGGCGGTTCGAGCTCGACGAGGACCTGGTCGCCCTGCATGGCGCCGTTGATTTCCGAGGGCGGAACAAAAACGTCTTCCTGCACGCCGGAGGTCTGGCGCGGGTTGGGGCGGACGAAGCCGTAGCCGTCGCGGTGGAGATCGAGTCGGCCGGCGAGGAGATTGTCGCGCGATGCGGCGGCGCGTGGGAGGCTCCAGTGTTCGCGATCAAGCTGCGTGAGCTGGCCGCGCACGGTGAGGCGGGCGAGCTGCTCGAGCAGGAGACGCCGCTCGCGGCCGCCGCCGAGGCCGAGCTCGCGGATGAGTTGCTTGTAGCCGGCTTTGCCGCCGGGTGAGCGGGCGATGCGCGCGACGAGTTCGCGATCGGTCATGGGTTAAGAGTAGGGCATGCGTGGGGGAAACGGCAGAACGATGTGGCGGCGGGATGCGCGTGCGGCTGATGGAACTGTGCATTGGAACCGGGCGAAGGTGTTTCACACTTCCTGAATTAATCTGCAAATTTGCTGTGGAAAACTGCAAATTTCGTATATGGGGGGGAGGGGGGTCTGTGCCCCTGCGGGGCAGTTGTCAGTTGTCAGAAATCAAAGAGCACGGGCCGAGGTGGTTTCTGCTCCATCCTTATTGTGCGGCGGATGGGGGAAATATTCTGCAAAATGGCGCGGTGTTTCTTGCGAGTGGAATGAGGGAGTTGGCGGAAGCGGACGGCTGGCGGGGGTTGACTGCGGTGGGATGTGGAGCGGGAGTGGTGGAGGGTCCGCCCCGACTGCCGGAAGGGCAGCCAGGGCGGAGATGGGGGGTCTATTTGAAGACGCCGTTGCCGAATCCGATCTCATCGCGGTGTGCGCTCATGTCGACGGCGGAACCGAAGAGCGGGCCGGAGAGTGGGCTGGTCTTCATCGAATCAACAACCGCCGCATCGACCTTGTCGAGGCCATCCGCCTCAGGGCAAACGTAGACGATCATGAAGCTGCCGGGCGCAGAGGTGTGAACGGCCTCGGTGTCGATTTCATACTCGACGATGGTGCCGTCAGCGAGCAGCTTTTCCATGACGGGCGCGATGATGTCCTTGCTGATCATGCGGATCGCATTGTCTGGCGCGTTTTTCTTGAGTTTGTAGGATGCGACGGCGACGTAGCCGCTTTTCCAGGAGGCACCGGGCTTCCAGTTGTAGTAGTGGCTGATGAGCATCAGGTCCCAGTGCTTGGTGGCGCTGGCCAGTACGGAAGAGGTGCTGCCGGGCGACTTGTAGAGCTGGGCGAGGATCTTCAAAATTCCGGCCTGAGAGGTGGAGGCGAACCAGTCGTCGTGGGTCCAGCCGTCGGGCTGGTGGACGAGGTTCTGGTCATTTCCGTATCCCACGAGGGTGCCGTCTTCGAGCGCCTTCTGCATCATGGCTTGCTCGGCTGAGTCTCCCTTTGCCATCTCAGGCCAGTTTGCCCGGGGAATCTGCCAGTTGGAAACGTACGAGTAGAGGGGTGGTTTTTCCTGGGCCTGTGCGACGGACGGCGCGGAACAACAGGCCAGCACGCCAAGACCGCACAACCCCGCGAGGACACTCCACATTTTCTTGCTCATGGTCTTTCTCCTGTAGTGATTTAGTCAGCTGTGTCTTTGGGGAAGAGGTCTGACCGTGCGGAGAAGTGTACAGCAGTTTGAGACTTGCGGAGTTGGAAGTTTGCGGGCCGGAAGGGAGGAGCAGCTGAGTGGCGGCCGGGACGGCGGCGAAGACGATAAAAGAGAGGTGGCTTACGGCAAGGTCATCCGGAGGGCGGCGGGCGCAATGCCTGTGGGCAATCCGCCCGGCCTTCCGGAGAATGTTTCGAGTTAGAGCTTTTTGATCATGATGTTGCGGAAGGAGAGTTTGACGCCGGGCTCGCCTTTGGGCTCGGTGCCCTGGAGGGCGATGCGGCCGGTGTGGTATTTGCTGTAGCCGGGCATTTTGGCGAATTTGGTTCCGGCGATGAGCTGGTTCCAGTGCGCGTCCCAGAGCTGGGTTTCGATGACTTGGTGGCCATTCTGAAAGAGGGTGAGGTGGCCGTGGTTGGAGAGGATTTCAAACTGGTTCCACTCGCCGGCGGGCTTAACCCACTCGACGTTGTCGGAGATCATGTCGAAGATGTCGCCGGAGCGCTCCATGAGGATGCGGCTGTCGGGGACGGTGCAGGCAAGGTCGGCGATTTGCATTTCGACGCCGGTGTCGTAGGTGTCGTGGTACTGGGGCGCCTCATGCACGTAAAACATGACGCCCGAGTCAATGCAGGGGCGGGCCTTCCACTCCAGCTTGAGGTCGAAGTTGGTGTACTCGCCGTCGGTGACGATGTCGTCATAGTCGGCGGGCGGGTCCTGGTTGGTCTTCTTCAGTTGGATGGCGCCATCGACGATGGACCAGTCGCTACCGGTGCCCTTCTGCAGGTAAGAGTGCCAGCCGTTGAAGTCATGGCCGTCAAAGAGCAACTGCCAGCCGTCCTGCTTTTCCTGCGGTGTGAGCGTGTTGGGCGCCTGTGCCGAAGCCACGCCACTGAGTAAGACACAGCCGGCCAGCGCCAGCGAAAGTTTCCCGAACATCATTCAACAACCTCCTGATTGCACTACGAGTATATGGGGAAGGGTGGGGCGAGTTGTCCGTGGTCCGGTTTTCCGTTGTCCGTTTGGCGTGCGGTGGGGGATCGTGCTTCCCCATGTTTCAAAAGCGGGAGATGTGGGGACCCGATTGGCGTTGCCGGGTCAGATGTGGGCCACCTGTCTCGCCTGTCTCTATGGCGCGTAGCCGGGGCCGCGGAGGACTTGGCCGGGGAGTGCGCCGGTCATTTTGCCCTGGCGGATGACGGGGACGCCGTTGACGAGGACGTAGTCCATGCCCACGGAGAGCTGCGCGGGGTCGGCGTAGGTGGCCTTGTCGGTGATGGTCGAGGGGTTGAAGACGACGATGTCGGCCCACATGCCTTGCTTGAGGACGCCGCGATCGGTGAGGCGCATGCGCTGCGCGGGCAGGGCGGAGAATTTGCGGATGGCG
>DATKTQ010000124.1:0-19359 GCA_035531055.1 Occallatibacter sp. | reverse complement strand
CGGTCTCCAGGAAAAGCACGGGGACATCCGGAAGAATTTCGCGCACCATGTGGAGGACGACGATGTCCTCGGCCTGGAAGCTGCTGGTGACGCAGACATCCGCGGTATTCTTCAATCGCTCCAGCAGGAACTCGCGCGCTGTACTGGCGCGCTGTTTCACATCAGATGCCAAGTCCGTCGTCATTGATATCTTCTCCATTGGGAATTGCGCCGAGGCGCTCAATTTCATCGAGGATCGCATCCGGCTCTTCAAAGGCCAGCGCGTGGGGAGTGGTGTTGGCAACATGCGCCGCGGTGAGGGTAATGGGGGCGGGCTCGTCACTCTCCAGCAGCACAAAGGCGCCGAGCCGGGCGATGGCCACCAGCGAGGGCGACAAGGGAACGCGGGTGCGAAGGACAACAGCGCCAGACTGAAGCAGTGACCGCTCGAGTTCGGCAGCCAGATGCGCGCGGTTGCCCAGTGCGAGCAGGCCTCGGGGCGCGCGATCATTTTCTGAACCGGTGGCGGTCGCGTCTGCAATGGTGCGAATCATGCCGGCGCCCGCGGTGGCATTGTCCTCTGGATCAATCAGGATGAAGCTTCCGGTGGTGCGGCTCGAGCGATAGAGATCCGCCATGAGAGGACGGCTGGTTTCGATGACGACCTCGCCGATGTCATTGAGGCCGAGCTGATCTGCAGGGCGCTCCTCCAGGTTGACAACATCCATGCGCGAACGGATGGAGACGACGTGGGCGCGCACGGTCTGCGTGGTGTGCTTGAGCAGATAGGTCGATCCGGGGCGAAGCGGCCTGGCGTGCATCCATACCACGGTGGCTTGAAAATGCCGGGTCCGGTGCGGAAGATCGGCGATCGATGCAATCATTTCTCCGCGGCTGACATCGACTTCATCTTCCAGGGTGAGAACGACCGATTGCGGCGCGCTGGCCTGCGCCAGATCGCCATCCCACGTGGCAATGGAACGGACGCGCGTGCGGCGGCCGGATGGCAGAGCAACCACTTCATCGCCCGGACGCACGGTGCCGGCGGTGATTTGTCCGGCGAATCCGCGGAAGTCCTGATGCGGACGGATGACGCGCTGCACGGGAAAGCGGAGGCTGGTTTGCGTGCGCTCGATGGCGAGCGGCACGGTCTCCAGCAGTTCCATCAGGCTGGGCCCGGTGTACCAGGGCATGCGGCTGCTGCGATGGACGATGTTGTCGCCCTCGAGCGCGCTGACGGGGACGGCGATGAGCTCGGGAATCTGCAGGCGATGGGCCAGTGCGCGCAGCGACTGCTGATGTTGCTCAAAGACTTCCCCGGAGAAGTCCATGAGGTCCATTTTGTTGATGGCGGCGATGACGGTGGGGATGCCGAGCAGCGCGGCGATACAGGCGTGGCGACGAGTCTGGTCGAGGATGCCCTTACGCGCGTCGACGAGAACGATGGCGACGTCTGCGGTGGAGGCTCCAGTGGCCATGTTGCGTGTGTACTGCTCGTGGCCGGGGGTGTCCGCGATGATGAATTTGCGTTTGGGAGTAGAGAAGAAGCGATAGGCGACGTCGATGGTGATGCCCTGCTCGCGCTCGGCGCGGAGACCGTCTGTGAGCAGAGCGAAATCAATGGCCGAGTTGCGGGTGACGGACTGGATGTGGTCGTCGTAGACGTTGCGTGAGTCATACAGCAGGCGGCCGATGAGGGTGGACTTTCCGTCGTCCACGCTGCCGGCGGTGCTGAAACGCAGCAGGTCCTTGCCGCGCTCGGCTTCCAGATGCTGCTCGATGCGGAGATCGGAATCGTCGGCCAGCAGCGCGCTTGCGGCGATGCTTTCTTCGGTGGTGCTCATTAGAAGTAGCCCTCGCGTTTCTTCAGCTCCATGGAGCCATCCTGGTCGTGGTCAATGATGCGATTGGCGCGCTCGGAGTTTCGCACTTCCATGAGCTCAGCGATGATTTTGGGAACGGTGTCAGCATCTGAGCGGATGGCGCCGGTGCAGGGGCTGCAGCCGAGCGAACGGAGGCGACACTTGACCCACTGCTCTTCTCCCGGCAGGCCCTTGACGAAAGGCTGCTCGGCGGGGATGAGGCCGTCGGAGCGGACGAGCATGCGGCGCTCCTTTGCCAGATAAAGCGGCACGATGGGAATGTTTTCGAGATGGATGTAATGCCAGATGTCGAGCTCGGTCCAGTTGGAAAGCGGGAAGACGCGAATGCTTTCGCCGGGGGCGATGCGCGCGTTGAAAAGGCTCCACAGTTCGGGGCGCTGATTCTTGGGGTCCCACTGGCCGGCCGCGTCGCGGAAGGAGAAGATGCGCTCTTTGGCGCGGGATTTTTCTTCGTCGCGGCGCGCGCCGCCGAAGGCTGCGTCAAAGCCGTGAGCGCGGAGTGCGTCGAGCAGAGCCTGAGTCTTGAGCAGGCCGCAGCAGCGCTGAGTGCCCAGGGCAACGGGATTGGCGCCGTTCGCGAGAGCCTCCTCATTGCGCCAGACGATGAGCTTGACGCCAAGCTCGGCGGTGTAGCGGTCACGGAATTCGAGCATCTCGCGGAACTTGTAGCCGGTGTCCACGTGGAGCAGGGGAAACGGAATGGGGCCGGGATGGAAGGCCTTCTGCGCAAGGCGCAGCATGACGGAGGAGTCCTTGCCGATGGAGTAGAGCATGACCGGGCGCTGGAACTCCGACGCGACCTCACGGAGGATGTGAATGCTTTCGGCTTCGAGCAGCTGCAGGTGCGTGAGCCGATCTTTGACGCTCATGAATGTGCCTCCCGAAGAGCCTGGACGTGGAGCAGAGCGCGCTGCGCGGGCCCACGCGACGGTATGCGGCGGGCGGGGCTGCGGGCGGTTGCGGGGAACATGGTCAAGGGCTCTCCAGTGTGTGTTTTGTGCGGAAAAAGAAAAAACCCGCGGCGGCAGGGACTCTGCAGCGCGGGCTTATGGGGATGGAACTGAGTTTAGTTCTGGCTTACCCCACACACCGGCGCACTGCGCAACAACATGCGCAACCCATGGCCGGGGTGGAGCAGAAACTCATAGGCCCACTATATCGGTAGTCGGGCGCGGGGTCAACTGCCGCAAGCGCAAAGGCTGCCCGCGGGAGGGAGCAGAAGTGGGCCTGCCGCGGAGGCAACGGCTGCTCCGGCAGGCACTTGGGGCCGCGGTGGGCGGGGGAGACTAGGCCAGCCCGTCAATGTCGGCGGCGAGGTCGAAGTCCTTTGCGGTGATGCCGCCGGCGTCATGCGTGACCAGGGCGATTCGGACGCGGTTGTAGCGGATGTCGATGTCCGGATGATGGCCTGCCTCTTCCGCGAGCGTTCCGATCTGGTTGACGAAGGCGAGCGCGGCGACGAAATCCGGGAGCTTGAAGACGCGCTCCAATGCGCCGGAGACAACCTGCCAGGATGGCAAAGTGACGAGGCGCGTGGCGACTTCCTGCTGAGAAAGAGCGGACATGCGAAGACCTCCTGAAGGATGAGAAGCGAGCAGCGCGCCAGAATGCGCCGCGAACGACACAGCCCGGCAGGTTTGCACACTCTATGGTTGCACGATCAGGTAATGTGTGGAGCCGCAAATGTTGCTCAGGAGGAGCACGCACGGGCAGCCGCGCTGCGGCGATTTGCAGCGGCTGGAGAACACGGATGCAGACCGATCCAAAGAAGAACGGGACGGGCCTGCGGCCAGGGCTGGGGCGCACGCGGAGCGGATGGTTCGGATGAGAAAGGTATTCCAACGCGAAACGGATGGGCTACACTATTGGACAACCGCGAAAAGTCCAGTTCACGACGCGACCCCTAAAGCGATGCCTGACCAAAAGCCCAACTGGCGAATTCTGATTCCCGTGCTGCTGATTGTTCTGCTGCTGGGGACAACGTTTGGTGCGGTCTGTCATACGCATGTGAATTGTTCGCCGTTGAACTGCCCGCTTTGCCATCTTGCCATTGAGCCATCGGTGGCAGGGGCTCCGTCCAACTGCATGATTACTGCTGGCAGCGGACCGGAAGTGGAGCCGGTACGCCAGATGGCGCGCATGGCTGTGCAGCGGATTCCCGCGCGCGCGCCGCCCGCTTAGTTCCTCCTCTCGCCTCAATGCCCCGAGGGGCATAACCCATTTTGTGCAGTTCCCTGCTTCAAGGAGAGTGAACGCCTATGCGCTCGCAACCTTTGCGCTATTCGCTTCTTTTGGCTGCGCTGCTGGTTTCCATGGAAACCGCGGCCCAGTCGCCCCCGCAACAGAGCTCGTCCCCACCGGCGCCAACGGCACAGACGCTGGCGCAGAAGCCGGGCGCACCGATGATCACGCTGGACGAGGCCATCCGCATGGCGCGCGACCACAATCACACGCTGCAGGCGGCGCGGACAACGATTGATCAGAGCAAGGCGGAGGAGAAGACGGCGAATCTGCGGCCGAATCCTGTGCTGGTGGCCGACTCTGACTTTCTGCCGGTGTTCCAGCCGAGCAACTTCAGCCGGGACTACTTCGACAACCTGGCGCAGTTTGACCTGGGCATGAGCTACCTGTTTGAGCGCGGAAAGAAGCGGCAGCACCGGCAGCAGGCGGCCCGGGACGTAACCGCGGTGACGCAAGCACAGGTGGCCGACAGCGAGCGCGGCCTGTCCTACAGCGTGGCGACGCAGTTCATCAGTGTGGAACTGGCCGAATCCACGCTGGCTCTGGCGGAGCGGGATTTGAAGAGCTTCCAGCAGACGGTGACGATTGCCGAGGCGCGCTACAAGGCCGGCGACATTGGCAACGGCGACCTGCTTAAGATCAAGCTGCAGATGCTTCAGTTTGAGACCGATGTTTCCGCGGCAAAGCTGGCGCGGGTGCAGGGGCTCAGCGACCTGCGGCAACTGCTGGGGTACGAGTCCGTGAGCGCCGACTACGATGTGGCGGGCTCCTTTGCGTATGTCCCTGTGACTGGAAACGTGGACGACTTTGAGGCGAAGGCCCTGCAGAATCGGCCGGACCTGCGTGCGGCGCAACTGGGCGTGACTGCGGCCAGCAGCCAGCTGGCGCTGCAGAAGGCGAACAGCAAGCAGGACGTGACGGCGCAGCTAACTTACTCGCACCTTGCTTACCTGAGCGATGTTTCTGTGCTGGGGCAGATACCGCTTCCGTTTTTTGACCGCAACCAAGGCGAGATTGCACGGGCGCGCTACGGAGTGTCCCAGGCGCAGGAGCAGGTGAAGGCCGCAAATGGGCAGGTGCTGACCGACGTGCGCGATGCCTACGAGAGCCTGCGCTCGAACGACCAGATTGTGAGCTTGTATCGCTCCGGATACCTGGACGAGGCGCAGCAATCGCGCGACATCAGCGAGTATGCGTACCGGCGCGGCGCAGCCAGCCTGCTGGATTTTCTGGATGCGGAGCGAAGCTATCGCACTACGGAGCTTGGTTATCGCCAGGCGCTGGCTTCGTATCTGGATGCACTGGAACAACTGCGGGAAGCCGTGGGAACGAGGAGCCTGCCATGAGGAATAGATTCCATTTTTCTTGCCGGTCCAAGGTCGCGGGCGCATTGGCGCTGACGGCCCTTCTGGCGCTGACGGCCTGCCATGGGGGCAGCTCGGGAAGTGCCGGCGAGATGACCTCGTTCTCGACGAACGCGTCCAAGTCCGACACGCCGAGACTGTTTACCATTCCGGAAAACCAGAAGGGACATGTGCAGGTGGTGACGGTGGCCCCGACGACGCTGACGCGCACGCTGCGGCTGACGGGGGCCGTGGCGTACAACGCCTTCAAAACCACGCCGGTGATTACACAGGTGGGCGGACCGGTGAGCCGCATCCTGGTGGTTCCGGGCGAACGCGTGCGTGCCGGCCAGGCCATGCTGGACGTGACCAGCCCGGACTACTCGCAGCTGCTGGACGCATATCTGAAGGCTGCCGACAGCTACCGGCTGGCGGAGAAGAATTATGCGCGCGCGAAGGACCTCTTCCAGCATCAGGCGATTGCCGAGCGCGATCTGGAACAGGCGGAGTCTGACCGGAACCAGGCAAAGGCCGATTTGGACTCTGCCGAGCAGGGGATGAAGATTCTTGGTATCCGGGATCCATCGCAGCTGCAGAAGTCGGCGAGTTCGGCGGAGATTCCGGTGCTGGCGCCGATTGGCGGAGAAGTGGTGGAGCGGCTGGTGGCGCCGGGACAGGTGGTGCAGGCGGGGCAGACGCAGGCCTTCACCATCTCTGACCTGAGCACGGTGTGGGTGCTGGCAAATGTGTACCAGGCGGACCTTGCCTATGTGCGTGCGGGCCAGGATGTGACGGTGTCCACGGATGCGTATCCGGAAAGTTTTCACGGGCGCATCTCCTACGTTTCTCCGGCGCTGGACCCGAACACGCGGACCCTGCAGGCGCGCATTGTGGTGGACAATCCCGGAGAAAAGCTGAAGAAGGACATGTACTGCACGGTGACGGTGACGGCCGGGAAACTGGCCAACGCGGTGACCGTGCCCAACGCCTCGGTGCTTCGCGATGACGACAACCAGCCGTTTGTGTACGTGGCCAGCGGGGACAACCAGTTTGGCCGGCGAGATGTGGAACTGGGCGAGAGCCAGGACGGGCAAACGCAAATTGTGAAGGGACTTTCAGCCGGCGAGAAGGTAGTGGGCGACGGCAGCCTGTTCCTGCAGTTTGCCAATTCGCTGCAGCACTGAGGAGGCGGCCGGGCATGATTCATCGTATTGTGAAGTTTGCGCTGCAGCAGAAGGTGCTGATCCTGATGCTGGTGGCGTTTATCACGGCGGGCGGCATTGTTTCCTTTGTTCACATGCCGGTGGACGCGTATCCGGATCTTTCGCCGCCGATGGTGGAGATCATCACGCAGTGGCCGGGCCACGCCGCCGAGGAGGTGGAGCGACTGGTGACTGTTCCCACGGAAGTGGAGATGAACGGCGCACCGAAGATGAAGGTGATGCGCTCCATCTCGCTCTACGGATTGTCGGACGTAATCCTGACCTTCCAGGATGGCACGGACGACTACTTTGCACGGGAAGTGGTGTTCCAGCGGCTGAGCGACGTGGCGTTTCCGCAGGGCGTTGCGCCGTCCCTGGCGCCGCTGACCAGCCCCTCCGGACTGGTGTACCGCTACGTGCTGCAGAGTCCGGACCGCACGCCGCAAGAACTGAAGACCATTGAAGACTGGATGGTGGATCGGGAATACAAGCAGGTTCCGGGCGTGGCCGATGACTCCGGCTTTGGCGGCACGGTGATGCAGTACCAGGTACTGCTGGACCCGGCGAAGCTCTACGCCTACCACATCACGGTTCCGGCGGTGCTGCAGCAACTTTCCGTCAACAACTCCAATGCCGGAGGAGGATTCTATTCGCAGGGCGGGCAGTTCTACTATGTGCGCGGCATCGGCCTGATCCGCGACACCTCCGACATCGGCAACATCGTGGTGGGCTCACAGAATGGCGTGCCAGTGCGCGTCCGCGATATTGGCGAAGTAACGATTGGCCACGCGCCGCGGCTGGGCGAGTTCGGCTTTAACAAGACGGATGACGCGGTGGAAGGCGTCATCATGATGCGTCGCGGAGAACAGACCCAGAACGTGCTGAAGGGCGTGGAAGCGAAGACGCGGCAGCTGAACGATAGCATTCTGCCGCCGGACGTGAAGGTGCGCCCCTACTACGACCGCAGCGACCTGGTACACCTGACCATCCACACGGTGGAGCACAACATGGTGCTGGGCATGATCCTGGTGCTCGTGGTGCTGATGATCTTCCTGGTGAGCGTGCGGGCCGCGGTGATTGTGGCGTTGACCATCCCGCTGTCGCTCTTGTTTTCCTTCATCTTTCTGCATGCGCGCGGCATTCCCGCGAACCTGCTTTCGATTGGCGCCATCGACTTTGGAATTCTGATTGACGGCACGCTGGTGATGGTGGAAAACATCTTCCGCGAGCTGGGCGACCGGGAAGGGCAGGCCTATTCTCTGGAGGATGTGATTCGGACCGCGGCCAAGGATGTAGACCGGCCGATCTTCTACTCCGTAGCAGTAATCATTGCTGGCTACCTGCCGATTTATGCGCTTGGCGGGCCTTCCGGCAAGCTGTTCAAGCCGATGGCGGACACGGTTGCGATTGCGCTGGTGGGCGCGCTGATCCTGACGCTGACGTTTGTGCCAGTGATGTGCGCGTACTGGTTCAAGAAGGGCGTGCATGAGCGCGCGAACAAGCCGTTCGAGTGGGTCCGCGACAAGTACGCGGTGCAACTGGAGTGGTGCCTGGATCATCCGAGGGCGACGATGATCGGCTCCACGCTGATCTTTATTGCGTCGATCGCGCTGGTGCCGTTCATCGGCGGAGAATTCATGCCGCATCTGGATGAAGGGGCGCTGTGGATTCGCGCGACCATGCCGTACACCGTCTCTTATGAAACAGCGAGCAAATTTTCTCCGCAGGTTCGGAACCTGCTGCTGCAGTATCCGATGGTGACCGACGTGGGCTCAGAGCTGGGCCGACCGGACGACGGAACGGACGCCACGGGCTTCTTCAACGACGAGTTCTACGTGGGTTTGAGACCCTATGACGATCCCTCGTGGCAGAAGAGTTCCATCCACACCAAGGCCGAACTGACAGCGGACATTCAAAAGCATCTGGAGGCCTACCCGGGTGTGATTTTCAACTACACGCAGCCGGCCGAAGACGCCGTGGACGAAGCGCTGACCGGGCTGAAGAGCGCGCTGGCGGTGAAGATTTACGGGCCGGACCTGAATGTTCTGCAAACCAAGGCTCTTGAGATCAAGCGGCGGCTGGCGAAGGTGCCGGGCTTCAAGGAGCTGACGGTGGTGCGTGAGCTGGGACAGCCGAGCCTGCTGATTGACGTGGACCGCGACAAGATTGCGCGCTACGGCATCAACGTGTCAGACGTGGAGGCCGTGGTGCAAACCGCGGTGGGCGGGCAGGCTGCAACGCAGGTGATCCAGGGCGAAAAACTGTTTGACCTAGTGGTGCGAATGAAGCCGGAGTTCCGCCAGAGCGCGGCGCAGATTGGCACGCTGCTGGTGGGGACGCCGACGGGCCAGCAGATTCCGCTGAGCGAGCTCGCGAAGATTCACGAGGCCGCCGGCGCTTCCTTCATCTACCGCGAGGACAACTCGCGCTACATTGGCGTGCAGTACAGCGTGGAAGGGCGCGACCTGCAGAGCACGGTGCAGGCGGGGCAGAAGGCAATTTCCGACATCACGCGGACCTTGCCGGCCGGTTACCGGCTGACCTGGGGCGGCGAGTACGGCGAACTGCTGGAAGCGCAGCACCAGATGGAGTACATTGGCCCCCTGTCAGTGCTGCTGATCTTCATGATTCTGTTTGCACTCTACGGCAACTTCAAGTTTCCGATCACGATTGCGCTGGGGGTGATTCTGACGGTGCCGGCGGGCGCGTTTCTGGCGCTGAAACTGACGCATACGCCGTTCAGTGCCTCGTCCGCGCTGGGCATGCTGGCGCTGATGGGTGTCTCTGTGGAGACTGCGGTGATTCTTGTCTCCTACATCAATAAGCTGCGCCTGGAGAATAAGGACATCCGGACGGCGACGCGGGAGGCTTCCCTGCTGCGGCTGCGGCCCATCATGATGACGGCACTTGTGGCGTGCCTGGGGCTGCTGCCGGCGGCCTTGTCGACGGGCGTCGGATCGGACACGCAGCGGCCCTTCGCGATTGTGATTGTGGCTGGGCTGGTTTCGCGACTGGTGCTGGGCTTCTTTGTGAATCCGGTGCTGTATGAGATGGTGGCTCGGGAAGGCGACGTGCTGAAGGTGTAGCCGCAGGCTACTCGACGGTGACGGACTTGGCGAGGTTGCGCGGTTGATCGACGTCGCAGCCGCGGCGCACGGCGATGTAATACGCCAGCAACTGCAGCGGGACAATCTCAAGGAGCGGCGAGAGCAACTCGACGGCGTGGGGCACGTGGATGACGTGCTCGACGAGGCCGCCGATGGTGGTGTCGCCTTCCGTGGCCACGGCGATGACACGGCCGGAGCGCGCGGTGACCTCCTGGATGTTGGAGAGTGTCTTCTCGTAGCGCAGGCGGGACGCGGGATCGGCATGGTCACACGTGGCCAACACAACAACGGGCAACGTTTCGTCAATGAGCGCGTTGGGGCCGTGCTTCATTTCTCCGGCGGGATAGCCTTCCGCATGGATGTAGGAAATTTCCTTGAGTTTGAGCGCGCCCTCGAGCGCGATGGGGAAATGAATGCCGCGACCGAGATAGAGAAAGTCGCGCGCGGTGGAGAACTCCTTGGCAAGCTGCTCGCACTGGGTGGCGCAGACGGGCAGAAGGTCCATCATTTTTGCGGGAATGCGGCCCAGCTCCTCAATGAGCGCGATGGAGCGGGCTGCGTCCAGAGTGCCGCGGAGCTGGCCGAGCTTGAGCGCGAGCAGGAAGAGCGCGGTGAGCTGAGAAGTGAAGGCCTTGGTGGAGGCGACGCCGATTTCCGGGCCAGCGTGGGTGTAAATGGCGCCGTGGGCCTCGCGCGCCACCATGGCGTCGACCACGTTGCAGATGGCCACGGTTTTGGAGCCGAGGGTCTTCATTTCGCGCTGCGCGGCGAGGGTGTCGGCGGTTTCTCCGGACTGGGTGATGAGCAAACCCAGAGCTCCGGGGCTGGCGATGGGTTCGCGGTAGCGGTACTCGCTGGCGTAGTCCACGTCGACGGGCAGGCGCGCAAGGCGCTCAATCATGTACTTGCCGGTGAGCGCGGCGTGCCAACTGGTGCCGCAGGCGGCAATGTTGATGCTGGTGGCTGCGGCCAGCGCGGCGTCGTCGATATCCATTTCGCCGAGGAAGACGGTGCCGGAGTCCAGAGAGACGCGGCCGAGCGTAGTGTCACGGATGGCGCGCGGCTGCTCCCAGATTTCCTTGAGCATGAAGTGCTTGTAGCCGCCTTTTTCCGCCTGGATGGGGTCCCACTGGATGCGCGTTAGCTGGCGCTCGACGGGGTTGCCGTCAAAGTCAGTAAACTGCACGCCGTCGCGGGTGAGGATGGCCATATCACCGTCGGCGAGGAAGTAAATGTTGCGGGTGTAATGGAGGATGCCGGGAACGTCAGAAGCGACGAAGGACTCGCCCTCGCCCACGCCGACGACGACCGGCGGCCCGGAGCGGGCAGCGATGATTTTGTCCGGCTCTGCGGCGGAGAGGATGCCGAGGGCGAAGGCTCCGGTGAGCCGCTTGACGGCGAGGCGGACGGCGGCCTCGAGCGAGAGGGGCTTGCCGGCGGCGTCGGCGTCCTTCTGCAGCTGCTCAATGAGGTGCGCGATGACTTCGGTATCGGTTTCCGTGACGAACTTGTGGCCCTGCGCGGTGAGCTCTTGCTTGAGCGTGAGGTAGTTCTCCACGATGCCGTTGTGGACGACGACCAGGCGACCGGTGCAGTCGCGGTGGGGATGGGCGTTTTCCTCGGTGGGGCGGCCATGGGTGGCCCAGCGGGTGTGGCCAATGCCGAAGGTACCCTCCAGCGGGTGCTCGCGGAGAACTTCCTCAAGCCGCTGCAACTTGCCGGGGGCGCGCGAGACGCGGAGGGTTGCCGAATCCGGGCTGCCGACAGCGATGCCCGCCGAGTCATAGCCGCGATACTCAAGACGCCGAAGCCCCTCGAGGATGACCGGAACCACTGGCCTGGAGCCTACATAACCAACAATGCCGCACATGCAACGATTTTAAGCGACGTCAACCCCAAAGGGGGTCTGGAAGCGGAAAGGGAAAGGGTACGAAGGAGGCAGATGAGGGGCTATTCCTCAATGCGGTATGTAAATTCCTCGATCACCGGGTTGGTGAGCACCTCGCGCGCGATGCGCTCCACCTGGGCTCGAGCCGCCTCTACGGACAGACCAACTGCAAGGGATAGGGCAAAATACTTGCCTTGGCGCACGGCAGTAACATCTGCGAAGCCGATCTTGCGGAGGGCATTCTGAATGGTTTGACCCTGGGGATCCAGGACCGATGGCTTCGGCGTGACATAGACATGGGCCTTCATCATCGCTGATTATAGAGGTTCCGGCAGATGGTCGGAGGATGCTGTGGCGATTTCCCGCCCTGACGTCAAGGAATCCCCGGGCGGACCGGAGCCTGCCGGC
The DNA here is from genome assembly GCA_035531055.1 of Occallatibacter sp. Classification (GTDB taxonomy): domain Bacteria; phylum Acidobacteriota; class Terriglobia; order Terriglobales; family Acidobacteriaceae; genus Telmatobacter. The sequence continues at coordinate 7,308 of DATKTQ010000124.1, read as the reverse complement.
CAAGGCAGACCGGGCAGACGGGAGTCCCGGCGCGGAGCAGAACGCCGTTCCTGAATGATTCGGCCCGGAGACGACGGTGCCGGACCGAACCTTCCCCAAGGAGAAGTGGGACGCATGGTGAACTATCTGGAGTTGCCAATCGGCGAACGGTCCCCTGAAGTATTTCGGGCCGTGATCGAGATTCCCAAGGACGCAACGAACAAGTATGAATATGACAAGCAGTTGCACGTCTTCAAGCTGGACCGCAATCTGCATTCTCCGGTGCACTACCCGGGCGACTATGGGTTTATTCCCTCCACGCTGAGCGATGACGGCGACCCACTGGATGTGCTGGTGCTGGTTCCGAGCCACACGTTTCCGGGCTGCGTGCACGAGGTTCGGCCGATCGGACTGCTGGAGATGCTGGACCAGGGCATTCTGGACGAGAAGGTGCTGGCCGTAGGCAAAAACAACCCGCGGTACTCGAATGTGTGGAACTACACCGACATATATCCGCACATGCTGAAAGAGATTACGCACTTCTTTTCCATCTACAAGGACCTGGAAGGCAAGCGCGTGGAAGTGAAGGGCTGGCATGACGCGGCGTATGCGCGCGACCACGTTTTGCGGGCGGTGAAGATGTTTGACGACGCGAAGACAAAACAGGCGGGCAAGGAAAAGCACAGCAAGTAAGGCTGGCGCTGGGTTACTCTGACGCGGGAACCGCCTCTGGGCGGCGGCGGACCAGGGGCAGCGCGGTGCACCAGTAGAGCACCGGGCCCAGCAGCGCCACCAGCAAAGCAAACAGCAGTGCGGAGAAGGAGCCCGTCAGCTTCTCCGCGCGCGAGGCCCACAGAGCGTACCCAATGAGCAGAGCCGGCCCCACGGCGAGGGTGCAGGCAAAAGCCAGGTTGCCTGCCTTGAAGGGCCGCTCCAACTCGGGCTCACGCAGGCGAAGCACAATCAAGGCAACAAACTCCAGCATGAGGCTTGAGCCGTAGAGGATCAGGTCAATGGAGATGAGCCGCTCAAACGGAAGGCGGAGGGCAAGCGCCCATGCCAGGCCGCAGAGCAGCACACTTACCCAGGGCACGCCGCGCCGATTTTTACGCGCAATGAAGCGAGGGAGCATGCCGTCCTCTGCCATAGCCATGGGCAGTCGGGTGTAGCTCAGCATGAGCGCGTTAAACATGCCCACGCCGCAGATGGCACCGCCGGCCACCACGGCAAGGCCGAGCCAGGAACCGCCGAGGAAGCTGGCCGCGGTCATCCAGTCGCCGGTGGAGAAGCTATCCACCGACAGTCCGGCAAGCGCCATGGCCAGCAGGGGCAGGATGTAAGTGACGGCGACAAGCGCAGCCGCAGCCACCATGGCTCGAGGGTAGTTGCGCTGCGGATCTTCCACTTCCTGGGCCACGGTGGTGGCGTTGTCCCAGCCCATGTAGTTCCACATGGCCACGAGAAACGCGGTGGAGAGCGCGGCATCCGAGCCGGTGCGACCCCACTGGATGGCAGGATGCTGCGTGAATCCGCGCCACACGCCCAGCGCGACAAAGACGACAAACGGCGCCAGCAGGACGACGAACAGGCCAATGGATCCCTCACCCACGACCGGCGCGCCGCGCAGGTTCCACAGGCAGCACACCACCACCACGGCGAGCGACCAGGCATATCCGTTCCAGCCAGCGGTGAGCGAAGCGTGAAAACGGCTGAGGTAGAGGACAAAAATGGCCGGGTAGATGGCCATGTCAAAGATGCTGGCGGAAAGCGAAAGCCAGCCCTCCTGATAGCCCCAGAACGGTCCCAGCGCGCGGCGCACCCAAACGTAAAAGCCACCTTCTGCAGGGATGGCGCTGGCCAGTTCGCCAATCATGAGCGCGGTGGGCAGGCTCCACACAATGGGCAGAACGGCGAGCAGCAGGATGGCTCGCCCGTAGCCGGCGCCGCCCAGGATGTCCTCAATGCCATATGGCCCGCCGGAGACCATGAAGTACGTGGCCGCGATGAGCGGGAGGAAGCGCATCTTTCTGGGCACAGCAGGAAGGCCGCGAGTCATACCACTGAATGTAACAATTCCATGCAGGCACCCAAAGCGAAAACCGCGCGGCAAGCCCACGTGGAAACTGCGATGTGGGCCGGAGTTGACGGGACCATTTTTTGCGGGATGGAGCGATACCGAGTTGAAGGCCGAAGCTGCTTTGCGAAGGAATGCAGGCGAATCTGGTCCGCTGTGCAGTTTCCGGTATAATCGGGTGCAGAACCGGAGAGATGGCCGAGTGGCTGAAGGCGGCGGTTTGCTAAACCGTTATAGGGGCTAACACCTCTATCGGGGGTTCGAATCCCCCTCTCTCCGCCATGTCCTCGCTCAAATTCTTGATTCTAATCATAACTAAAAGATATTAAATAGCTTATTTAAATTCACCACCGTCACATCTGTCACCTGAATACATCCTCATAGAACCCATCTCGGGTCAAAGATCGTATCAATCGCATCACGGAAACGAGTGAAAATTGCCCATCGTCTCCAGCGAAAGGGAGTCCTCAAGGACTCGGGATGTTCCGCGACCAAAATGGCAAACCTGTTGCGACAGGCAAAGGCGACCCAATCGATCGCATTCACGAACGAGGATGCTCAAAGGCAAGCCGCTCTTCCAGCACAGGGATCGGACTCATGCACTTGAGCGCTGACACCGGCTTCGAGGATTCTTCCTGAAGTTCGCGCACTGCCGCCAGTCCTGCGGCAGAGCTGCGAAGTTCTTCGCCAATCTGTCGGAACCGCTCTAGTGCGAAGCCAGCCCAAGCCATCAGCGACTGCTCTGATCCGTTTCCGCGCTTTACTGAGTCAATGTAGGCAGTAGCTGCCTGGGCAAAGTCCCCGAGACTCGCGTACGCCTCACCAAGGTACTCCTCTGGCATTTCCTCCTTAGGGTTGGCCCGCGCAGCTGCCTTCAGGTAGCGAACCGCCACCGCAGCCCTCCCTGTCTTCAGAATGTCGATTCCCAGAAGTATGTTCGCAAAGTAGTCGTCGGGTTCCAGTTGTCTCGCTCTTTCAAAGAGCGGGATTGCCTCCATGTACTTTGCCTGCTGGTGCAGCGCAAATCCCCTCTGGACCAGTTGGCGGTACTCACCCTCATGCAGAGCCTGTCCTCGGGCACTCAACGCAAGCACCACGGAGAGGCATAAAGGCGCAAAGGCGTTTCGTCGGATCTCCTGAAGCCAGCGCATGCATTTGCAACAATAGCTTGCGGCGCTCCGGCTTGCAAACGAATGTGCCCGAAAGAATCCATGCCCCTGAAGAAGCGTCCGGCCGCTGCCTGGGACGGTCTCAGTTCGCTTGGTGGGGATAGCCATTTCGTTCTCTAAGGGCTCGTTATTATCTTTATCCCTTTGTTTGCTTTGGCATAGAGAAATGAGTGTGTGCCAGTGAAGGGCCCAGTCCTTTTGAATCAACTTGAGTGTTAGTCTTCCCCTGGTTTAGGTTGCAGTCAATTCGCGGCTAGCCGCGAATTGACTGGCGAATTCGCTCGGTGCCCTCTCTCCGAAAGCCCTGTGAGGACGACTTCCCTTGTATTCTTGTCGCCAGGTTTCGATAAGCTGTCTTGCCTCGACGAAGGTTTCTAACCAATGCACGTCGAGGCATTCATCGCGAAAAGTTCCATTGAACGATTCGATGAATGCGTTGTCTGTTGGCTTGCCGGGACGTGAGAAATTGATCTTTGCGTTGTTTTGGTAGGCCCACAGATCCATCGCCTGGCCAGCGAACTCGCTTTCCGCGGGTGCTCGATGAGCTGAACCATCTGGAGGTCGAGTTCATCAACTTCGGCGAGCAGATTGACGCGGGCGTTCCGCCGGGCCTGGCTATCGTCGTCATCATCGGCGCCATGGCCGAGTTGGAGCGGTCGTTGATCATCGAGCGAGTCCGCGCCGGCATGTGGCGCGTCCACCTGGAAGGCAGACACATCGGGAGAGCTCCACTTTAACTGGAGCGTGAAGCCATCTGCCGCGATCGTCGCCGCGGGCTCAGCATCCAGCAGACTGCCAAGGCGCACGGCATCTCAAGTGCGACTGTGCAGCGTCTGCTCAAGGGCCAGGCACGGAGCCAAAACCCGCCCAATCGCAACCTTATATGAGCGTGACACTTGGGTCTTCCCAGACCGCTGCCTAATCCCCACAAAATTAATGTCCGGATCGCAGCGATCCGTCCGTGTCAAAAGGTAATGGTTTAGAGACAGCTCCGGCACTTCCAGACTTCAATGAGTGGGTTGCGATTTATCGTAACCGGCCATAGGGAGATTGCAGGCGATAAACGAAGATTCAGCACACAGCCTGCTCGACCGCACTTAGTCCAACCCCTGGGAGCACACCTGGAAGTCCCAGGATCTGGGCGGATACCTATTCCGGGACTCGCCAGCAAGGTTGCCGCATGCAAACGTTTTTCGTATCAATCGCCAAGGCAGGTTTCCAATCTGCGAGCCGTCTCTATCCAGGAATGGTCATGCGGGACTGACTTTCGCTTGCCTGCGACTTGATCCAGCGGCACCGGTTCCGTATTGTCGCCGCGTGCCGCCACCATAACACCAAACTTCCCCTCGTTGATCATATCGGCGCAGGCGGTGCCGAGGCGAGTGGCGAGGATGCGATCTGCTGCGCAGGGCGTGCCGCCGCGCTGCACATAGCCAAGAATAGTCACACGGGATTCGAGGTGCGTGAGCTCCTCGAGCTGCCTGGTGAGGCGCATCGTGTTGCCCTGATGCCGAAGATCAAGCGCGGCGATCTCACCCTTGGCCTCGATCTTATCGTTGAGGGTCTTGGCGCGTTTCAGCTTCTTCTCGGCGCTGTCATACATGCGCGCGTCGTCGCGGCTCTTCGCGCCTTCGGCTACAGCGACAATGCTGAAGTTGCTCCCCTGGTTGCTGCGTTGGCGAATGGCAGCCACGATCTTCTTCACATCGTAAGGGATTTCGGGAATGAGGATCACGTCCGCGCCGCCAGCCAGTCCGGCGCCCAGCGTAAGCCAGCCGGCGCGATGACCCATGATCTCGGCCACGATGATGCGGTGGTGGCTGTGAGCGGTACTGTGTAACCGATCAATTGCCTCAGTGGCAATATCCAGCGCGGTGGCATAACCAAAAGTGGCGTCGGTCATGGCCACGTCGTTGTCAATGGTCTTAGGCAACGTAATCACATTGATGCCTGCGCGGTGCAAGCGCAGGGCGTTCTTCGCTGTGCCGCCTCCGCCAAGGCATACGAGGCAATCGATTCTCCATTTCTTGAGATTGTCCCGGATAACGCCGGTCATGTCCTTTGTTTGACCGTTCATCACCATGCGATGTGGCTTGTCCCGGCTGGTGCCGAGAATCGTGCCGCCGATCGTGAGAATTCCGGAAAGTGCGGCGCGATCCAGATTGATCCTTCGGTTCTCGACCAAGCCACGAAAACCATCGCGAAAACCTACGATCTCCCAGCCGTAGTAGCCAAGCGCGGCTTTGCCGACGCCTCGGATGGCTGCGTTCAGGCCGGGGCTGTCTCCGCCAGCTGTGAGTATGCCGATGCGTTTCATTTTTGGGGCCATTCACAACAAATATCAGACACGGCGGAGCTTTTGTCGAGCCGAACCGCCTTGATGCGTCAGGGCCTCTTCCTGGGCGCATAACCGAAAAGGCTGACCCGACGCGAATTTCGGCCTTCTCCGAGTCTCCGGCCGGCACCGCCTGGGGTACTCTTGGTGCTGGGTTGGGCGGGGCTCTTCAGATGAAGGTCATGCGCCGCAAGCCGGGCTTTGATTCGCCGATTTGCTGTGCGGGATGCATCGAGTCGATGACCGAGGCGCCCTCACAGCCAGACTCGAATTCGATATGGCACAATGTTGCGACAGCGGAATGAGCCTCTGACCATAGCGCAAATGTGAGAGGGGCGCGGTGCCGAATGGTATTGACTGGGGCGCCGCTTGGCGAAGTAATTGCAGTGAAATGACAGCGAGTTGGATTGTCCGCGAATCCGTTCGAACGGTCGAAGAAGAGAGAGTGAGGGAAGAAGGATGCTGGTTGCTGGTGTGGATCTTGGTGGAACCGCCGTTAACTATACGCTGCTGAACGATCACGAAGAGTTTCTTATCCCGGGCATGTGTGAGTATCCCTCCCGCTCAACCGAGGGGCCTGGCATTTGTCTGCAGCAGATTGCGGATGGTCTTGAGGTTGCGGTGGAGAAGGCGGGGGTTGCGCTTGCGGATGTGGCCGTTGTGGGCCTGGACACGCCGGGCCCGGCGAGCGCGACGGGAGTGCTGAGCGCAAAAGGCTCTACGAATTTTGTTCATGGCGATTGGGCGAATTTCGATATGTGCGGCAATCTTGCGAAGATTCTGGGCAAGCCCGTGGTGTACCTGAACGACGCAAACGCCGCAGCCGTGTGGGGCCACTTTGCTCTCCTCGGTTCGGCCAGAGGGACCACCTCAATCTCGTGCGTCGTTGGCACTGGGAATGGCGGCGGAATCATCATGGATGGCTCTGTTATCAAGGGCCGGAAGGGGTTCGGCGGAGAGTTGGGCCACGTCCTTATTCCGTATCAGATGATTCCCGGCACCGAGGGGTTGAAGCCGGAGTGCAATTGCGGCCGGATCGGAGACCTGGAATCGCTGTGTTCTCTCACTTCGATTCGGAGACATCTGTTGCCGCATTTTCTGAAGAAGTATCCCGATCACGAACTGGCCAGTATCGAAGACCCTCACAAGGCTGCCTATCGCGTACGTGGAATGGCGGAAGAGGGGGACCCGATGTGCCGGGAGATCTTCCGGGTGGAGGCGCGGGCGCTTGGACTGTTTTTCGATCAGATGATCAACACCTTCGACCCTGACGCACTGATTGTGGGCGGCGGTGTATTAGAGACGGCCCCGGAATTCCAGCGTTGGTTCATCGATGAGATTCGCATCGGAATGGGAGTACAGCGAGAAGAACAGGCCGACATTCCGATTCACGTGATGCCGAACGGCGACACGGCGGGCGCTCGTGGCGCAGCTCTGGAAGCGCTGAAATTTGCGCTCGAATCCAATCTTCTGCATGGCTCCGAATGACTTTCGAATGATTGGGGTGGACCACTCCACCTTGATTCGGAAGCGCAACATTTGAAGTCCACAAATGAGCGACAAGACGGATTGCAACGACCCCGACGCGGCTTCGTTCAAGTCGGTTAGCCCCTAGTACTACAGTTGTAGATGCTAAACTGATTTTGCACTGGTCAGTGGTTCACCGGCGTGCGCGATGGAGAAGCGATTTTCGATATGGAAGGGTGAGTTGTTGCGATGCCACGACCGCATTGCGGGGTTGTTTGCGCGCT
>DATKTQ010000123.1:0-13935 GCA_035531055.1 Occallatibacter sp. | reverse complement strand
CGGCGGTTGACCCAGCCCATGAGCACTACTTGTTGCCCGGCGTGGGCCGAGCGCAGTTCACCGCAGAGGTGGGTGCGTTCCAGGTTGCCTAAATAGTCGAGCACTGCGTCTTTCCTCTTATTCGTCCGCGTGTTGGCTACTGGCCCGCGAGGTAGGTGACCAGTTCAGCGAGCGGAACCTTGGTCTGGTTGCCGGTGGAGAAATCCTTCACAGTCAGGATACCGGATTGGAGCTCGTCCTCGCCGAGGATGACGATGCGGCGCGCGGTCTTGTCTGCAGTTTCAAAGGATTTTTTGAGGCGGAAGCTGCCGTCGCCGAGCTCGACTGTGAGGCCGGCGCGGCGGAGCTCGCGGGCCATGGCGAGGGCGTGGGGGTTGAGAGCTTCGCCGAGCGGGGCAATGTAGGCGTGTGCTTTGGCGGGCGGGGCTGACTCCAGAGACTGAAGAGTCAAGACGAGGCGGTCCTCACCCATCGCAAAGCCGATGCCGGGTGCGCGCGGGCCGCCGAGGGCTTCGCTGAGGCCGTCGTAACGGCCGCCGCCCAGCAACGCATTCTGCGCGCCGAGGCCGCCGTGGGTGAACTCGAAGGTGGTGCGGGTGTAGTAATCGAGGCCGCGGACGAGGCGGGGATTGTGATTGAAGGGGACGCCCGCGGTTTCGAGGGCTGCAGTGACGGCGGTAAAGTGCGCCCTGGAGTCTTCGTCGAGCGAGTCGGTGATTTTGGGCAGGGCTTCGATGATGGGCTGGTCCTCGGGCACCTTGCAGTCGAGGACGCGGAGGGGGTTGGTGACGGCGCGGCGCTGGCAGTCGACGCACATTTGCGCGGCGACGGGGATGAGTGCCTGACGGAGGGTTTCGTTGTAGCGGGCGCGGTCTGCGGCGGAGCCAACGGAGTTGAGGTGCAGCGTCCAACCGGTGATGCCGAGCTCGTCTAGCAGCGTGGCGAGCATTTCCAGTACTTCGGCGTCGCGCAGGGGGCTTTCGCTGCCCGCTGAAGGCGGGCCGATGACCTCTGCGCCGATCTGCGAGAACTGGCGGTAGCGGCCCTTCTGCGGGCGCTCGCGGCGGAACTGGGGGCCGATGTAAAAAAGCTTTTGGAGCTGACCGGATTCGCCGAGCTTGTGCTCAATGTAAGCGCGGACGACGCCGGCGGTGTTTTCCGGGCGAAGGGTGAGGGACTGGGTCTTCTCCGATTGAGCGCGGGCGCGGTCCTCCCAGGTGTACATCTCCTTGGAGACGATGTCGGTCTCTTCGCCGACGCCGCGGGCGAAGAGCGTGGTGTCCTCGAAGATGGGGGTTCGGATTTCGCCGAAGTTGTAGCGGGCGAAGACACGGCGGGCGGTGTCTTCGATGCGGTTCCAGAGGGCGGTTTCCGGCGGCAGCAAATCGCGGGTGCCGCGGACGGCTTTCAGAGTTGACATGACTTTTTTAGTTTAACTGCCCGGTGCTCTGCGGGCCCAAAGGGCGCTCGGGCGAACGGATTTTGGCTCGCATATTTCTGTTGAATCCTCCTTGTGAATCTTCAGAATGTCCTAATCGCGAATGTTTATGAGGGTACAAGCGCGGGAATGGCCCGCGTTGACCGTGAAGACCAGAATAGGGCGGTGGCCCATTATTGCCCTGGCGCATACATTCCTGCAATTCGATGTTGACGGCGCATTGTGACACCTGGATATGCTGGCGGAAGGACATCGCAAGTGCGAGCGGACCACGGCTATATTCAGCATCCTTTACTGGTCTCCGCTCCTCATAAGCGTCGCGATGGACCGAAAAGCCAAGCGAGCAAGTAAATGGATTTCATTTCCAAAAGGAGAACTGTGCCAGTGACTAAAATATCGATCGGCGCCACTTTAGCGAGTTGCCTGGTAATGGGTCTGGCTCTTTGCGGATGTAGCTCGAATGTAACAAGTTCTTCCCAAACGCAGAGCGCTACGTATGCAAAACATAGCGACATCATCGTAGCTGGTAGTCAAGCGGGCGTGACTCCGTTCATCGCCACCGCTCAGCTTTCCGGGCAAAGTGTCTCCCAGGTGAGTTCTGTGGAATTCAAGATTTCGCCCATGCCAAATTCGGTGTCTCAGCCTGTCGACGTAACCTGGAGCATGGCTGCCCTGTCTGGCCGCGGCTACCTGCAGAACAATTTAATCAATCTACCCGTCTTTGGCCTTTATGCGGGTTATCAAAATCAAGTAAATTTCCAAATCACGTTCAACGACGGTTCTGTGCAGCAGCTTGAATACCAGATCGTAACTCAGCCCTACACGGATCCAACTGGAGTCTATTTGAGTCCGACGATTCTCCAGGCCAGGGCGCCGGGGAGCACCCTGGGATTCAGCTTTTTTATCCTCAAGTCCCTACTCGGTTCACCTCTAATTGTGGATACGGATGGGCAAGTGCGTTGGGTGACTTTAGGGGCACCTTCTTCGGCGGTCATTTTTAAAGACGGGCAATTTGTGTCTGGGAATACAAACGAGGCAGTCGTAACATCCATTCAACTCGACGGCATAGGGTCAGCAATGCCAAATAGTCTTCCGCAACCTCTTCTGTCCTCGTTCACCCATAACATCGACCCTGGTCCCAACGGCCTTTTGGCGGAATTCAACGGAACGGATGATCTTGGCAGTAGTATCGGTGACATCGTCGCGGAGATCTCGCCCATGCCAAATCAGCCGCCACTTCAAGTGTTTGATATGGCGGACATATTGTCGTCGTACATGCGGAACAATGGGGACGATCCAACCGCGTTTGTGCGTCCCGGCATTGACTGGTTTCATGTGAATGCCAGTACGTATGATCCGAGTGATCATACCGTGATTATTTCCAGTCGCGAGAACTTCTTAATCAAAGTGAACTATCTGACTCACGATATTGTCTGGATTTTTGGCGACCCGACGAAGTACTGGTATACCTTTCCGTCGCTGCGGGCAAAAGCGCTCACGCTAGACGCTGGAGGAGACTATCCAGTGGGTCAACATGGAATTTCCGTTACATCCGACGGCTACGTTATGGTTTTTAATGATGGAGAAGGGAGTCTAAATCAACCGGCTGGTGAGTCCGCGGGCATTTCTCGAAACTTCAGCGAAGTATCTACCTACTCTGTGAATGCCGGTGCTATGACAGCGCATCAGGTATGGAGTTTTGACTACGGGCAAAGCATCTTTTCACCCTACTGCGGAAGTAGCTATGAGGCGCCGGGGCACACCTACCTGGTTGATTTTGCGACCGCAGACAACATGACAGAGGCGCGGCTGGTTGGCCTGGACTCGAACCATAACGTTGTATTCGACTTTCAGTACGCATCACCCACAGGATGTGGTGCGGCCTGGAATGTGATACCGATACCGCTGGAAAACCTGCAAATCAATTGAAGGAGCCACAGGTCTTCTTGAAGTCAGGGGTGCGGTTTTCGCCGATGTTGTAGTGGGCGAGGACGCGGCGGGGCGGGGACGCGCCGATGCATTTGGGGTATAAATGGGTATGCGCGCGGTGCTGCGCAGGAGCTTGCCCATGATGTTCCATGTGGTCCTGAAGAAAGACGAAGAGGGATGGATCGTGGCCGAGTGCCCCGCTCTGCCTGGCTGTGTCTCTCAGGGAAAGACCGAACAGGAAGCTCTGGCGAACATCAAAGAGGCGATCACGGCATGGCTTTGGGCCGAGGATCAGAAGGCTGCATAGCTTCTGCATTTAGCGCCGCTATGCTCTCTTCTTGATTGACTTGAGCAGGGTGGTGTCGATGCGGGTTTGCCAGCCGGGGCCGGTGGCTTTGAAGTGGTCAACGACCTCGGGCGACAAGCGCAACGAGACCAGTTTCTTTGTGGGAGCTTTCTGCGGGCCGCGCTTGCCCCGGCGAACCACTTTGCCCTTCCGCGTGACATCTGCATTCTGGAGCCATGCGCGCGCAGCCTCGGCATCGTTGGGATCGTAGGGGCCGTCCTCCGACGCAAAGGGAATGCGAACGCCCTCCTGATGGGCCAGTACGCGCTTCCAGTCTGTTTTACTTGCTGTCTTCTTCATACTGCTTGCGCTCCTCTCGGCTGGCCGGGCGGAATGAGATGACGCGGATATCGTCTCCTCGCCGCGTGTAGATCAACGTCAACAACTGGCCGTGAATCATGGCCATGGCGATGTCCATCCAGCGGGACTCTTCCGGGCGATGGCTTTCGTAAGTGCATTTGCCCGGGTTGTCGTAGACGAGGCAAGCGTCCTGAAAGTCGAGTCCATGCTTCCTGATGTTCGCCTTCCGCTTTGCCTCATTCCAGACGAGCACAATTTAATTGTAGCTACGATTAGATGGAATTGCAAGCGACAATTGGCACCGGCTGCGGGCTAACCGAGGATGCGGTGCGCGATGGACATCCACCAGGGCGATGCGTGGAGCCATGTCTGCGTGACGATGGTTTGCGCGACGGCGAGGATGGGCAGGGTGACGAGATAGACCCTGTGGATGCGGCGGGTTACGAGGAGGTCGCGTGCAACGCCGAGCAGGATGACTGCGTCGAGGCATGGGAAGAAGTAGCCGTTGTTGAAGATGTATAGGAAGCGGCCGAAGGCCGCGTCCAGCAGGCCGCAAGTGGCGATGAAGAGGAGCCGGCGGTGGAGCTCCGGCTTGCTGCGCCAGAGGATGGCGAGGGTGACGAGGGTGCCGAAGGCCGCCATGTCATACAAGGGAATAATGAGGAACTGCGCCTGACCCGGCTCGTGGAGGGTGAAGGTGTCAAAGCGGGCCATGATGACGGCGATGATGAAGCCGAGGGGAACCATGCAGGCGGCGAGGGCGACGCCGAACCAGCCGAGGGTGCGATGGATGCGTACGTTGCGGGTGCGTACGAGGGCGGACTGGAGGATGTAAAAGAGGACCCAACCGGAGAAGACGGAGCCATGAATCCACAGGAGCAAAGGCCGGGCCGGGGCAGCGTGGATGAGGTTGGCTTCGACGGTTTGGCTGAAGCCCGCGATGACGATGGCCGCGATGAGCAGCGACATGGCGAAGTAGAAGTACTTGTCGATCAAACCGTTGTGGCCGGTGACGGTGGCGAAAGGACTTACGGGCAATTCTTGCGTGCGGGAAGCCATAAACAGACCTCAGAAGCGTCAGAGATTCTTTGCCGGGGCCGGGGAAGCGCGGCGAATGTCACTAAGGGGAAGTTGGCAGAGTCTAGCACGCGGTTGAGGGGGACACAACGTCGAAGTGCGCGGGGTCGGGAAGGGCGGAGGTGTGCTATTCGGCGCGGCGGTGGCGGTGGACGACGTAGCGGCCGATCATCCAGCCGATGGCGCTGCCGACGAGGACGTCGGAGGGGAAGTGCTCGCGGCCGAGGACGCGGGTGAGGCTGACGCCGGTGGCGAGTCCGTAGGCGGTGATTTTGGTGAGGATTCCGGGGTACTCCGAGGCGATGACGGTGGCCGAGGACCAGGCGACGATGGCGTGGTTGGAGGGGAAGGAGGAGTTGAAGGCGACGCTGGGCTGGAAGAAGCGGCCGCGGGCGTTGTCGACGGTGGGCCGCTCGCGGAGGGAGACGATCTTGAGGACTTCGTTGACTGCGAGGCTGTCAACGATGGCTTCGGCGCCGAGGATGCCGGTCTCTGTGGCGTGGTCGTCGTGGCGGAAGCGGCCAAGGCCGTAAATGATGGCGGGCGCGGCGACGAAGCCGCCGACCAGGCCGTTGGAGGCGGTGCTGGCATGGCTGTTGAGCGAGGCGTTCTGCAGGCGGGAAGAGGACATGACCTGGTGGTCGGTGGTGATGACCAGGGTGGTGGCGAGGACGAGAGCGACGGGGCCGAGGGCATTGGACATGCGGAGGTGCGCGGGGCTGGTCCAGATGGCGGCCTGGTCATGGAGGATGTTGCGGGGCAGGTCACGGGGGGTGAGGGCGGGCTGAGGGGCGTCGGGCAGGGCGGATGGCGGTGTGTCGGGCTGAGTAGAGGATTGGGTTGGGGACTGGGTTGAGGACGGGGTGCTGGCGGACGGATTGGTTGCCGATTGGGCACAGGCGGGCTGGCCGAGGGAGAGCAGAAGGGCGCAGGTGGCGAGGGCGTGCGGGAGGCTGCGGAGGGCGCGAAAGCGGGTGAGCAGCATCTAGTTGTCGGCCTCGGCCAGGTAGATCTTGACGTAATCGAGGTAGTTCTGTGCGTACTCGAGGATGAGAGCGCGGTCGGTGGGGGCGAGTTCGCGGCGGAGTTTGGCGGGAACGCCGGCCCAGAGGGTGCGCGGGGGGACGACGGTGCGCTCCGGCAGAACGGCGCCGGCGGCGATGATGGAGCCGGTGCCGATGTGGCAGCCATTGAGGATGGTGACGCCCATGCCGATGAGGACCTCGTCTTCTACGATGCAGCCGTGGACGGTAGCGTTGTGACCGATAGTGACCCAGTCGCCGATCTGGACGGAATAAAGGTCGCGCTGGCCGTGGAGGACGGCGCAGTCCTGCACATTGGAGTTGGCGCCGACGCGGATGGAGTGGACGTCTCCGCGGAGGACGGCGTTCATCCAGACGGAGCTGTTTTCACCGAGAGTGACGTCGCCGAGGACCTGTGCGGAGAGGTCGACGTAACAGCTGGCGGGGATGCTCGGGGTGCGCCCCTGGTAGGTGCGGATCATGAAGACGGACCTCAATCGCAAGTCTAGCCCATGGAGCCCGGGGGTGGCTGTGGCGGGAGGCAAGGTGCAGGATTGGGCGGGTAAATGCGGTTTAAGGTGGAATTGAGGCTGAGTGTGCGCGGATAAAGACGGTTTCTGGTGGCGGACTCGGGGATGAAGATGTGGAAATAAAGCCAATAAACCAGAGGATCTATCCGCCGAAAAGCAAGGATTCCAGTATTATGGAAGGAGCCCAGCAGGCAGGTTTGGAGGTGGAACTGTTGGCAGAGGTTCGCATTCAAGAAGGTGAGCCGCTGGAAAACGCGCTACGCCGGTTCAAGCGGAAGGTACAGACGGAAGACATCATCAAGGAAGTAAAGCGTCACTCCTATTACCTGAAGCCCGGTGAAAAGCGCCGCGTCAAGGCGGCACTCGCGCGCAAGCGGAATCGCAAGAAGGCTCGCAAAGAGCAGGATTAAGCAGTAAGGCAGTACAACCGAATCGTGACACGCACCGCCCCCGGCCCCACCCGCAGCACGAAAGCGGAGGTGGGCAAAAGAACCAATCAGGTTTGGGGCGGGCTGTCGCGATTCTTTCCTTTTTCCTTCTTCGCCGCGTTCTCCCAGATCCTGGCGGAGACCAACTTGTTCCTCCCGCGCCAGCGGAAGGACAGCAAAAATTGCCGCTCGACTTATTGCGGCCCGGGCCCCGGGTGTGGAAAGCAGCACGAAGATTGGGGAAACGGGACCGGCACGCTGATCCAGTTCATCGCCGATACCTGCAAGTTCCCTTCTTCTTGGGAAGCCGGCCATGGAATATACGGATCGAGTGTTGACGTGCATCGATTGCGGCGCAGAGTTTGTGTTTACCGCGGGTGAGCAGCTTTTCTTTCACGACAAACAGTTTACGAACGACCCGAAGCGCTGCAAGCAGTGCAAGGCGAAGCGCGCGAGCGGCAACTCGCGCGTGCGGACGGAGACGCGGACGACGTGCTCAGAGTGTGGAGCGACGACCACGGTCCCGTTCAAGCCGACGCAGGGACGTCCTGTGCTTTGCCGGGGCTGCTTCCAGAAGAACCAGGGCGTGGCGCCGGTGGCCGTGGCGTAAAGTCGCAGCAACGCTGGCGGCGAACCGGCCGGCGGGATGGCCGCGACGGGATGCGTGCGGAACCGGTCTGGCTAGGGCTTTTTTGCCAGGGCGCGGTGGCCGATGTCGCGGCGGTAGTAGATGCCGTCAAATTCAATTTCACTGAGGGACTGGTAAGCGCGGGAGAGCGCCTGCTGCAGACTATCTCCGAGGGCGGCGACGCCGAGGACGCGTCCGCCGGCGGTGACCGCCTGGTTGCCGATGCGGGCGGTGCCGGAGTGGAAGACCTGTACGCCGGGCACCTGGCTGGCAACGCCGAGACCGCTGATGCATAAGCCGTTGCGGTAGCTTCCGGGGTAACCGGCGGAGCTGGCGATGACGCAGGCTGAGGCGCCACGGCTCCAGCGGAGCTGGATTTCGGCCAGCCGACCGTCCACGCAGGCTTCGAGGACGTCGACGAGGTCACTCTCCAGCCGCAGCAGGATGGCCTGGGTTTCGGGATCGCCGAAGCGGGCGTTGTACTCGAGCACCTCCGGGCCGCGGGCGGTCATCATAAGGCCGCAGTAGAGGACGCCGACGAAGGGCGTGCCCTCCTCTGCCATGCCGCGGATGGTGGGCTCGGCGATGTGGTGCAGGATCCACTCGACCATTTGCGGCTCGAGCATTTCCTCGGTGGAGTAGACGCCCATGCCGCCGGTGTTGGGGCCGGTGTCGCCTTCGCCGATGCGCTTGTGGTCCTGCGCGGGGACCAGAGGGACGACGTGGGTGCCGTCCGACAGGCAGAGGAAACTGATTTCGTCGCCTTCCAGAAATTCTTCAATTACGATCTGGTGCTCCGGCGTGCCGAGGAGGGCCCCGGTAAAGAGGCCGTGCATGGCTTCCAGCGCGGTGTTGCGCGAGGGACAGATGAGGACGCCTTTGCCGGCGGCGAGGCCGTCTGCCTTGATCACGACGGGCGTGTGGAAGAAGTCGATGGCCTGCTCGAACTCCGCCACGGAGGAGCAGACGGCGTAATTGGCGGTGGGAATCTTGTTGCGCTTCATGAATTGCTTGGCGAAGCCCTTGCTGGACTCCAGCATGGCGGCCTCGCGGGTGGGGCCGAAGACGCGGAGGCCGAGTTTCTTGAGCTCGTCGACGATGCCGAGCGAGAGGGGCAGCTCCGGGCCGACGATGGTGAGCTGGGGCTGCTCGGCCTGTGCCAGACGAGCCATGGCGGCCACGTCTTTCAGGTCCACGGGAACGCAGCGGGCGATTTGGGCCATGCCGCCGTTGCCCGGCGCGCAGACGACCTCAGTGACGCGCGGACTGCGCTTTGCGGCCCAGGCCAGCGCGTGTTCGCGGCCGCCGGAACCCAGGATAAGAATTTTCATGGTCGTGCTCGATTTCCCCTAACAGGTTATCGTCCGCAATGGGGGTGGGGGAAGTCAAACGGGCGCGGTCCCGCCTCCTATACTGGGCGTGGACCGCGGGCTCGCGTGAGGGAGCGGCGGCTCAGGGGAGACGCCATGGTGGAGCGCCGGATCACGCCTTACAAGGAGCAGGTAGCCGCCGACGAAGCGCGCGCGGCGCTGCGGAGAGCGGCGGTGCGCAACCAGGCGGTGGGCCTGGTGATGCTGGCCGGGGCGGTGCTGGCGTGGTGGCTGGTGCACACCAGTCCCGGATGGATTTTTCCGGCGGGGTGGTGGCGGTGGTGAGGCGAGTTGTCAGCGATCCGTTGTCAGTCGTCAGTCGTCTGCCACTTGTCAGTCGTCGGGGGCGGACTGACGGCCTGGGCCGCAATTTTGAGCGGAGACCGGAAGCGGGTGAGATGTGCGGCCGATGACGTTTGCGGGCGGTGGCGAGCCGCTGGCGGTGCTGCTGCTGGGGCCCACTGGCAGCGGCAAAACGGCGCTGTCGCTGGCGCTGGGCGAGCGGTTCAGCGGCGAAGTGGTGAGCTGCGACTCGGTGGCGGTTTATCGCGGGATGGATGTGGGCACGGCCAAGCCGACGCCGGAGGAGCGGGCGAGGCTGCCGCACCATTTGATTGACGTGGCCGAACCGGATGAGCTGTACACGGCGGGGGCCTACAGCCGGGCGGCGCGAGCGGCGTTGCGGGCAATTTCAGAGCGGGGCCGCTTGCCGATTGTGACCGGCGGAACGGGGCTGTATCTGCGCGCGCTGACGGAGGGGCTGTTTGCGGGTCCGGCGCGGCACGATGAGTTGCGGGCGCGTCTGAAGCGCAGCGCGGCTCGCCGCGGAGCGCCGTGGCTGCACCGGGTGCTGGCACGGCTGGATGCGGCGCGGGCGGCGGCGATCCACGCGAACGACACGGCGAAGGTGATGCGCGCGATTGAAGTGTGCGTGGCCGGGCGCAGGCCGATGAGCGAAGTGCTGAGCCGGCCGGACGAGGCGCGCGACCCGCTGACGGGATTTCGGCTGCTGCGCATCGGGCTCGACCCGCCGCGGGCTGTTTTGTATGAGCGGCTGAACCGGCGCTGCGAGGCGATGTTTGCCGCGGGGCTGGTGGAGGAGACGCGCGGGCTGCTTGCGCGCTACGGGCCGGTGAAGGCGCTGGAGTCGCTGGGCTACAAACAGGCGATGGCGGTGCTGCGCGGCGAGATGAGCGAGGCGGAGGCGATTGCGGTGGCGCAGCAGGGGCACAGGAATTATGCCAAGCGGCAGAGGACGTGGTTTCGGCGGGAGCCGGAGGTGCGGTGGATTGCGGGGTTTGGCGACGACGCGGAGACGGCGCGGGTGGCGATGGAGTGGGTGGGGGTGCGCGCTTCCATGCCGGACCTGAAGCGCGTCAGGGCTGGTAATTCCAGAGATCGTTGAGAGAGCCCTGGCTGCCGGTGGAGTCGTAACCACTGCCGCCGAAAAGCCAGAACGACCCGTTGCTGCCGACCCAGCCGATACCCTGACCTCTGCCACCGGGGATGTTCAAGGCGGAGGCGACGCCGAGCGTTCCGTAACTTGCGACGCCGACCATGGCGCTGGAGCCGCCCACCCAGGTCCAGGTGCCGGCAGAGGGTGAGAACTTCCAGAGGTCATTGAACGAATTGCCGCCGAAGAGCCAGAAGTTGTGCTGGCTGTCAGTCCAACTGACGCCACCGTCACGGGCTCCGGGGGTATTGGCGGCCGCGGCGACGCCCATGGTGCCGTACACGCCGGTGGCAGAAGGCGTGTCTGCACCAGTGACCCAGGTCCAAGTCTTGGCCACGGGATCGAACATCCAGAGGTCATTGAACGTGACGGCGCTGCTGGTGTAGTAGTATCCAGACCCGCCGAAGAGCCAGAGATGGCCGCTGCTATCGACCCAACCTTTGGAAGCCCATCTTCCGCCGGGCATGTTGGACGTGGAAGCTTGCCCCTGCGTGCCGTAGACGCCAACCTGTCCCATGCTGTAGAGCGCGCCCAGCGTGTTCGAGCCGCTGACCCAGGTCCACATTCCGGTCGAGGGACTGAAGCTCCACAGGTCGTTGAGAGCTCCTGCGTGGTCGGTTGAGTCAAAGCCGGATCCGCCGAACAGCCAGAGGGTTCCGTCCGAGGTGGTCCAAGTGACGGAATTGCCGCGCCCGCCGGGTACATTGGCGGCGGAGGCGACTCCGAGGGTGCCATAGACGCCCGGTTGGCCCGTAGCCCCGGTAGCTGAGGTGCAGACGTTTGAGCCGCTGACCCACGTCCACTGCTTTGTGCTGGGGTTGAAGCTCCACAGGTCGTTGAGCACACCTTGCTTTCCAGTTGAGTCAAAGCCGCTGCCGCCAAAGAGCCAGAAGTTGCCCTGAAGGTCTGTCCAGCTAACGGCGCCCAAGCGGCCGCCAGGCATGTTGGACGAGCTGGCCACCCCCTGTGTGCCGTAGATGCCGGGCGAGCCCATGTTGCCGGAGGTGTTGTCGGCGCCAGCGACCCAGGTCCAGGTTTTTGCCGAGGGGCTGTACTCCCAAAGGTCATTCAGGTAGCCGATTCCAGCGGAGCCGGGAAAACTGCCCTCGGCGCTGTAGCCGTAGCCGCCGATGAGCCAGAGGTTGCCGGAAGAGTCGGTCCACGAGGTTGCGCCATTGCGGCTGCCAGGGATGTTGGCCGTGGAGGCGACACCCAGGGTACCGTAGACACCACCGTTGCCGTGGTTGACACCGATGGTGTTGGGACCGCCAACCCATGTCCACTGATTGGATGTGGAAGGTGGCGGGTTGGAACCTCCTCCGGAACCCGAGGAACTGCTGGAGGCTGAGCTGCCGCCACAGGACGAAAGGAACAGTGCCACACAGAGGACAAGGAACGGTGCAGAAACTACTTTTTTCAAGACACCATCTCCCGGAGCGATTCCCCGCAAGGATTAACAGTGAGTATAGGATGCGGAGGCGTGACTGTCGGGTTGTTCGAGGTGCGGGGCGGAGTGCGTGGTGGGTGGGGGCGGCCATGGGAAGCTGCGTTGCGGAGTGACAGCAGCAGGGGAACGGGAAGGCTCATTGATCTAAGCTCAAAGATTTAAGCTAGAAGCTGGTGTGGCTGCGCCGCCTGCACGAGGCGGGGCGCGGGGAACGAGGTGTGCTTTGGCAGAGACGATGTATGACGTGGCGATTGTGGGCAGCGGGCCGGCGGGGTATACGGCGGCGATTCGTGGCGGGCAGCTGGGGCTGGTGGAGGAGACGCGCGGTCTGCTGGAGCGCTACGGGCCGGTGAAGGCGCTGGACGCTCTCGGCTACAAACAAGCTATGGCGGTGGCGCGCGGAGAGATGAGCGAGGCGGAGGCGATTCAAGCGACGCAGCAGGGGCACAGAAATTATGCCAAGCGACAGTTGACGTGGTTTCGGCGGGAGCCGGAGGTGCGGTGGATTGCGGGGTTTGGCGACGACGCGGAGACGGCGCGGGTGGCGATGGAGTGGGTGGGTGAATCCCTGAGCATTTGAGTGCTTCGCCAGGGTTGGCTTCAATCAGTCTTGTATCTCCTTCCATTGGAAAACACGCCGTTGTTGGAAACATGCCAATAGCGAACGTACACGCCAAGTACAAGGCATGCGAAGGAGAGGAAAATCCAAAAGAACAGGTACGCGGACGTGGCAAATTGACTCTGAAAGTCGGGTAACCGGGAGAAGATCGGTGTTACGCTCATGCAACCGAGTAGACCAAGGGTGTAACTTAATCCGAGTTTGATCCACATGCGCACTGCACCGTGGTCTTTGCGCGAACGCATCAATGCTGATGCATAAAGAGGCCACCATGCCAGTCCGATTGCGAGAACCGGCATCAACCAGATGATCATTAAAAGGCCAAGTGCGGCTGAGTCGTCATTTCCGAAGTGACTTTTCATCTCGGTCAACACAAATGTGAGAGAGATCATCGCATTGAGCACGAAATACGCAAGTGTGATCCCAATCCATTTCGCCTTGCCTGCAAGTAATCTAAGATTCATGCTCTCCCTCGGGGCACGGGCCTAAAAACGTATCGTCGGTGGGGCTCGTCATGGAAACCCTCTGCGGAACAAGGTTACGCTTGTGCATCCAGTTAGACTAGAGAGTGCTATTGCTGTGCCTTGGGCGTGCGGTTGATATGCATGGGGCGCGGGGAACGGGGTGCGTTTTGGCAGAGACGATTTACGATGTGGCGATTGTGGGCAGCGGGCCGGCGGGGTATACGGCGGCGATTCGTGGCGGGCAGCTGGGGCTGAAGGTGGCGCTGATTGAGGCTGCGCCGGTGCTGGGCGGAACGTGCCTGCATGTGGGCTGCATTCCGACGAAGGCACTGCTGTTCAACGCCGAGCTGTGGGACCACCTGAAGCACGCGGCCGAGTACGGCATTGACGGCGTGGAGGGCTGCGCGCTGAACTGGGCCGCCGTGCAGAAGCGCAAGGACGCAATTGTGACCAAGCACACCAAGGGCCTTGAGTTCCTGATGAAGAAGAACAAGGTGACGGTGATTCGCGGTTACGGGAAACTGACGGGGCCGGCGCAGGACGGCTTGCATACGGTGGCACTGACCCAGACGCCGGAGGGCGCACCGGCGGAGGTGAAGTCGAAGCACGTGATTGTGGCCACGGGGTCAGAGGCGAAGACGATGCTGGGGCTGAAGCCCGATGACCGCATCTTGACGAACATTGAGATGCTGAGCGTGACGGAGCCGCCGAAGCGGCTGATTGTGATTGGCGCGGGCGCGGTGGGAGTGGAGTTCGGCTCGATTTTTCAGAGCTTCGGCACGGAGATTACGATTGTGGAATTTTTGCCGCGGATTGTGTCGGTGGAGGATGAGGAGATTTCAAAGGAGCTGACGCGGGTGTTCAAGAAGCGCGGCATTGACGTG
>DATKTQ010000122.1:0-17843 GCA_035531055.1 Occallatibacter sp. | reverse complement strand
CTGTTCGTGGAACCGCCCATCCCGCCTCCGGCAGTGCCGGACTCCGCGCAGCAAAGTGCAACGAAAGTCTTCCCTGAGGCCAGGTAGCTCAGTGGTAGAGCGCGGCCCTGAAAAGGCCGGCGTCGGCGGTTCAATCCCGTCCCTGGCCACCACCTCTTGCTTCAGCCGCGTTTACTGCGCGTTTACTTAAATCTGGAAACTCTATTAAATCATCTGGTTTGAAGTGAACTGAGTTCGCCTCGGCCCGCTAACATCCGTGGATCGCCACCACCAAAACTCGGGCCGGCTGCATGGAGAATTCTGTGTGATTTGCTATTTGCTGAGGAATAGACTGGATTCGGATGGAATCGCATTCGGCGCAGGCTCTGCCGGGCATTCCAGCCTGGCTCAGCAACCAGTCGTGCAGTCAAGGTGTAAGGTAATCTGTAAGTCAAATCTCAGCGATACACTTCGCGGCAGTATGAACTGGCCTTCGACCTTCCTCAAACTCAAACACGACAGGACACACCCCGACCGCATGGTCTCTCCACCATCGTTTACAGGATTTACCTGCCAGAACCTTGGGTTTCGCAGCGGCATCGATCCCGCCTTGATTCCGCAGGCCGTCCTGCACCCGTTCGGGAATGTGTCCGCCTCAGACAGAGTGCCAGTCAGAGTGAAGTATCTATCCACCCTTGCGACACCAGCTTCCGGAGCGCCTCCAACTGGTCGCGGTGCGCGCCTTTCGCCGCCTGAGGCCCTGCGCCGCCATGACTAGTCCCATTCTGGAAGTACGCAACCTGCGCAAGGACTACGACGGAGGGCGAATCGAAGCTCTCCGCGGCGTCGATCTCTCCATCGAAGCAGGCGAGTTCGTTGCCATCAGCGGGCACAGCGGCAGTGGCAAATCGACCCTCCTCCACCTGCTCGGCGGGCTGGACACACCCACCAGCGGCGATGTCCTGTTTCGCGGTTCGCCTCTGGGCGCCTCCATCAGCCTCGACACCTACCGCTCCCATCATGTCGGATTCATCTTCCAGGCTTTCTATCTGCTACCCTCCTTGTGTGCTTCGGAAAACGTGCAGGCACCCATGCTTGCCGCGGGAAAAGGTACGAACAATCCCAAGCAACGTGCCGAGGCCCTGCTGTGCGAACTGGGCCTGGAGCACCGCATGGGCCAGCATCCGAATGAACTCTCTGCCGGAGAACGGCAGCGCGTAGCCATTGCGCGCGCGCTGGCCAACAATCCTTCGATCCTGCTGGCCGATGAGCCCACTGGCAATCTCGACAGCAAAAACTCCGCGCAGATTATGGAAATCCTCACCGGCATTCAGAAGACTCACGGCATGACCCTGATTATCGTCACGCACGAAGACGAGATTGCAAACTCCGCGCCGCGTCACATCCGCATTCGTGACGGCAAGATCGCGGATGGCAGCATCGCAGATGGCAAGACAGCGGAGAAAAGGATCGCGCCATGAGACTTGCATCCGTTGTCACCGCGGCAGCACTGTTGATTTCCGCCACTCCGCACGCGGCAGACGTGCAATCCGTGATTGCCGTCGCGCGCCAGCGCATTGAGACGGCGGATTATCGTGCCACGGGACGCCTTGTGCAAGTGGATGCAAGCGGGAAGCGGATCAGCAATTCCATCATCATCAAGGCGCGCTGGTTCCCCGGCGTTCTGCGCACGCTTGTCCAGATCGTCCCACCTCGATCTGCTGCGGAAAATGCGCATCCGGAAGATCGTGTCAGCATCCTGCTGGAAACGCGGCCCGACGGCAGGGATTCGATTCATATCTTCCGTCCACACCAGTCGGCGCCAGCCTCCTTGCCGTTTGCCGAGTGGAGCGAGAGTATACTCGGCACCGACTTCAGTTATGACGACTTTCTCCAGCCGGAGTATTTCTGGCAGAGCCAGACGATCCCCAAAAGTGTTAAATTTGGCGCCCGCGATTGCGATGTTCTGAAGAGCACGCCTGGCGCGGCGGACCATACGCACTATGCCGAGGTCGAAACCTGGCTCGACCACACCATCCGGTTCCCCATCTATGCGGAGAAGACGCTCAAGGCTGGGGGAATCGTGAAAGAATTCACTTACCTCGGTTTGACCCGATCGGGCGGAGTCTGGGCTGCAAGACAGGTGGAGGCGAAGATACGTGGCCGTGCCGGTTCGACCCTCCTGATCATCGAACGCGGCAGCACAAGAGCGAACCTCAGCTCGAAGGATTTCAGTCTCGCGCAAATCATTCAATTCGAGGATCGACGATGATCGTTCCACTCGAAATTTCGGTTGCCTTTGTCTCGTTGCTCGGCGCGGGGTTCCTCTATCAATGCATCGGCGAAAGTCGCGACCGAAAACGGTTTACAGGTCCGGGTCGCTGGGTTGCCATTGAGCGCGGGCGAACGCTGTACGTGGTCGAAAAGGGATCGGGCGGACCTGCGGTGCTTTTCGAAGCCGGCATCGCAGCCACCAACTTGAATTGGCATCACATCCAGGAGACCGTCTCCGGCTTCACTTCCACCGCGTCCTATGATCGCAGCGGCCTTGGATGGAGTAGTCCAAGCCGCACCGCTCGCACGCCGGCAAATATCTCCGCAGAACTGCACACCATGCTGCATTCCGCAGGCATCAAGCCGCCCTACATCCTCGTGGGGCATTCCTTCGGCGGATTGGTGATGCGCCGGTATGCGGTCACATATCCAGAAGATGTCGCCGGCGTTGTGCTGATCGATCCGATGCGCTGTGAGGAGTGGCCGCCACTCAATCCAGGCAAGCAATCCATGATTGATCGAGGCAAGAGACTCTCCCGATTTGCCATCCCGATTGCGCGCTTTGGACTGGCCCGGCTCGCCGTAACCTCTCTCCTGTGCCGCTCCGGGCGGATTTCAGGGCATCTGGCAGGCGCCACGGGAAACGGGGGCAGGCATGTTCTGAAGCGGGTCACCGAGGAAGTGGGCAAGATGCCCAGGGAAGTGTGGCCCATTGTCGCCGCGCACTGGTCGCGGCCAAGCTACTACGCCGGAATGCAGCGCCACGTGGAAGCAGTCCCGCAAACCGTTCGCGAGATGCAGGACGCCGATCCCATTCGCGAGATCCCGGTACTGGTCTTGACGCCCGGAAAGTCAACCCCTCTCTCCGACCGCTGTCTCGACCAAATCGGAGACAATGTGCGCCAGGTAATTGCAGCGGACAGCGCACACTGGATCCATCTCGATGAGCCCGATCTGGTGGTCGATTCCATTCGCGAAATGGTGGCGGCCGTAACTCCCGCGGAGATCCCGGCAACCATCTGACTCGCCTGCGCGCCGGTGCGGCCCGCAAATGCGGCTTCAGTCCACCTGCCCTGAAAATCGCTCCTGCAGCACCCGCCGAAGAAACTTGCCGCTGTGATTCTGCGGCAGTCCGCCGGGGTCCAGAATCCAGATGCGCCGCGGCGCCTTATACGCCGCAAGTTTGCTCCGGCACCACTGCTGCAGCTCCGTCTCATCGGAAGTGCAGCCCGGATGCAATTCCACCGCAGCAACGGGGACTTCGCCTTTCTCCTTGTGCGGCAGGCTGAAGGCGACCGCGCGGGCCACCGCAGGATGAGCCAGCATTGCCTCTTCCAGTTCGCGCACGTACACGGAGTAACCGCCCGACTTGATCACTTCCTTTGATCTGCCCACCAGCCGGATGAGTCCAAGGCGATTGCGCGTGGCCAGGTCGCCGGTGCGCAACCAGCCGTCTCCAGTCATAAGGCCCTGAGGATCGCCCTCATCCTTCCAATAGTGCGGGGCGAGACCACGACGACGGATTTGGCACTCGCCCACCGCACCCGCAGGCGCGACACGGCCATTCTCATCCACCACGCGAATGTGAAACGGCGGCACCGGGAAACCCAGATCGCCGCTCCCAGGCAGCAACGGCAACTCAATGCCCATCATGGCAAGCCCACCCAACTCCACCATGCCGTAGCCGTTCAGCAGAATGGGTGGAATTCGCCCACCGCCCGGCAGCCGAAACAAAGCTCCGAACTCACGCAGACGCTCTCGAACCTCGGAGGGAAGGTGATCACTGGCAGAGAGCCAAACCCGCACACTCGCCAGGCGAGCCGGCTCCGGATTGCTGTTGACCAGGCGCGCAAACATAGTGGGCACGCCCACCAGGGCGGTGACGCGGAAGCGCTCAATCATGTCCAGCGCGGCGGCCACATCAAAGCGATCGAGAAAACATCCGCGAATGCCCGCCATCAGGCCGTAGAGAGCAATGCTCACAGCCATGATGTGCGACCAGGGCAGGGCTACGAGCGCAAGGTCCCGCGGTCCCAGAAAGAGTCCAGAGAGTACCGTGGACGCGCGCGCCCCAAGCAATGCGTTGCTCGATAAGGCCGCGCCCTTGGGAAATCCGCTGGTACCGGAGGTATGAAAGATGGCAACCGTCGCGGCGGGATCGATGGTCACCGGCGGCAGCGGCGCATCTGTCCCGGAGACGCGCAGGAATCCGGCGAGTGTCTCCGCATCCTCATCTGCCTGTATCCAGGTGCGCACATCCAGCGCCTGACGATCGCCGATGTTCCGTTCAAAAGTCGCTTTGTCCGTAACCAGAATCTCGGTGCCGCTGGAGGCGAGAATCCGGCTCACTTCGGCAAGAGAAAGCTGCGGATTCAAGGGGACCGCGATCCCTCCGGCGCGGACAATTGCGAGAAACCAATGGAAGCATTGCCGATTGTTGCTTCGATAGATGGCAACCGGCTGGCCCGGGCGAAGCGCGAGTGACTGACGAAGAAATGCATCGATCGCACAAACTTCTGCGTGCAGATCGGAAAGATGAAAGACGCCGCTTTCATACACGGCAACTTCGCAATTTCCTTTCCGGCGAACCAACTCATCCACAAGATTCGCTACCGTGACTCCGCGGTCCCGAGCGAGTTGATAGCGTTGGACGATACTCATTGCGCAGAAACCGGCTTTCGGCCCCAATCGCTGGCCACGCAGTAATGGAAAAGGCGGTCAAGATAATCGAGTACCGGAGGCGGACTCACCCCGGCGGTCTGCAGCAGACGCTCAGCATTGCTGGTGTCAAACTGCATTCGCATGGTGAAGTAGTCCCGGTAGGCGCGGCCATCGCGAAGTACACGGCGTTTGCGTCCCCACAGAGAGAGAAACAGCAGAGGCCGCACCACGGCAAAGAAGAATTTGGGATCGACGAAACGCGGCTCCGGACCGTGGAAGTACTCCATTGCGCGCTGGGCAACCTGCTCGATGGTTGCGCTCCCGCGCGGTCCTGCGCACAGATGAACCGTGCAGCCCATTGCGGCCTCATCAAAGAGAAGCTGCGCGACGGAATTGGCCACATAATCCACCGGCACAATGTCCAACACCGCGTCCGCGTAGCCGGGCACGGTGCGCCACAGGCCTCGCGCGTAGATTTTCAGCGGCCAGTACATCATCTTGAAGCTGGAGGTGACGCCGGTGCGGGAGTCGCCCACGATGATGCTGGGGCGCAGTATGACGCCGGGAAGCGAACTCAGGCGCGACTGCACGAGCGCTTCGGCCTCGGCCTTGGTTTGCTCGTAGGTATTGCGATAGCCCTGGCCCACGCCGAGTTCGTCTTCGCGTATCAGGCCCGAGCGCTCGCCGGCCACGTAAGCCGTGCCAACGTAGGCAAAGCTTCGAAGCTGGCGTGCACCCTGCGCAAAATCGAGAATGCGCCGCGTGCCCTCGACGTTAATGCTGCGTGCCTCGGCGAGCGAGTGATCGAATCGCACCGTGGCAGCGGAGTGAATCACGCGGGTTACTTCTGCTGAAAGGCGACCGTAGGCGTCTGCATCCAGCCCGCAATTCGGTTGGCTTACGTCTCCAGAAACAACCTGAACGCGCGACCGATCCGCCAAAGGAATGAAGGCATCCGCGCGTTGCTGACCCGATTGCCCGGCTCTGTTGCGGATGAGCAGCGCCAGCGTGGCGTTCGGTTTCCGCTCCAGCAGTTCGCGGACCAGCTGCACTCCAAGGAAGCCAGTGGCGCCCGTAACTAAGATGAGTTCTTCGCTGTTCATTTCGAAACCGACCATAGACCGCGAGCGATTTAGAAGGCCGGTAAAGAAGGACCTCTGGGTGACTTGGCGACGGGTTAGGTTCCCGGTCATTATATCCTGCGTGCAGTTGCCGTCGAACAGGCCAAGCGCATCTTGCCGCATCGAGCCTGGGCCAAGGCAAATCCATGTCACCGTAGCTCAGGGCATTCGTCGGGCGACGGTCGAGAATTGGAAAAAACACCCGGAACCCCTTATCCTGAACTGGCATCGAAACATCGCCTCGGCACGCTCGCAGTTCAGCTTCCTTAAATGGAAGACAGAAGGAAGCCCCCAACCTCATGGCCAGACCATTAACATTCACGGGTTTTGTATTCAAGAACCTCCTGCGCAGGCGCCTGAGGACTGCGCTGTCGCTGACTGGAATCGGAGTGGCGGTTGGCGCATTTGTGGGCCTGGTGGGCTTTTCCAGCGCATTTGCACAGCAGTGGATGCGCATTTACTCCAGCAGCGGCACGGACATCGCCGTGATTCAGGGAACCTTCCTGAACACGTCAATGGACGAATCGGCTGCTGCAAAGCTCAAGAATGTGCCCGTCGTGGCGGAGGCTTCGCCCACGATCTTTAACCTGATGGACCTAACGCCGGACGTGAATGCGCTGGCGTACGGCTGGAAGGCCGATGCGTTTCAGTTCAGCTCACTGCAGATTTTGGCGGGGCGGCGGTTTCAAGACGACCGGCCGGAAGTGATGCTCGGCGATATGCTCGCCCAGGACCTGAAAAAGTCTCCCGGCGACACTCTTGAGATTCAGGGCACGCCATTTAAGGTCACTGCGGTCTATCATGGCGCTTCCACGCTGGAGGCGAACGCAGTCATCATGCCGCTGGACCAGTTGCAGTTGCTGAGCGGCCTGCAAGGTAAGGTGTCGACTATTGATGTTCGCCTGCGCCCAGCGCCTGCCGGAGAAGCGCCGAAACAGTACTTGAAGCGCGCGCAGGCTCAGATTGAAGCCGCTCTTCCCGGAATGCGCGCAGTTCCTGCGGCAGAGCGCGCCAGCGATAATCAGTTCGTCAAACTGGCCCATGCTTCCGCCTGGGGCACCTCTTCGCTCGCCCTCATCATCGGCATTCTGGGAATCGCCAACACCATGGCAATGTCCGTCTTCGAGCGCACACGGGAGATCGGCATCTTGCGCGCTCTGGGCTGGAGACGATGGCAGGTGCTGGCCCACATTGAGTTTGAAGCCGTCATGCTTGGCCTTGGTGGGGGATTTCTCGGTATTGCTCTCGGATGGTGCGCTCTGCGCGTGCTGGCGGACCTGCCACAGACGGCGAGTCTCGTTTCTGCATCACTGCATTGGCCGCTTCTCATCGAGGCGCTGGCAATTGCGGTGCTCGCCGGGCTCATTGCCGGCGGACTTCCGGCGTGGCGGGCAGGGCAGCTCTCTCCAGTGGATGCACTGAGGCACGATTAACGGATCTGGCAAAGGAACCGTTCACGCAGTGCTGGCCGTGGCGCATTGGCGGTGGCCCCATCTCCGCAGATCGCTCTCTCCGGCGCGCGTACCGCTTTGCAGCCCCATCGCCGCGGCAACGGCTTATAGTGGCACTTGAAATCCATGATTCGTTGAAGAGGAACATGGCAAGATTTGGGGCATTTTGTTTTCCGGGAACCGGTCATCTCAACCCGATGACCGCGTTGGCGCATTCCCTGCAAATCCGAGGCCATGAGGTAGTGATCTTCGGAATCGAGGACACAGAGGCGCGCGTGCGCGCGGCGAGCATCGAGTTTCATCAGATCGGCGCCGAGGATTTTCCTGCCGGCACTCTCAAAAAGCTGGACGAACGAATGGCCCGGTTGAGCGGGCTCGCGGCCCTTCGGTTCACGTTGGAGCGGGTGAAAGATTCCGCGCGCATGGTCCTGCGCGACGGGCCGGAAGCGGTGCGTGTGGCCCGCATCGATGCGTTGCTGGTGGATGAGGCGGACTTTGCCGGAAGCGTGGCAGACTATCTGGGCCTGCCATGGATCTCCATCGCCCTTATGCCTCCCCTGATTCCAGACGACCGGTTTCCGCCCTTCTGGTTTGGCTGGGCAGCGGGACAGGATCGTCTCAGCCGTATGCGGAACCGGCTTGGAATGCTTTTGCTTTCGCGGATTGCAAGCCCCATCTTCCGGCAAGTGAACCAGCAGCGCAAAGCGTGGGGGCTAAAGCCCTTCCGGCATCCCGAGGAGGCGCTTTCGCCCTTGGCGCGCATTACCCAATTGCCCGAGGCACTGGAGTTCGACGTCGGCAACCCGAAGCCAGCGGGGCTCCACTATACCGGGCCGTTTGTACACAGCCAGCAGCGTCCGGCGATTGCGTTTCCCTGGGAGCGCCTGGATGGACGCCCGCTCATCTATGCATCGCTGGGTACGTTTCAGAACGGCTCGGAAGCCATCTTCAGAACCATCGCGGATGCCTGTGCCGGGCTCGACGCACAAGTATTGATTTCGCTGGGTGGCGGGCTCGATCCGGCAAGACTCGGGAAGCTGGCCGGCGACCCGCTGGTGGTGCGCTTCGCTCCCCAACTGGAGATTCTGAAGCGGGCCACGCTGGTGATCACGCATGCCGGCGTCAACACAGTGCTTGAGTCACTGGCCGAGGGAGTGCCGCTGGTGGCCCTGCCCCTGGGCAACGACCAACCCGGAGTGGCGGCACGGCTGAGGGCGCGCGGAGCAGGCGTGGTGGTTTCCCGGCACGGGCTGAACCCGGTGAGGCTCCGCAAAGCAGTCCTGCTCGTGCTTCAGGATGCGAGTTACCGTGAAGCAGCACAGGGCTTGCAGCGGGCCATCCGGCAGCTGGACGGACCGGGGCGCGCGGCAGATCTCATCGAGCAGGCGCTAGCTCTTGTTCCTTCACCTTGATCACAAAATAGCTGAACGTCTTGCCCTTGGGCAGCAGGAGCTGGTGCGAAACGCCAGCGGGAATATGCACCACGTCGCCTTTTTTCAGCGCCTGGCGCGTGCCGCCCTGCACCGCGGTTCCGCGAATCTCTCCCAGCCCCGTCGTTCTGGGATTCTGCACCTTTCCGCCTGTAATCAGCGTGGCGCTTCCGTTGACCACCAAGAAAAAGTCGGCAAAGTTCTCGTGCACTTCTGCTCCGCCGCTCTTCTCCCGGTACGCAATCATGGTGAAGTGGTTTGGGTAGTCAGCCAGCTTGATGCTCGCGCTTCCGTCGCCGGCCTCGGCCTTGGCGGCAAGCGATTGCGCCTTGCGCGCCAGTTGCGCCTGCGTCAGCTGGTCCACTTTCACGGTTTGCGCGGCGCCTGGAATGCCCAGGCACATTGCAGTGGCGGCCAGCACGGCCGGCCCCGGTTTGAGCTTCATGATTTTCTCGCCCTCCCTGCCGCTGCCCCTCATGTGCAGCTGCTTCCTTTTGTCGAATTGCACGCTTACCGGCTCAACCAACCGCCGTCCACCACCAGCACATGTCCATGCACATAGTCGCTGGCGCCGGAAGCCAGAAACACCGCCGCGCCCGCCAGGTCCTGCGGCGTGCCCCAGCGGCCTGCCGGAATGCGCTCGAGGATTTGCCGTGCACGCTCCGGATTGGCCCGCAACGCCTCCGTATTGTCCGTCTCCATGTAGCCCGGCGCAATCGCATTCACGTTCACGCCGCGACTTGCCCACTCGTTGGCAAAGGCCTTGGTCAGCTGGCCCACTCCGCCCTTTGCCGCGGCATACGAGGGCACAGTGATGCCGCCCTGGAAGGTCAGCAGCGAAGCGATGTTGATGATCTTCCCGTGGCCGCGTGCCAGCATGTGCTTTCCTGCGGCCTTGGAAAGATAAAAGACGCTGGAAAGATTCGTGTCGAGTACGGTTTGCCAGTCCTCGTCGGAGTGCTCCACGGCCGGCGCCCGCCGGATGGTGCCCGCGTTGTTAACCAGAATGTCGATGGCGCCGAAGCGCTGCACCACCTGCTCAACCAGCGACGCACACACTTTGGCGTCGCTCACGTCGCCCACCACCGCCGCCGTTTGTACGCCGGTTTGCGCAATGCGCGCGGAAACCGCTTCCGGCACAGCGCGGGAACTATGCAGCGCCACGTGAGCGCCAGCCTCTGCCAGCGCGAGCGCAATGCCCGCGCCCAGTCCGCGCGAGGAGCCGGTGACCAACGCCACCTTGCCCGTCAGTTGGAACGATTCCAGCGTCATGGCCGCACGCACCCTTCCTGCCGCATCAAAGCAGTTCCGCCACGGCGACCGGGTCCATGTCGCTGTAGACCTGGTTCTCGCCGCCCATGCCCCAGCAGAAGGAATAGTTCCGCGTACCCACGCCGGCATGGATGGACCAGCCCGGAGAAATCACCACCTGCTTGTCCGCCACGGCTAGATGGCGCGTCTCGTGCGCGGGGCC
Organism: Occallatibacter sp.; assembly: GCA_035531055.1. Classification (GTDB taxonomy): domain Bacteria; phylum Acidobacteriota; class Terriglobia; order Terriglobales; family Acidobacteriaceae; genus Telmatobacter. Next base: position 7,453 of record DATKTQ010000122.1, on the reverse strand, counting down.
CATCAGGTGCATGATGCGCTCGCCTTTGGCAAGGTGGAAGTAGAGATACACCTCCGAGCGGCGCATGTGGGTGTGCGGCGGCATGGTGTTCCACACGCTGCCGGATGCCATCTGCGTAAAGCCCATCACGAGCTGACAACTGCGCGCGCCTTCCAGATGAATGAGCTTGGTAATTTCGCGCGCATTGGCTGACTCCGGCGAGCCAAGCTGCACGCGTTCCAGCTCGGCGCTGGTAATCTTCCGCGTCGGATACTCCGCGTGGGCCGGATAGCTGAGCAGGTAAAACTCCGCCGGATGGCTCTGGTCCGCGCTGGCAAAGCGGACATCCTCGTTGCCGCGCCCCACATAGAGCGCATCCAGCTGGCTCAGCGCAAACTCTTCAGCATTCACCATCACGCTGCCCGGGCCGCCAATGTTCAGCACGCCCAGCTCCCGGCGCTCCGTAAAATAGCTGGCCTTCAGTGCGTCATCCGTGGGCAGGCGCAGCGGCTCTGCCAGCGGAACGGCCGAGCCAATCACGGTGCGATCCAGATCGACATAATTCAGGGCGAGCTCGCCGGGCGCGAAGAGATTGTCCACGAGAAATGTCTCGCGCAGTTCTTCGGTCGTCATGGTCCGGTAACGGACTGCGTCCGCCATCTGCAAAATCTTCATCCTTCCATCCTTTTGCTTGAGGCTGCTTCGCGCAGTGCCCGGCTTACAGGCCGCTGTGCTTCGCGGAGCGGTGATGATCCAACTGGACAATCTCCGACCCGGCGAGCAGAAACGCGCCTGTGCCGAAGACATAACTGGCACTTGGCGTGTACGCTCCGGGCTCGGAGCCGATGGGCTGCATGGACCCGAGGCGCCCATCCTTGTAAATGTGTGTGACGAGGCCGCTCCATCCGCGCGCGACTGCAGGCAGAAACTGCTTGCGGTTGAGGATGCCGTTGCGCACGCCCCAGGCCATGCCGTAGACATAAAACGCCGATCCGGAGACCTCGGGATAGGGATAATCCTTCGCGTCCAGAAGGCCCGGACGCCAGAGTCCGTCCTTGCTTTGGAGGCTGCGCAGTTTTTCGGCCATCTGGCGGAATTTTTCCACGTAGAAGGGGCGCCGCGGATCGTTCTGAGGCAGGAATGTGAGCACGCGCGCCAGCCCGGCCAGCACCCAGCCGTTGCCGCGCGACCAGAAGACTTTATCCCCGCTCTTCTCGCGCTTGTCGAGGAAGGTCGCATCGCGGAAGAAGAGATGCTCCTGCGGATCCCAGAGCAACTTGGAGGTGATGTGCCACTCGCGATCCATGTAGTCGATGTACTTGCCGTCATGCGTGACGGCGGCAAGCTGAGCCCACGCGGGCGGAGCCATGAAGAGCGCATCGCACCACCACCAGACCGGCGTGGCCGGATCGTCGGGCAGCTTGCTCACTTCATCGAATTGGGCACGCATCTGCGCAATCTGCTTCGGGTCGTGGTCGCGGGCATAAAACCAGAGATAGGATTGGCCGATGATCTGATCGTCGGCATGAATCTTGCGCGGGCCGAGAGTCCAGTCATAATGCTCGTCTTCGCGGCGGACAAAGTCGCTGTAGCGCGTGTCGTGCAGCGTATCAGAGGCGGCGAGCATGCCGAGGTAGAGCGTGGCGAAGGTCCAGTTTTCGCTAGATTCGTTCTGGACGCGCGCCAGTTGCCAGTCCGCCACCCTGCGCATGGCCGCTCGCACAGGCCCGGGCCGGATGCTGCCGGAAAGATGTGCCAGCGGGCCGGGATCGGCGGGCGCGTCGCCGGACATTTTGCGCTCGTCGGGAACACTGGACTGGCCCTGCTCGGAGACTGTTTGCCCCGAGACATCCTGACCTGAGACGCCTTGCGCGAAGGAGCCTTGCGCAAAGGCAAGCGGAATGGCCAGAGAGAGGCAGAGCGCAGCCACGGTCCAGCCGCTCAAGATTCGACCGCTAAGCATGCAGCGTTTCATTGGCTGAAGCACCTTCCTTGGAGGATTGGCGCCCTGAATCGGACGCAGATTGCGGAACCCCCATCATGCACCGCGGCTCGCTGTTCCTTCAAGTGCGGAGTCTCCGAATGAAGGAACGAACGACGCCTGCCGTCATGCTCCGCGCCGAAGATGGTTCCCTATGCCGGGCGCTGCTTGCTTCGCGCGCCACGCCAATACAGCAGAAGCCCGAGGAAGACGGTGCAGAAGGTGGTGATGACCAGCAGTTCCACAAAGCTGCTCTTGTTTGTGAATTCGCCGGGCGGGATGAAGGAGACGACGATGCCCAGCAGAACCACGGAAAAGCCAAGCAGGCCGCAGATCCACACGCCCACGATGCCGCCGGGGACGAGCACCGCCTGCTTATTCTCCTTGCGGTCTTTGCGATAGGCCAGCTTGATGACCGCGGCGAACATGTAGAGGAACGGGATGAAGTAGAGGATGATGGCGGCGTCGATGAGATATTGGTAGGCGCGGATGGTGGTGGCGTTGATCTGGCTGAGCAGCAGAATGGCGCCGGAGAGCGTGGCCTGCACCAGGATGGAGACGTAGGGCGTCTTCCAGCGCGGATGAATTTTGCCGAAGGCCGCAGGCAGGTAGCGGTCAATGCCCACCACGAAGGGCACGCGCGCGATGCCGGCCACTGTGGAGCCCACGCCGCCTGCGTTGCCGAAAGTGACCAGCACGGCGGCCAGGATGCCCAGAAAGCCCACACGCAGCACCATGGAGCCGGCCGTGATGGCATGAAAGACGCCGCTCTGCGGATCGATGTTGGCTGCCGGGACCAGCGACAGAACGGCAAAAGTGCCCACGATGTACATGAGCGCAATGAGCGCGCCTGCGCCAAAGACGGCGCGGGGGAGCGTGCGGCGCGGATCGCGCACCTCTTCGCTCATGGCGGAGACAAGCTCCAGCCCGGTGAAGGCGAAGGCAATCTGCGACCAGAAGTTGACCGTGTTCCAGTCCCACTTTGGCATCATGTTGGCCACAGTGAAGTGTGTGGCCGAGCCATGGTAGAAACAGACGACGGCGGCAATGAGCGCCAGCATGACCAGCGGCACGTAGGTGCCCACGCCGCCTGCATTCTGCAGCCACTTGCCGATGTTGAGGCCGATGAGATTGAGCACCACGGCCACCGTGAGCAGGCCCATGGAAACCCAGAGCTGAAAGGCGCGATCCTGCGAAAGGGCAATGCCGCGGCCGCCGAAGATATATGCCGACATGGAGGCGCTGGCCAAGAGCAGGCCGGGGAAGTAGAAGACGGTGTAAATCCAGTAAGTCCAACCGGCAAGGAAGCCGTGGAAGTCGCCAAAGGCCTCCTTGGACCAGGAGTAGAGGCCGCCCTCCTGAGGGAAGCGCGAGGACAGCTCATTGATGACCAGCGCGCCGGGCACGAAAAAGAAGACCGCGGCCAGCCCCCACAGGCTGATGGAAGAGGTTCCGTTGTGGCCGGCGGCGGCAATCCAGCGCGGGCCCAGTACGGTGGCAATGTTGAACAGGAGCACGTCCCAGAAGCCCATGGTCTTTCGCAACTGCGACCTGGGTTCGGGAGCGGCGGGTGCGGAGTTCGTCATGGAGCCACCTTGCGCGCGGAATCGGCCCTGCTGCTTCAGGCAGCATCATAGCGGATTTGGGGCCGGATTCCGGAGAAAGGCGGAATCGGACAGCGCGGGGCCGGAACCGGGAGCGAAGCCGTAGCGGGCGGTCCGAAGGCGGCCGCGGCTTGGCCTGAGGGGCTGCTTCAGGGTATACTGGTGATTCGGCAGGCCGAGGGGTGGTGTGTCTATTTGGCGCCCCGAGGGCCGTACCTGCGCGCAGGTTTTCCGCCTCAGCTGCCCCGGCGGCTTTTGGCTGGGAAGGCGGCACGCGGGATGGGTGCGAGAGATACGCGCCGCAGGACGGCCGAGGCGGCACGAAACACCATCGAGTTTGGAGTTCAGCAATGGCACAGATATGCGACATTTGCGGCAAGGGTCCGCAGTTTGGCAATAACATTTCGCACGCGCACAACGTGACGCGTCGGCGCTGGAACGTGAACCTGCAGGCGGTGAAGGCGCTGGTAAACGGCGCGCCCAAACGGATTCGCGTTTGCACCAGCTGCATCAAGGCCGGCAAGATCGCCAAGGCCTAGGCCGATCCCGGCAACGATTCAAGAAACCCCAAAAGCACCAGAGCCCCGTCCGGCGCAGGACGGGGTTTTGTTGTGCCTGAAAAACGTCGCTAGCGCTCGGGCGGAGCGGCCTTTGCGGGCGGGGCCAGAGGGTTATCCCAGGGAAAGGCCTCGGCATCCAGGCCGGCGGGTGACCAGCGATGCGCGATGGCCTGCGCCAGCATGCCGAGGGTCTTTTCGGCGTCGTTGTCGCCGGTCCAGCGCTGGTCAGCATTGTCAAAGGTGAAGGCGGCAATCACGACCGGGCCGGCCTTGGTGGAGATCAGGGCGACGTCGTTGCGCACCTTGTCCAGCGCGCCGGTTTTGTTGGCAATGGCGGAGCCGTGCTCGCTGGTGTCGAGCGACTCGAGGTAGCGCGGCAGGCTATCGCGGTCCTGCTGATTGCGGAGCATGTGCAGGATTTCGCCGCAGAGCGGGCCGTCGCCGGGCAGAGGCGCGGAGCCGCCCAGCGCGAGATGGCAGCGGGCGAAGCGCTCCATGATGGAAGCCATCTGGCGCGGGGTGGTTTTGCCCAGGCCGAATTTGGGCTGGTCGGGCGGCATGGGCTCGGTGGCGGGCTCGAAGACTTTTTTGTAGAGCACGGTCTGATGCAGGCCGGCGGCGCGCAGGGTGGCGTTGATGTGGTCCAGGCCGAGCCGGTCAATGGTCATGTTGGTGGCGGTGTTGTCACTGAGGACGACCATGAGCATCATGGTGTCGCGCAGGGTGAGCGTGATGGGCGGGGTGAGCACGCCGAGGACGCCGGAGCCGGGCGCCTGGTTGGCCTTGGTGAGCACCAGCTTGTCAGAAAAGGACGCAGTTCCGGAGCGAATCTGCTCGGCCGCGTCGAGCAGGATACCCATCTTGATGACGGACGCGGTCTGGACGGGCAGGTCGGGCGAGAGCGATGCGGTTTGGCCGGTGCGCAGGTTCTGAGCGAAGAGAGCTATGTGCCCGTGGTGCGCAGCGGCGATGGCGGCAATCTGCCGGTCGAGCGCGTGGTCTTCCTTCGCTGCTGGGGATTGCGCGGCCAGCCGGGCGGCGAGCGGTGCGATGAGGGCGAGGGCAAGGGCGCAGGGAAGCGCCACACGGCGCGGTGGACAGGGAAAGCTCATGCAGACAATGTAAACGGCACGACCGCGCGACGCGAAGGCCGCTTTGCCCGGGCCTGCTTGGGGCGGGCTACGCGGGACGGGCTACTTTGGACGCGCGAAGGAGAGCGAGGCGGAGTTGATGCAGTAGCGGAGGCCGTTGGGGCCAGGCCCGTCGGGAAAGACGTGGCCCAGGTGGCCGCCGCAATGGGCACAGGTGACCTCTACGCGCCGCATGCCGAAGCTCACGTCCTCGTGCTCTTCCACGGAATTGGAGTCAGCAGGGAGCATGAAGCTGGGCCAGCCGCAATGGGAGTCAAACTTGGCGTCTGAAAGAAACAGCAGTGCGCCGCAGCCGGCGCAGTGGTAGTTGCCGGTTTCGTGATTCTCAGTGAACTGTCCGGTGAAGGGGCGCTCTGTGCCTTTTTCGCGCAGGACGTGGTACTGCTCCTGAGTGAGCATGGCGCGCCAGTCGGCGTTTGACCTTACAAGCTTCTGCGGCGGATTGTGCGATGGATCGTGCGGTGGATCGCTCATTTCGAATTCCTCTTCAAAACAGGGCCGAGCGGGCAAGTGGGCCCGTCGGCAGTTTGGGCGCTAGACTTCGGCCACCATTTCGATTTCGACCAGCACGTCCTTGGGCAGTCGGGCCACTTCCACGGTGGTGCGGGCGGGCGGGATGGCGCCATCCGGCGCGAGGTAGCCGTCGTAAATGGTGTTCATGGCGGCGAAGTCGCCCATGTCTTTGAGAAAGACGGTGGCCTTGACGGCGCGTTCCAGGCTGGTGCCGGCGGCCTCCAGAATGGCTTTGAGATTTTCCAGCACGCGGGTGGTCTGCGGGGAGATGCCTCCGGGAACCACATTTCCGGTGACGGGGTCGAGCGGAATCTGGCCGGCGGTGAAGACCAGGTTGCCGGTCCGGATGGCCTGCGAATAAGGACCGATGGCGGCGGGTGCTCCGTTGGCGGCGATGACGGATTTGCTCATGGAGAGATTGTAGAGCGTGCGGCCGCCGCCTGGCTTTTTGGGGACGGCCATGAGGGTCGCGGGACGGCGGAGCTAGCGCCAGACACCAAGCATGGCGCCGACGGCGAGCAGGCCTACCAGCCAGTAGCCGTTATTGACGAGGAAGACGCCGAAGGGGCGGCGCTCATAGATTCCCTGGGGAAAGTTGGGCGCGGCGAAAAAGCCGAGCCAGGCGATGAAGCCGACAAGCGCGCCCCAGCCGAGAGAATCCGCGCCGGACCAGGCGACGAAGTGGCCGAGGGCGAGCGCGACCAGAAAGTCGCCCACCAGCGAAGCGAACATGGCAAAGAAGATGCTGCCGCGGCGGGTGGGGTCGCGCTCCAGCTTGAGCATGGCCATCCAAGGCTTGGCAAAGACGGCGGGCGAGTACCAGGCAGCGCCGAGAAACCAGAGCATGAAGGTGGCGACAAGGAGCGGCAGGAGATGCAGATGGAGATGGTGCATGGAAGCGCCTCCTCGGGCGCGGAAATGGCTGACTGGAGTGCAGGGCGGGATGCTCGCCGAGGGGACGACGAGCCAGACGCGCCGCGACTGCAACTCTGGCGCGGGCGGCGGAGGGCTGTCAAGCAGAAAGGTCCTTACCGAAGCGGCGGAGGGGCGGAGCGACAGGCGAGCAGCGCCGGAAACGCGAAGGGCTTCCCGCAAGCGGGAAGCCCCTGAAGCCGGCTGCGCTTAGACGAGCTTTGCGTCGAGGGTAACCTCGGTGTTGTTGGCGAAGAGCTTGGAGATGGGGCAGCCGGCCTTGGCGTCAGCGGCAGCCTTGTCAAAAGCTTCCTGGGTGGCGCCGGGGACGGTGGCCGTGGAGGTGAGCGCAATCTTGGTCACGGCGAAGCCTGCGTCGGTTTTGGCGAGGGTGACGGCCGCGTGGGTTTCAATCTTGTCCGGGGTAAAGCCGGCGCCGCCGAGCTGCGCGCCGAGCGCCATGGAGAAGCAGCTGGCGTGGGCCGCCGCGATGAGCTCCTCAGGGGTGGTGCCGGAGTCTGCGCCTTCAAAGCGCGTGGCGAACGAGTAGTTGGCGTTGCTGAGCACGCCCGTTGCCGTGGAGATGGTGCCTTTGCCTTCCTTCAGTGAACCTGTCCAAACCGCACTTGCCTTGCTTGCCATAGTTTCTCCTTTTGAGGATTCCGAGATCCGGTGGTTGCGAGTGGTAATTCGCGCCGCAGCTGGGGAAGTCCGCGCGGCGCCATAAGAAGTTGATGCCTGAGGCACCTGCCG
>DATKTQ010000121.1:0-12874 GCA_035531055.1 Occallatibacter sp. | reverse complement strand
TGGATCCCGCGGGGTATCGCGCGTACATTGCCGAGCGCGAGCAGGCATTTGAAGCGGAGCTTCGCCGGCAGGTGGCCGCGAAGCATTAGCCGCCAATTTCAATTCCGGGCGGTTCCCGGCCTAGTAAAATCGTTCTGAAATCCGCCTCAATCCGGTCCTGGAGGCCTCTTGCTCTACTGGCTGCTTTACCAAAAGCTCTATCCGTTCTTCCACCCCTTTCGCATCTTCCGGTATTTGACCTTTCGCACGGTCTTTGCCTCGCTTACGGCGCTGCTGATTACGTTATTGATCGGCCCCTACGTCATCCAAAAGCTGCGGGAATTCCAGATTGGCCAGTACATCCGGGAGGACGGGCCGCAGTCGCACCTGAAAAAGTCCGGTACGCCCACCATGGGCGGCGTGCTGATCGTGATCGCGATTGTCGTGCCCACCATCCTCTGGTCCATGCCGGACAATCCGTTCGTCTGGATTGCGGTGCTTTCTACCATTACCTTTGGCGCAATTGGATTTGCCGATGACTACATCAAGGTGGTGAAGAGGCGCAGCCTCGGACTCACGGCCCGAGCCAAGCTCTTCTGGCAGGGACTGGCAGCGGCGCTGGTGGCGGTGGAACTCGTGGTTCTGGCTCAGTTCAAGATGTTTTCCACGCAGCTCACCGTGCCTTTCATTAAGAACTGGCGGCCGGACCTGCTGTGGCACGCCTGGCCCAGCACGCTGCCCCACCTGGTGCTGTTCGCCTTTGTGCCATTTGTGGCTTTCGTGGTGTTCGTCTTGATGGGCTCCTCCAATGCGGTGAACTTGACCGATGGGCTGGATGGGCTGGCCATCGGTTGCACGATCATTGCCGCGGGCGCGCTGACCGTGCTGACGTACGTAAGCGGCCATGTTGTCTTTGCCGATTATCTGGAACTGCAGCGCATGCCCATGGTGGGTGAGTTGACGGTGTTTTGCGGGTCCATGGTGGGCGCATCCATCGGATTTCTCTGGTACAACGCACACCCGGCGGAGATCTTTATGGGCGATGTGGGCTCGCTCGCCTTGGGCGGCGCCATCGGCACGGTGGCCGTGATCATTCGCCAGGAGCTGTTGTTGCCCTTTATCGGCGGCATTTTCATCCTGGAAGCTGTATCGGTGGTGCTCCAGGTGGGCAGTTACAAGCTCCGCAACAAAAAGCGTATCTTCAAGATGGCGCCTTTGCACCACCACTTTGAGCAAATCGGATGGCATGAGTCCAAGGTGATTGTCCGTTTCTGGATTGGCGCCCTGGTGTTTGCTTTGTTTGCTCTCACCACACTGAAACTGCGCTGACCGCAGACATGCCGCACCCCATGCGGTGCAAAAATAGAGGAGTCGCGGGCACGGGGCCTGAGGATGGATCGCATGATGGACTTGAAGGGCAAAAAAGTTCTGGTTGTCGGATTGGGCAAGTCCGGCCTGGCTGCAGCGCTGTTTCTGCGCCGTCGCGGGGCCCAGGTCACGGTGTCCGACGTGCGCAGCGCCGAGGCGCTTGCGAAGGATATTCCTGCGCTTCTGGAAGAAGGCATCATGGTGGAGTCGGGCGGGCACGGCCTGCTGACCTTTCGCAGGCAGGACCTGATCGTGGTGAGCCCGGGCGTACCGCTCGACACGCCGGAGCTGGCCCAGGTGAAAAGCTTTGGTCTTCCCGTCATCGGAGAGTTGGAGTTGGCCGCACGCTTTCTCAAGGGCCGGTCGGTTGCCATCACGGGATCGAATGGGAAGACCACCACAACCGCATTGCTCGGCGAGATACTTAGGAAGGCCGGCCTCCCCACGCTGGTGGGCGGCAACATCGGAGTACCGGTGATTGCGCTCATCGAAGAAAGCACCGAAGAGACCTGGTCCGTGCTGGAGGTCTCCAGTTTCCAGCTGGAAAGCACGGAACAGTTTCACCCCAATATTGCCGTCATCCTGAATATCACGCCCGATCACCTGGACCGCCACGGAACGTTTGAGAACTACGCACGGGCCAAGGAGCGCATCTTTGCAGCGCAAACGGAGCAGGACTTTGCGGTGCTGAATGCGGACAACGCGCGCGCGGCATCCGCAGCGTCTCGAACTGCGGCGCAGGTGTACTGGTTCTCGCTCGAACGCCCGGTCAAGCAGGGCGCCTGGGTGGAGGGAGGCTTCCTTGTCTTCCGGCACGACAAGGATTCCGCACCGGAAAAGGTGATTCCACTCAGCGGAATTCCGCTGAAAGGCGAGCACAACGTGGAAAACGTGCTGGCTGCCGTGTGCGCTGCTCGCCTGGCAGGGGCACAGGTGGAGGATATCCGCAAAGCGATCGAGGAGTTCAAGGCGGTCGAGCATCGGCTGGAGTACGTTGCGACCCTCAACGGAGTGGAGTTTTACAACGACTCGAAGGCCACGAACGTGGACGCAACTGCGAAAGCCATTGCGGCCTTCCCTTCGGGCATTCATCTCATCCTCGGAGGCAAGGACAAGAATTCCGACTATACCCAGCTTGCGCCGCTTCTGCGGTCACGGGTTCACGGCGTTTATACCATCGGCTCTGCGGCGCCCAAGATTGAATCCCAGTTGCGTGGGGTGGCTGCGCTGCACTCTTGCGAGACCCTGGACAAGGCGGTCAGAGCAGCGGCCTCCGCTGCTCGGCCAGGCGACGTGGTCCTGCTGGCGCCGGCGTGTTCCAGCTTCGATCAGTTTGAGAGTTACGAGCACCGCGGACGCGTCTTCAAGGAACTCGTCAATGAGTGGCGAGGTTGGAAGGTATGGCAAAACGTGTAGGCGTTGACAAGTGGATTTTCTTCACCACGCTCCTGCTGGTCGTGGTGGGCTTAGCCATGGTGTTTTCTGCCTCCGCCGTTGTCGCGCAGGAGCGCTACCACTCTCCTTACGCGTTTGTGGGCCGCCAGGCTGGATGGGCATTTGGCGGTGTGCTGTTCATGGTCTTCCTGATGAAGGTGGACTACTCCCGTTACAACTCGCCGCGCTTTATCTATACCGCCGTTTCCATCACCACCATGCTGCTGGTGCTGGTTTTTTTCTTTCGCGACTCGCACAACACCCACCGCTGGATCCGGTTTGGCGGCTTGTTCACATTCCAACCCTCCGAGATTGCCAAGCCTGTTTTGATCCTGTTTCTCGCGTGGTTTCTTCACTCGCGGCTGGACGCCATGCAGGACTGGAAGAACACACTGCTGCGGGCGGCCATTATGCCAGTGGTGTTCATGGTCCTGGTCGTGCGTCAACCAGACCTGGGAACCGCACTGGTTCTTGGCGGCGTGACTGCCATGATGTTGATGCTGGCAGGGATGGAATGGAAGTATCTTTTCGGCGCAATCGCAGTGGCCCTGCCTCCTCTGGCGGCCTTGCTCTTCTGGGTGCCCTGGCGCCGGGCGCGCATGCTGGCCTTCCTCCATCCGGACGCTGACCCGATGGGCATAGGGTTCCACATCAATCAATCTCTGATAGCCGTGGGAACCGGCGGCCTGGCGGGGCGCGGATACATGGAGGGCATGCAGAAGCTGTTTTACTTGCCGGAGGCATCGACGGATTTCATCTTTGCCAATATCGCGGAAGAACTGGGCTTTATCGGATGCATGTGCATCCTGGTTCTTTTCCTGGTGCTGGGATATCGGGGCCTGCGCACCGCTTTCCGGTCGCATGACCCGTTTGCTCGTCTGACGGCCTTCGGCATCACGACGGCCATCCTGCTGCAGGCCTTCTTCAATATCAGCGTTGTGCTTTCGCTGCTGCCCACCAAGGGAATTCCGCTGCCCTTCATCTCTTCCGGGGGCACATCCTTGTTTGTTTCACTCGCCAGTATCGGCGTTCTCCTCAACATTTCCAAGACCGTCGATTGACCGGTTGCGCCGGGTCACGCGACGGCGCGGGCGCAATCGGGTTCTGCTACGATAGCCTCTGTCTGTCATGCCAAACATGCGGTTTCAGAGAGTTCCCAACAGCTTCTCCCCTTCAGTTCTTGACGGAAAGGCAAACGCTTGGCGGAACTTCGAGTACTCATAGCCGGCGGCGGTACCGGCGGCCATATTATTCCTGCACTGGCAGTGGCCCGTGAGCTCGTCGAGCGGCACGCAGCAGAGGTTCTGTTTGTGGGCACCGAGCGCGGACTGGAACTCCGGCTCGTGCCTGAATCCGGCTTCCGGCTGCGACTGGTGCATGTTGGGCAACTCAAGAATGTCTCGCTTCTCACCCGGGCGCGCACCCTCATTGATTTGCCTCGCAGCCTGCTGGCCTGTCGCCGGCTTATTCAGGAGTTCCGGCCCAGCGTGGTCCTCGGTGTGGGCGGTTATGCGTCCGGGCCAGCCATGGCGGCCGCGCTGTGGATGAAGATTCCCACCATGGCCTTTGAGCCGAACGCCATGCCGGGGCTTGCAAATCGTCTTGTGGGCAAACATGTGCGAGCCGCTGCGTTGAATTTTCCCAGGGCTGAGAAATGGTTTCAGAATACCGAGGTGACCGGCATTCCGGTGCGGCCGGAGTTCTTTACTCTGGTGCCGCCGCCGCCTTTTCCGCCGCAGCTGTTGGTCTTTGGCGGCTCCCAGGGAGCGCGCCTGTTCAACAAGACCTTGCCGCAGATTGCCCCGGCGCTGCTTGATTCGATTCCGGGCTTGACCATTGTGCACCAGAGCGGGATTCGAAACGCACAGCAGACTGAGGCGGATTATCTGGCGAGTGGGGCAAATCCGGATCGCTGGCAGGTGAAGCCGTTCATGGATGACATGCCCGCGCGTTTTGCCGCCGCCTCGCTGGTCATGGCGCGCAGCGGCGCTTCCACGGTGGCCGAGCTGGCTGCAGCCGGCAAGCCGTCCCTGCTGGTCCCGTTTGCTGCGGCCGCAGACCAGCACCAACTGCGGAACGCCGAGGAGATGGTGAAGGTCGACGCAGCGGTCCTGTTGACCGAATCGGATCTGGAAACCCCCGTCCGTCTGCTGGATACACTGACTGATCTGCTGACTTCTCCCGAGCGACTCAAATCCATGGCGGCCGCGGCACGAACGCAGGCGCGTCCTGATGCGGCCGTGCGCATCGCAGATCGGTTGGCAAGTCTTGCCGGCGGTCCGATGGCTATCGGCTAAGTCGGCACGTACTTGGGCGGTCCGCTGGGCCGTTCCTGGATTAAGCGGAAAACAGAAGGCCCGCCTGCCGGAGCAAGCGGGCCTAAGTTCTATCAAGCGAGCAGGGTCTTACCGATGTCCGCCGCCGTGGCCGCCACCGCCGTGGAATCCGCCACCGCCGCCACCGTGGAATCCACCACCGCCGCCACCACGGAATCCACCGCCGCCGTGGAAGCTGCCACCGCCGTGGGAACCACCACCACGGAACTCGCCACCACGGAATCCACCACCGTTCCCGTGGAATCCGTATCCGCTGCCGCCGCGTGCCGTTGGATAGGAACCGCGCATGCCGCCGCGATATCCGTGGTCACCGCCGTTGTAGGGCGAGCGACCTACATAGCCACCATGTCCGTAGCCGCCTCGTCCATAGCCGCCACGAGCGTAACCGTCACGTCCGAACCCGTCACGTCCGTACCCGCCACGTCGGTAGCCGTCACGCCCATAGCCGCCGCGATAGCCGTAGCCTCCGCGATATCCATAACCGCCACGGTAGCCGTAACCACCGCGCCATCCGTCACGGTCCCTCCAGCCGTACCAGGGCCCTGCACCGATGAAGACGCCGCCTGCGAACCAGTTCGGTCCGTAGAAGCCATAAGGTGCGCACGAATAGGGGTAATAGGAGTAATAGCCCCAGGGGCAGACAGGGGGGGCGCCGTAGTCGTCGTAATCGTCGCCATAGTAGCCGGCGTAGGGAGCCGCAACGGGACCCACCCCAATACCCACAGAAACTTGAGCCCGGGCAGAGGTGGTAAATGGCAGGGCCATGAGCATGGCGATCAATACCAGGCGTAAACTCTTCATTGCGTCCTCCTTGTGCTGCCGGTTTCGTCCATAACGGAATGCGCCCCGAGGTCTCTCCGCAGCATCTGCCGGTTAGGGAACGCCTTCCCGCCAGCACTTACATTCTCAAACAGAGAATTCCGGGTTAAGTTGCGGTTCCGAGCAAAGTTTTCCGAAATGAAACGCTCATGTGCGGAACTTCGACTCGGATACCTTGAGGCGGGATGTATGTCTGCCGAACCCCAAGGTAGCCCAGGAAAGCAGCTGCCCCTCCTCTGGGAGAGGCAGCTGTTGTGCAAGTCCATATGGCACAATTACCTGCGTTCCCGGCGATGATCGCCGTTCCGACCTGGGCCAGGGTCACGACCATCCCAGTGGTCCCGATTGTCCCTACGATCCTGACGCCACCCGTTGTCGCGATACCGGTCGCGATCCCGATTCCAGTCATCCCGGTCTCGGTTCCAGCCGTTGTCCCTGCTGCGGTTCCCTGCGAAAGCCCAGCGCCCGGCCACCCAGTAGCCATTGTCCCTGTATCCAGCAACCCAGATGTACCCCGGCCCCGGGCTTGGGGAAGCATAGGCCACCGGCCCGCCAACATAGATTCCAAACTGAGCTGCATGGGCAGTGGTTGCTCCCAGTCCCAAACCGCCCAACACCACAGCTGCTGCCAACATCCAGTTCCTCATGCTGACCATCGTTCCTCGATCGCTGCCGACCTTCGGTGGAACCAGAAAGGGCCGACCCGGCTCCGTTCCGTTTGAGGCTTGGATCGTGCTGCCTCGCGGGGTGCCGGTTATGTTCCTCTTCAACCACAACTCACCGCAAAGGTTGCGCTCGCTTCGCAAAATAAAGACCCGCAACTTTTGAGGGAAATTGGGTTGAGTGCGCCAATCTTCCGGGCCCGTTCGCAGGGAGACGCGCGGATGGTAGAGTGGAGACTCACTCTCCATGTTTGCCACTTCCCAGCACGCACACTTCATCGGGATCGGCGGGATCGGCATGAGCGGCATTGCCGAGATTCTGCTGAATCTGGGCATGAAGGTCTCCGGCTCTGACCTGCGCCGGAGCCCCGCGACAGACCGCCTGGCCAGCCGGGGCGCAACGGTATACGAAGGACATGACGCGGGCCACGTGGCCGGTGCCACGGTGGTGGTGGCCAGTTCCGCGGTGAGTGCAGCGAATCCGGAAGTGCTGGAAGCAAGGGCCCGCAAAATTCCCGTCATCCAGCGCGCGGAAATGCTGGCCGAACTGATGCGTCTCAAATACGGGATTGCCATTGCAGGCATGCACGGCAAGACAACCACCACGTCCATGGTGGCTTCCGTGATGGCTGCCGGAGGTCTGGACCCCACGGTGGTGGTGGGCGGACGCGTGGATGCGATGGACTCCAATGCGAGGCTTGGTACCACGCATTACATGGTGGCCGAGGCCGATGAAAGCGACCGCTCCTTTCTGAAACTCTCGCCCATTCTTGCCGTGGTCACGAATCTCGATCGCGAACACATGGATTGTTACCGGGACATGGAAGATGTGGAAGAAGCCTTCCTGGCGTTTATGGACAGGGTGCCTTTTTATGGTGCGGTCACGGCGTGCGTGGACAATGCACTGCTGGCGGGAATTCTGCCCCGCGCCAAGCGGCGCATTCTTACTTACGGAGTCTCGGCTGCAGCGGATTATAGACTCGAGTTCCTCCCCGGTGAGCCGGGCACCTTTTCGCAGTTTCTGGTCCACTCGCCGACCGGCCCTCTGGGTCCGTTAGCCTTGAATGTGCCCGGCCGTCACAATGTGCTGAATGCCACGGCTGCAGTCGCCATTGCCCACCAACTGGCGGTTCCACAAGAGAAGATTGCGGAGGGAATTGCGCGCTTCCGCGGAGTGGACCGGCGCTTCCAGCAGCGCGGGCAGGTGCGGAACATCACCGTGGTGGATGACTACGGCCACCACCCGACGGAAATTCGCGCCACTCTAGCGGCCGCACGGGAGTGTGGACACCGCAGGATTCATGTGGTGTTTCAGCCTCATCGGTACTCGCGCACGCAGGACTTACTGGAGGAGTTCAGCACCGCATTCACGGATGCGGACACCGTGGCGGTGCTCCCCATCTATGCAGCCAGCGAAGAGCCGATTCCTGGCATCACGGCGGAACTGCTGACCGCGGATATTCGCGGGCCGCGCGTGCGATATGTTCCTGACTTTGCCTCTGCGGTGGCCGAGGTTTGTGACCAGGCGCAAGAGGGCGATTTAATCCTGACGCTCGGTGCTGGAAGCGTGAGTCAACTGGCTCCGCAGATACTGGCGACCATCCAGGCTGCCCCGCCTGAGAAGTAGGAGACACGGCAGCCGTTTTTGCCCGTAACGCAACGGGTTCCCCTTGCTGTCTCCGCGGGAAAAAGCCGGCGGAGCGCGGGCTATAGTTGAGCTTGGCGAATCTCTCGACCGTGCTGAGGCGTGGCGACAAAAAACAATCATCGAACGCGGCCCATTGTTTGGGAAGACGAAGAGCCCGTGGAGCCTCGCTTCCGGCGCGCACCGAGGAGTGCGCCCCTCTCCAGCCGCACTTTGCCGGGCATGCCCCTGGAAGCGGAAGACCCCGACGGCGAGGATTTCGCCTTCTCAAGGCGGGAGCGGTTTGGCACCCAGATTCGGTCCTGGTGGCGTCCTTCCGGGACGTGGGGGCGTACCATCCTCGCGCTCGGCGCCCTGGGTTTCCTCGCAGCGTTTGCTTTTGCGCTTCATGCTTCCAGGGAGTTTCTGGAGCGAGATGCGCGTTTCCGCATCGCGGGCTCGGGCAACATTCAGGCCAGTGGCCTGGCAGAGGTGACTCGAGCGGACCTGCTGCCGGTTTTTGGGGAAGACATCGGCCGGAATATTTTCTATGTCCCGCTAGGGCAGCGGCGCAAGCAGTTGGAGCAGATCTCCTGGGTGCAGCAAGCTACGGTCATGCGGGTGCTGCCGAACCAGATTCGCATTTCCCTGGTGGAACGCAAGCCGGTTGCATTTGTGCGTCATGGCCAGCAGATCGGCCTCGTGGACGCCAATGGGGTGCTACTGAACATGCCTGTGACCCGCCTAGCGCAGCATCATTACTCCTTCCCGGTCCTCACCGGCATAGACGGCGCGGATCCGTTGCCCTCGCGAAAGGCGCGCATGGACCTTTATCTGCGGCTGATGCAGGCGCTGGATGCAAACGGACAACACAACTCAGAGCAGATCTCCGAGATTGACTTGACAGACCCGGAAGATGCGCGGGTTTTGATGCCGGAACAGGGTGCGGATATCCTCGCTCACTTTGGACAGGATCATTTTCTGGAGCGCTTCCAGCGTTACCAGTCCCATATCGCCGAGTGGCGCCAACAGTATCCGCATTTGGCAGAGGTGGACCTGCGCTATGACCGGCAAGTGGTGCTGGAGATGGCAAAGGATGCGGCCCCGGACCCGAATGCGGCAAGCATTGCAGCAAATAAACCGTCAGCGGCGGCACCGGCAACAAAGCATTCGACCGGCAACAAGACAAAATCGGCTTCGCATGCGGTGAAATATGCTGCCAAAGTTGTCAAGAAAGAACCGAGGAAGGAGCACGTCGGCGCCAAATCCAGGGCGGAGGCGCGGCGCCATACGGAAAAGTTGAAGGCAAGGCGAAAGGCCGAAGCACATCGGGCCGCGCTTCGCCGGTTGCGGCAAAGGGAAGCAGAGAAAAACCATTCAGCTGGTGGAAATGCCCCGCGGGGCCGGTGAGTATCGAACGATGAGCCAAAAGCAGGACAACCTGATCGTAGTGCTCGACATCGGCAGCGCCTGGACGCGCGTGCTGGCTGCTGACTTGAATGAGGGAGCGCTACGCTACCGGGGTCACGGGGCCATTGAGTCGGCAGGCATGCGGAGGGGCTTGATTTCGGACCTGGGGCCTGCCGCAAAGGCCGTAAGAGCGGCCGTGGAAAAAGCCGAGTGGACAGCTCGTGCCAACATTGAGGAGTGCGCCGTCGGCGTAGGCGGGCCACATGTCCGCGGGCTCAACACGAACGGCGGCTTTGACCTGGGCAGCCGCATGCGCGAGATCACACGCGACGATGTGCGAACGGCAATCGACCGGGCACGCGCTGTCGAAAGGCCGCCCGACCGGGAGATTCTGCATCTGCTGCCACGCCAGTTCATCCTGGATGATCAGCCAGGAATTTTTGATCCAATTGGCATGGTGGGCGCGCGTCTTGAGGTCGATTTGCACATCGCCACCTGTTCCGGCAGCGCGTTGCAGAGCACCGTCACCTGCGCAAATCGCGCCGGGATTGAAGTGACGGAAGCAGTTCTTGAATCCATTGCCGCGGCCGAGGCTACACTTTCTGCCGATGAGCGGGAACTTGGTGTCTGCCTGCTCGACATCGGGGCACATTCCAGTGATTTGGTGGTCTTCTTCGAAGGCGCCGTGGCGCACACTGCGTCCGTGCCTATCGGCGGCGCGCACTTTACCAATGATCTTGCCGTGGGTTTGCAGATGCCCGTGGCGCAAGCCGAAGACCTCAAGCGCCAGTTTGGCAACTGCGTGGTGACGTCCGTGCGGCAGGATGCAGAGATTGAGATTGCCAACCCACAACCGGCGCGCCTGGCATTGCGAACCATTGCGGAGATCCTGGAGCCGCGCGCGCGGGAACTGGTCTATTTTGTGAAGGAAAGTCTGCGCCAGGGTGGAGTAGCGGACGCGTTGGGTGCAGGCTGCGTATTGACGGGGGGCGGAGCGAACCTGCCGGGAATGCTGGATGTGATCGAGAGCCAGTTGCGCGTGCCCGCACGGGCAGGCATCCCGGTGCGCCTTTCCAACATGCCAGGGGAACTCGTCCATCCAGGTTTTTCAACGGCAATTGGCATGCTGCTCTATGCCCACCGGACGCGCGTGACCCGCGCGGCGGAAAACAATACCCTGCGCGCCAAGCTGCGCGCGCTGTTTGCATCGAGTTTTTAACCAGAAGGAGGCCGGAGCCAAGATGGATCAGCACACGAACGAAGCCGGAGAAATGCGCATTCAGTTTCATGAAGAGAGCCCGCGCGGAGCACGCATTAAGGTCATCGGCGTGGGCGGCGGCGGCGGCAACGCCGTGAATCGCATGATTCAGGCAGGGCTGGAGGGCGTGGAATTCATCGCGGCCAACACGGATGTGCAGGCTCTGAAGCTGTCCCAGGCTCCCGTCAAGCTCCAGCTTGGCGTGCGGCTTACATCCGGGCTGGGAGCGGGCGCCAATCCTGATGTGGGCCGCCGAGCTGCTCTCGAAGACTCCGACAAGATTATTGAAGCCCTGGAAGGCGCGGACATGGTGTTTGTCACGGCCGGACTGGGCGGCGGAACCGGCACCGGCGCCGCGCCTGTGATTGCTTCGCTGGCCAGTGAAATGGGCATCCTCACAGTAGCCGTCATCACGCGTCCCTTTGCCTTTGAGGGTAAGCGCCGCCTGCAGCAGGCAGAGCGCGGCCTGAAGGAACTGCTGGAAAGCGTGGACACAATGATCGTGATTCCCAACGAAAAGCTGCTGGCCGTTGCCAAAGACGCAGGCTTCTTTGAGAGTTTTCGCATTGCCGACGACGTGCTGCGCCAGGGCGTGCAGGGCATCAGCGACATCATTACGATTTCCGGCATCATCAACCGCGACTTTGCGGACGTGAAGACCACCATGGCGGGAATGGGCCACGCGGTCATGGGGACCGCGGTGCGTTCCGGCGCAAATCGAGCGGTGGAGGCGGCGCAGGCGGCCATGGCTTCGCCCCTGCTGGAGGCTGGCGCAATCGACGGCGCTCGCGGAATCCTGATCAACATTACGGGATCAAGTTCGCTCAAATTGTCTGAAGTGAATGAGGCGTCTTCGCTCATTCAATCCGCCGCGCATGAAGACGCCAACATCATCTTTGGCGCCGTGCAGGATGAGCGCATGGGCGAAGAGGTCAAGATTACGGTGATTGCAACTGGCTTCCGCGACCAGATGCCGGAGCGCCGCGCGCGCATGCTCAGCGTGGAAGAGGTTCCTGTCGTCTCGGTGCCTGTGGTTGCCCCAGACAACTGGATGCGCGAGTCCGCACCGACCTTGACCACGTCGCCTGCTCCTGCGCGCTTCCTGAGCGAAGAGGAAACGGCGGGCGAGGACGACACCGAAACGGTTCTTTCCCGCGCGGCCTCTGCCGTTGGGACAGAGGATGTGGAGGAAATGCCTGCCATGGCCGCTCCTGAGGCGGCGCATCTCACCCCTCTGCCTCGCGACTACGCAACGGAGTTCGAGCCGGAAACGCGAGTGTCGCCAGTCGCAGTTGAGGAAGAGAACGAGTCTGCTCAGCCTGCTTCCATGTTTGGCGCCGCAGGCGACGGGGAGGAGCGGGATCTGGATGTACCGGCTTTCATGCGGCGAATCCAGTTCTAGTCCTGTGTCCACAGTGGTTCGCACGCAAACTTTAGGCATGAAGAATGCGGCGGAAGGGCTGTCCTTTTCGGCGGATCGGCTCTATAGTTGTGAAAATTGCTTCAGTAATGCAGCCAGTTTGAGGCAGGTTACGAGCGTATTTCATGTCTAGTCGTTTATTGTAGAAAGAAGCAACAGGCCGGCTGGGTGTTGGCTTGGACGTTCCGGGAATCAGGGGTCCAGACTTCAGGGGGCCGGAATTGGCGGAAGGTTCGGGGACGGAACGGGTAGCTGGTGTGTCTGGAAGCGTGGAGAACGCGCACACGGTTCGACGCACCAAAGTTTTTGGCATGTGCAGGCCATAGGCAAGCGCATGGCTGAAGGATCTGTTGTCGAGAGGATGCTGACCGGATGAGATTTTCCCGCGTTTTGGTAACCGGACTTGTCTGGGTCGGACTTACATTGGCGGCGCCCGCGGCCATCGCGCTCAATGCACCCCGCCCCTTGCACCACTCCAAGCCGGCAAAAGAGCACATTGTGGCTACGCACCATGCGCGGAGGCATCATTCGGCAGTGCGCCGTGCCACCTCAAAAAAGCGAACT
>DATKTQ010000120.1:0-12275 GCA_035531055.1 Occallatibacter sp. | reverse complement strand
AATGACCTCCCTCAGCTACTGGCTGGAGATCGTCTTCTCCGCCGGCATCGCTGTCTTCGGCCTGGTCATCAACAGCCCCGCCGTCATCATCGGCGCCATGCTCATCTCCCCGCTCATGGGGCCCATCATGGCCACCGGCCTGGCCCTTGCCGTCGGCGACCTCTATCTCGCCATCAAGGCCATCGGCAAGCTCATCGCAAGCATCCTGCTTGCCGTTGGTCTCTCCGCCTTCATCGTCTGGCTGCTCCCCTTCCACTCCGTCACCCCGGAGATTCTTGCCCGCATCAACCCCAACCTGCTTGACCTCGGCATCGCCCTCTTTTCCGGCCTCGCCGGCTCGGTCGCCGTCTGCCGCTCCTCCGGCGGCAGTGGAGTCACCACGCTGCCTGGCGTCGCCATCGCCGTCGCCCTCATGCCTCCGCTCTGCGCCCTCGGCTTCGGCCTGGGCAGCGGCGCAAACATGCGTATCATGGGCGGCGCCGGCCTGCTCTTCCTCACCAACCTCGTCGCCATCACCGCCAGCGCCTTCTTCATCTTTCTTCTTGTCGGCATGAACGCTCCCGACGTCCGCGCCCAGATGATCGTCTCTCGCCGCGACGAGGCCTTCGCGCAAAAGCTTTCTCATACGCCGCTTGCCCGCATGGTGGCCAACAGCGGCCAGCTCCACTGGCGCATCATCATGCTCCTCGTACTGCTGGCCACCATCGCCGTGCCCCTGCGCAGCGCCTTTCAACAGGTCGCCGGCGAAGCCATCGCCCGCGGCGCCGTGCAGGACGTGGTCCGCACCCTCCTGCCCCCCGGCGCTCTCGTTTCTCAGCAGGTTGAAGTCGGCCGCGACGCCGTGCTCGTCCGTCTCATCGCAACTCAAAAGGTCCCAGAGGAGAAGCTCCGCGAGGCAGAGCGCGAAATCGAACGCCGCACCGGCCGCCACGCGCGCATGTCCGTCTCCAGCATCGCCAGCCAGAGTGAGCTGGCAGAACTGGTTTCTCGCCTCACCGCGCCCCCGCCGCCTGCGCCTCAGCCTGCAACCAAAACCCTCGAACAAATCCACACCGAGCTCATCCAGCGCATCCAACCCGTCGTCGAAGGCCTGTGGCCCGCCGAAGCGCCCATTCAAGCATTCGACGTTGCCTTCGACCCCTCAGGCATCGTCCTCAACGTCGATTACGCCGCCAGCCGCGAGCTCGACAAAGTCTCCGTTCAGTTGCTTCAGAATTCGCTGCGTGACAAGCTCCGCGTCCCCGCGCTCACCCTCAACGCCAAGCGCATCCGCGCCGCTCGCATGCCTGCTCAAAAGCAGCCCGCAAGAAGCGAATCCGTTGAGCATCGGCAGTCCACTGGAAAGTAGCCGCGCCCTCACTTCTCGCCGCGAAACTGGATAATCCGTCGCCGGTCGCGCTTGCTCGGCCGTCGCTCCGGCAGCGGCACATGCTGCTGCATCGTTTTGCGCTCGTCGGCAGTCTTCCGGCGGGCCTCCTTGCTCTCCTCGGTCTCCTGGAAGAGTCCTTGCGCCACCGCAGCCGGCCCGCGCATCTCGCTCAGCGCCTGCACGTCCAGCTCCCACTCGCCGCCTTCGTTCTTCACCCGCAGCCGGTCGCCCACGCGCACCTCGCGCGCCGGCTTGGCCTCCACGCCGTTGGAGAGCACCCGCCCCAGATCGCAAGCCTTCACCGCCAGCGCACGCGTCTTAAAGAACCGCGCCGCCCACAGCCACTTGTCCATCCGCACGCCTGTCATGCCCGTCCCCGCAAAATGAAAAAGGACGCGCACCTGGCGCGCCCCCCGACATTCCTCGCTCTCAGTTCGCCAGCACAGCCCGGTAGCGAACCTTGTTCCGCTTCACCTTTTCAATCGCCTCGTTGGCCTGCGCCATCGGGAAGCGCTCAGTCTGCGCCTTCACCGCGTGCCGCGCCGCCACGTCCAGCATCTCCCGCATCCGGCTCGGACTGCCCGTCGGATTGCCCGTGATGGACCGTATCCCGGAAATGAGCGGAAACGCGTGCACCGCCACCGGCGAGGGTGGCACACCCACAAAGCACAGCGTCCCCGTCGGCCGCAGCGTCTGCAGATAGAGGCCCCAGTCCTGGTCGGCATTGATCGTGCTCACCAGAAAATCCTGCGTGCCCGCCACTTCCTTCATCGCTTTGGTCTCGCGCGTATTCACAAAGTGGTGCGCTCCCAGCTGCCGCGCCTCGTCTTCTTTCGCCGCCGAGGTCGAAAACGCCGTCACTTCCGCGCCAAACACCCGCGCAAACTGGATCGCCAGGTGGCCCAGTCCGCCAATCCCCACCACGCCCACCCGCGACGACGGGTTGATGCCGTGCGTGCGCATCGGGCTGTACACCGTAATGCCGCCGCACAAAAGCGGCGCCACATGCTCGCTGTCCAGTTCGTCGGGAATTGCCACCACAAACCGCGCATTCGCACGCACCCGGTCCGCATAACCGCCGTGCCGGTGCACGCACGTAGCCTCCGCCTCCGGGCAAAGGTTTTCCATGCCCTTCATGCACCACTCGCACTCCCCGCAGGAGTTCGACTGCCAACCCAGGCCCACGCGCTGGCCCTCCTGCAGCGACTGCACCTCCGCACCCACCGCCGTAACCGTCCCCACAATTTCGTGGCCGGGAATAAATGGGTATTGGCTGATGCCCCAGTCATTGGAAATCAGATGAATGTCGCTATGGCAGATGCCGCAGTGGGAGATAGCGATCTCGACTTCACGCTCGCCCAGGATTCCAGGGTCATAGCGAAGAGGTACCAGCTCGGCTCCCGCCGCGTGAACTGCATATCCTTGGATTTGGCTCATGGGCGTTCCGCAGTCCTCGCTAGGGGCAGGCAAACCATCCGCTCCGCTTCCCGCGAAGTCGGCAAAACATATCGGTGAGGCGTCCGGCCTTGCCAGAGTCAGTGTAACCCGCCTCCGCCGTCCACGTGCACCGTCAGAATCTGAAACCCCGTCAGCAGCCCTCCGGCCGGCGCTTCCCCGGCCACCACCGCAGATTCGCCGTTCAAGCTCGCGTCCCGCGCCGTGCGCAGCGGCTCCATCGCATTCGCCACCGAAAGCGGCACACTCGAAAGGGTTTGCCCATCCATCTCCGCCTGTGCGTCGGGGGTCAGCAGGCTCACATACACCTGGTCCGGCGCGTGTTGCCGCCGGGCCTCGGCCAGCACCGTGTCCAGGTCCGGCGTGCGCCCCGTCAGGCGTGGCTGCTGCAGCGCGCGGTCCAGCGTTCCAGCGTCAGAAACCAGCACCCGCACATTCCCTTCGCCCAACCCCGCCGGCAGCCGGATCGGAATCCGCACATTCCGCGCCGCCTGCTGCCACGGCTGCAGCGTCGCCTCCACCATCACCGTGTCCCCGGCATGCACCTCTTCGCCGGACACAATCCGCGCCGTATCCAGCGTCACCCGCGCATTGTGCGGAATCGTCTCCACCCGCAGGTCAATCGCCCGCACCGCGCCCTGCCGCGAGTCGTTCGAGTAGATCTGGCTGAACCGCTGTCCAAACTGCAACGCCGCCAGCAGTTGCGAGGGCGCGCCCGCCGCGCTCGCCGCCCACAGGTCCACCGGCACCGGCGCATACCCCTCCAGCCGGATACTTCCCATCACGTGGTAGCTTGTCTCCGCCGCACTCTGGTTGGTCTGCAGCAGGGAGTTATACAAAGCCACCATCAGCGCCTGCGGCGTCAGGGTCGGAAGGTCCAGCACATCAAAATTCAGCCTCCGCGCGGCCTCCTCGCGCCCCGCGCCGGCCTGGCTATAAATCGCCAAATGCACCGGAATCATCCGGGCTTTCGTGCCCAGCACTCCGCGGATCGCCGAGTCCCGGTCCTGCGTGAACGCCCCAATCGTCGCGCCCGTATTCACAATCTTGAATGCGTTCAAAGGAGACGCCAGCGTTGTCACCACCTCCGCCGTCGTCATCGGCAGGGAAACGTGCCCGGCCTGCAGGATCGGGTGCCCGCATGCCAGCAGCTGCTTCGGGTCCACATAGGTCACCGTGCACGTGGCGGAAATCTCCAGGTCACCCCGGATCAACTGCGCGCTCACCGCAGACCCCGGAACCACGCTCGCCATCGCCTTGGCAGAAATCTCCGCCCCTGCCTCGCCCGACTCGCCCATACCTCCGGCGGCCACCATGTCCAGCCCCGTCCCGGCCATTTTTTTCTGCCACAGCTGGATCGCCGCCGGCCGGAATCCGCTCATCACCAGCGGCGTTTCCATCGCCTGGAACGTCATGCCGCCCGCGGACATCGCTCCTCCCGCGTCCCCGTCTGCCTTCGCGCTCGCTGCATCTGGCCCCGCCGCAATCGTCCCCGTCGAAATCGCCCCAGTCAAAATTGGAAGATCCCGCACCTCCAGCATCTGCGCAATCGGCGTAATTCCCGCAATCGGCTCTTTGCTGAACTGCCCAATCCGGTAGGCCAGCGCGCCCATCAGCTTGTCGCCCACATACACCGGGCTCCCGCTCATGCCCGCCACCACGCCCGTGTACTCCGGCTTGGCTCCCAACAGCTTGGCCAGAATCATGTCCTGCCCCGGCCCGCGCGCGCCGCGCAACACTCCCAGAATCTCCACCTGCATCGGTTCCGGCTTCGTTCCCTCAAATACCGTCCACGCCGTGGCCATCAGCCCGCGGTGCACCTTACTCAGTGGATAAAAACCGCCTGTTGAGGGGGGGGGACCCGCCACCTTCGCCTGCGTCGTCGCGGCACTGTCACCGTCCGTCGCTTGCGCCCGTGCCATCGCGCCGCTCGCCGCCAGCGTCAGGGCCGCCGTCAAAACCAGCAGCCGCGTCAGGGTATCTTTTTGGTGTGCAATCACGTCTATAAGAGTACAACCGGCGGCTTGCTCTTTCCGGGTCTGTCTTCCTTTGGCCGGTGCCGCGCTTTCGCCCGCTGGACGCGCCCCTGTTAAACGTGGCAGAGTCTCACGAGGTCACAAAGACGCCCCCTCCCGGCTTGCCGCTCGCTGCGGGTCATCCCGTATGCTTGCTTCAGAACCGAGGTGGTCATGTCCTCAATGCGTTCGTCCGTCTCCCGCGTTTGTCTGTTGTTGTCGCTGCCCGCCGCGCTGCTGCTGGCCGCCGCGCCCTTCGCCGGATCGCAAAGCACTACCCCGGCTCCCGCCCAGCAGCAGCAGACGCCGCCGCAGCCCGCGCCGCCCCCTGCCGACCAGCCTCCGCCCGCCGCCGGCGGACCCGCCGCTGACACCGGCGTCATCGCCCTGCCAAAAAAGAAAGAGGAAGCCCCCGCCCCTGCGCCCGCACCCGCCAGGCCCGCGTTCAAGAACCCCGAGGGCACCCCCAACTACACCCTCCGCGTCGATGTCCCTGAAGTCACCGTCGATGTCGGCGTCCTGCTGCAAAAGTCCGGCCAGTTTGTGCCCAATCTCAAGCCACAGAACTTTCGCGTATATGAGAACGGCGTTGCGCAAAAGGTCATCGGCTTCAAGCGTGTCGAGGCGCCCATCACCGCGCTGCTGCTCTGCGAGTTCTCAAACAATCCCTTCACCTACCGCTTCATTTACGACATGCGCAACGCCGCCTGGTCCTTCGCGCAGCAGCTTCGCCCGCAGGACTACGTAGCCCTGATGACCTATGACATGCACACCCAGATCTGGCTCGACTTTACCCAGGACAAGCGCCAGCTACTCAATGCCATCAACTCACTCGTCATCCCCGGCTTCAGCGAATACAACATGTTCGACGCCCTCGCTCAAGCCGAGGACCGCCTCAGCCGCATTCCCGGGCGCAAATACATCATCCTCATCGGCTCCGGCCGTGACTCTTTCTCCCGCCTCACCCTCGACAAGATGCTCAAAATCGTGAAGTCCACGCCCGACATCACCATTTACACCATCTCCACCGGCGGCGCGCTCCGTGCCATCACGGAAGGCAGGCCCGGCATGGACAATTCAATGCGCGACCTCGATTTTCTCCAGGCCGACAACGAGATGAGAACCTTCGCCAAAATCACCGGCGGCATGAGCTTCTTTCCCCGCTTTGAGGGTGAGTTACCAGATGACTTCGCCGCCATCAATCAGGCCATCCGGTCCAAATACCAGCTCGTCTACCAGCCTTCAGACACCAAGCAGGACGGCACCTACCGCAAGCTCCGCGTCGAGCTTGTAGACGACGAGGGCCGCCCCCTGCGCATGCAGGACCAGAAGCACCACTCACTCAAATATGAGGTCATTGCGCGCGACGGATACCGCGCCCGCCAGGAAGTCGATTAGCGGGTCAAAGGGTCAAAGGGTGGAATCCGGCGCCCGGAGCCGCACCTGCTCCGCCCCGCGCGCCAGAATCCACTTTTTTGAGCGTTAGCTCAGCTGGATCATGAAATCTCGAATGTAGTATCCGATTATGAACAGCGTGGCCACTCCCGCCGTCCAAAGAAACACCCGCAGAATCGGCTCAATCTTGTTCACCTTGGCCACAATCGCTTCCTGCGCGATCTTCTCGTGGTTAAACGAGTCATCCAGAAAAATCTGGTCCTCCTCATCCTTGGTCAGGTTGGCGCGGTAAATGTAAAGCCCAAGTGTGATTACAACCAGCAGGGACCATGTCATCCACATGACGGGAATTATTGTCATTCAACACCTCCGGAGTACTCTCTGGTCCCCGTCTCCCGCCGGTCCTATTCCCACATTCAACGGCCGCTCAGGTAGAAGGGTCCATCCGGCTCAACATCATAGTCCGGAAAAGCGCTCCCTGGGGTGACAAAAATCACAACACTCCGTGCCTTCCAGGGATACGCCTCCTGGAGCCCCTTTTCCCGCCCAATCCCTCCCCGCGCCGCCCGCTCCCTGCGACTTTTCTCCCCATCCGGGCATCCAATTGGTACACCGCCGGAAACGGGCCTTGAATCCCTCCCGGTGCCGCAGTACAGTATTAACTAGGGAACGTATTCCACGTACCGGGAGATTACATGTCCACTGTCACCGCCACACCCGCTCAGGAAACCGAAAAGAAGGCTCCGCTCAACCTCACCCCCCAGGCCATCGCCAAGGTGCGGGAGATCATGGCCACCCAGGACCCAATTCCTGCCGGCCTCCGGATTGGCGTCGTCGGCGGCGGCTGCTCCGGTTTCCAGTACTCCATGGCCTTTGAGAACCAGGCCGGCATGATGGATAAGGTCTTTCCCTTCGACGATCTCAAGGTCTTCGTCGACTCCACCTCGCTCATGTACCTCAACGGCTGCATCGTCGACTACGTGGAGACCCTGGAAGCGGCCGGCTTCAAGTTTGAGAACCCCCAGGTCAAGTCCACCTGCGGGTGCGGCTCCTCCTTCAGCGTGTAAACGCCGTCAAATCTGTTTTTTGCCCAATCAAAAAGCCCGTCCCCTTTGCGGAAACGGGCTTTTTTGCGTCTCTTCCTCCGGCCTTACTGCGGAGTCGTTCCAGTCGGCGGCGTCGGACTGGTCGGCCCGGTTGGACTGGTCGGAGAAATCCCCCCGGCGCCACCCGTCAGCCCGCTGGCCGGCTGCCCAATCGTCCCGGCATTCCCGCCGCTCATAGTCTTCTGGTCCTGCAGCGGGTCGTAGGTAAACTCCCACTGGTTGTAGTGGTCCTTCTTCTTGTAGATCAAAATTGACTTCGCCGGGCTCGCCGGCGAAACCCCGATAATCCCAGCTCCGCCAAACGTCTGCCCGGTTCCGGTGTCGCTCGAGCCAGTCCCGCCAATTCCTGCCCCGCCGATTCCCGTCGTCGCCCCCGCCCCGCTCGTCGGCCCACCCAGCGGACTGCCCAGAGTCGTCGCGCCGGCCACCCCGTTGCCCCCGCTCGGTCCCGTGCCTGCCACCGTCGTGCCTCCCAGCGGCTGGCCAAAAAATCCCATCGCCGTCGGCGTCTTGTTTTCCCCAAAGCGGATTGGCTTCCAGTCGTCCTTGCCCGTCGTCGGGTCCAGATAGCGCTTGCGCAGGAAGCGGATGTCGTTGGTCTTCACCAGCGCGTCAATGCTCGGCGGATAGCTTCCGAACTTGCGGTAGTACAGCTGAATCGCGCGAATATACTGCTTGCCGCGCTCCATCGTTTCCCGGTCGCGGTCCACTTGGATGCTCTCCCGCACCTTTGGCAATGCAATCGTCAAGGACAGCACCAGCAGAAACAGCAGAAACACCACCGCAACCAGCAGAATGCCTTCCTCGCCCCGGCCCGTCCGCCGCGCCCCGCGCCCGCTCTGCCCGCTCGTCTGCTTCATCGTCTCCTGTGCATCCCGCAAAGCCTCTGCGCATGCCATCTCTCAGTTGGACGCAAGCGGCAGCGTCTGCGTGTTGTTGTAGCCCAAGTCCGTCACCTGCACGCTCCCCGGCAAAATCGAGTCCACCTTGTACCGGTGGTCCACAATCTCGCCCGGCCGCGCAATAAAAATGTCGTCCCCGTGCACCAGGAAGGCCTTCAGTTGGTGGTCGTGCGTTTCGCTGTAGCCGAAATACTTCAGGTCAATCGCCGGCGGCCTGGGCGGCCCCTGCGGAACCACTACCGCGGCCCGCTCCACGCGTGCGCTCTTCACCGGCGCTTCGATCATCGGCGCGGAATCGGCAGAGAAGATATTCCGCCCCGTTCCCCGGTACACCACGTCTTCGCTCTCCGCCAGTTTGGCCAGGTGCAGCGTGGGGTCAATGTCCGCATTGGACAGCCGTCGCGCCTCCGGTCCGGGAGCCTGACCCGCCGTTCCCAAAGCCCGCGTGCCTTCCGCCGCCGGTCGCGCCGGTGCCGGCCCCCCGCCAAACTGGTCATAGAGCTCGTAGCCCGCCACGCACACCAGCACCACCAGCAGTCCGGCCACCAGGGCCACCTGGCGTTTGTTCGTCACTCCCGTGGTCAGCGCCATGGCTTACTCGCCCTCCCTGGCCGCTGCGGATGTGCCGCTCACGTCCTTCGGTGTCGGTTGCAGTCCGCTGCGCGCCGCATCCGCCGGTCGCAGCCACGTGGAAACCCGCAGCCGCAGGTTCACCACGCCACCCTGTTGCCCCGTCAGCGACATCGCGCGAATCACAAAGAACATCGGGTCCCGCTCCAGCCCGTTCACAAACCGCATAATCTGCGGATACTGGCCGCTGATGCCCGCGTCCATCGAGATCTCTGTCAGCTGGTTCCCCGGAGCGCCCTGCGAGTAAAGCACCCGCGAAAGCCGCACCCCGGAGCGCACCTGCAACTCGCCAATCCGCGTCGCAATCGACGAGTAATCCGCCGGAATTCGCTTGTCCTCAAACGCGCGGATCTGTTCCCGCGTAGTCGCCACGCGCCCGTCCAGCCCCCGCAGCGGAGCCGTCTGCAGAGTCAGCGTCTTCAGCTCCATCCGTTTCGTCTGCAGCGCTTCGGCAGAGCTATTCCGCATCGCCCGCCAGTCCAGCACCAGCCGCACCGCCATGCCCGCCACCAGCAGCGCCAGCACCGTTACGCCCGCCACATGCCAGGCCAGCGCTGGCCGCACCCGTTCGCGCCACGTTCTTGCCGTCGTTCTGCTCATCGCGGCCCCTCCCGACGTGGAATCATCGGCGCCTTGGGTCGAGCCAGCCTGGGATGCGCTGAACGATGCGCTCCCGTCTCGCCACTGGCCTTTGGATTCGCCGCAATCTGTTCCTGGGGCGTCGCCGGGTTGTACTCGGCCAGCAGGTCAAAGTTTTCCCTGTTCGATGCGCTCACCGGCTGCAGAGCTTGCCCCGGCCCATTCGTCGTCTCCGCGCTCTCTCCCACAATCCGCGGCTCCAGGAAGTGCCGCGAGTGCTCCAGATTCTTCACCAGCTCAATCGATCGGTCGCGCGGCCCCAGCACTCGCAGCCGCAGCCGGATATGCCCATCCTTCTCCCGGTTCGGCTCCAGCGTCGTCACCTGCACGCCCCCCGGCAACACCGTTTCCAGATCCTCCATTGCCAGCGTCCAGCTGAAGGCCTTCTCGTCAAACAGTGCGTTCAAAAACTGGACCTTTTTCAGTACCGCGGCATTCGCCGGCTGCTGCATCATCGCTTCGTAGCCGTGCCGCTCGTTGCGAACCGCGGAAATCTGCTGTTCCAGCGCATTATCGCGCGCTCGTGCCTGGTCCGCCGCGCTGTCCACGGCATGCAGCGCCAGGCCCAGCGCCACCGCCGCCACCGCCAGCGCGCCCATCGTGATGCGCAGCTTCTTCAGCAGCGGTCTCAGATCGGCAAACGGCTGTGTGGCAAGGTTGACCCGGATATCCATTACCGTGCCCCCGCCAGCGCGCCCGTAATTCCCGCCACGCTCAGTTCTCCCAGCGGAGTCAACACCCCGCTTGCGGGCCGCTCCGCCAACTCCACCACCCGCAACACCCGCTCGCCCGTCCAGCGCGCAAACTCCTCCGCCGCGCCAATCCCCGCATAGTGCAGTTGCTTCGGCTGCATCTCCAGCCTGTCTTCAAAGTAGGCAGCCGCCACCGAAATGTCGCGCCGCACTTCTTCCAGCCGCTCCGCCGGGTTCGCCGGCAGGTCCAGCGTGCGATACAGCAGCAGGTCCGCGCCACGGGTAATCGCCGTCGTCAGGGAAAATCCATTCATGCATGCCGCCAGCACCGGCTCTTCGCCTTCCACGACAGCCAGCGCCGCCAGCCCCGCAGGCAGCACCGATCCCGGCTCGTAACCCGCCGCGCGCACCGCCGCCTCATACTCCTCCAGCACCGGTCCCGGCATCGTCGCCGTAAGCACCCGGCACTCCGTCTTGCCCTGTGAAAGCACCTGGAAGCTCATTCCCGCCCGCTCCATGTCGAATGGAACCATCTTGCGCATCCTGAAGCGCAGCACCTGCTGTGCCTCGTTCGTGCTCGAGGGCAGGGAATCAAAGTCCAGCACATACACCCGCACCGCCGTATCCGGCACCACCAGCGTCACCGCGCGCGTCCGCGGATTCACCTCGTCCAGCGCCTTCCGGATGGCTTCTGCCACCGCCTCCGGCGCTCGCAGGTTCGGCTCTCCCAGGCCCGGCATCAGCGCCCCGGCCGGCAGTGTCGCGTAGGCATACACCGCCGCCTGTCCTTTGCCCGGAACCGCCGCCGCCAGCGCACCCTGCGGCGTCAGCTCCACGGCCGCCGGCGGCCGCCCGCCCGTCAGTTCACTGGCTCTCGCCTTGCTCCCCATCGCGCTCATTTATCGTGAGGCCTCAATAAACGTCACCTTGTTGATCTCTTTCAGCGTTGTCAGCCCCCGACGCACGCGGTCCAGCGCAGACTCCCGCAGAAAGCTCATTCCCTCCTGCTGCGCCAGCCTGCGAACCTCCGACGTGGGCTTCTTTTCCAGAATCAGCTCGCGAATGGGGTCGGTCAAGTCCAGCAACTCGTGGATCGCCGTCCGCCCCCGGTAGCCCGTCCCGCCGCATTCAATGCACCCTGCGCCCTCGCGGAACGGGAACTCGCCCCACTCCGCCAGGCTCAGCCCGCTCATCAGCAGCAACTCGTCGTCGTACCGCACCGTGCGCGTGCAGTGCTCGCAGATCGTCCGCACCAGCCGCTGCGCCAGAATGCAGTTCAGCGCCGACACAAAGTTGTAGGCCTCCACGCCCATGTTCAGGAACCGCCCCAGCACGTCCACCACGTTGTTCGCGTGCACCGTGGTAAACACCAGGTGCCCCGTCAGCGCGGAGTTGATCGCGATCTGCGCCGTCTCCTGGTCGCGAATTTCGCCCACCAGAATCTTGTCCGGGTCATGCCGCAAAATCGATCGCAGACCGCGCGCAAACGTCAGCCCCTTCTTCTCGTTCACCGGAATCTGCGTGATCCCGCGAATCTGGTACTCCACCGGGTCTTCAATCGTGATGATCTTGTCTTCGTCGCTCTTGATCTCGTTCAGCGCCGCGTACAGTGTCGTCGTCTTGCCGGAGCCCGTCGGACCCGTCACCAGCACCATGCCGTACGGCTCGCGAATATACCGCCGGAACCGCCGCAGATCCTCGTCCGCAAACCCTACCACGTCCAACGTCAGGTGGCGGAACTTCTCGCTCATCGATTCCTTGTCCAGCACGCGCAGCACAGCGTTCTCGCCGTGAACCGTCGGCATAATCGACACGCGAAAATCAATCAGACGCCCCTTGTAGCGCACCCGGAAACGCCCGTCCTGCGGCACTCTCCGCTCGGCAATGTCCAGCTCGCTCATGATCTTGATGCGGCTCAGAATCGTCGCGTGGTGCTCGCGCGCAATCGGCGCCATCGCCTCCTGTAGCACCCCGTCAATGCGGTACTTCACATGCACCGAGTCGTCATACGTCTCAATGTGGATGTCGCTCGCCCGCCGCTCCAGCGCCGTAAAAATCGTCGTGTCCACCAG
>DATKTQ010000119.1:0-8777 GCA_035531055.1 Occallatibacter sp. | reverse complement strand
TGCGACCCGCTCCGATGGTCAGGTTCTGGAAGTCGCCGGCCGGAAGCGTGCTCAGGCTCTGCCCGGCAGCAAGCGTGTTCAGCGCGTCCACGTAACCCTGCTCAGTGAAAGTGAGCGAGCCATTTCGGTTCGCAAAAGAGGAGGTGGCCACACGATTGTCGCGCAGCCACGCACCAAACTTGATGGCGTGGCGCCCTTCACTCATCGTGATGAAATCCTGCAGCTCAAAGTGGTCAGAGTGCGAGTTCTCCGTGCCGCCGGAGAATCCGCCGCCGGTAAAGTTGCCTTCGGAGACGATCGTAGGCGTCGTGTCCACCGGCAGCGTGGAACTGATGCCGCGCCGGTATTCGAACCGTGCCTCGTTCACCATACGATCGTTGATGATCTGGGAATCGCTCAGCTGGAAGGTGTGTTCGGTTCTCTTCGAGGTCACTGACTGCGTAGGCAGATCCTGTGAGCCCAGGTCACCCGACTCCGAGTCATAGAAGTACTGGTAGCGCAGGGTGAGCGTGTTCGAGCCGCCCAGCTGTACGTCAACACGCGGCGATATATTGATGTGGTTATGCGGATTCGACAACGTGCCCGAAACCCGAGTGCCCATCACGTACTGATTGGTTGACGTGTCCAGCACCGCCGGCGTGTAGACATACACGTCCTGGTCATGGTTGTCGCGTTGCTGCATGCTGAAGAAGAACGACGTCCTCTTGTTCAGCGAGCCGCTGACGGATCCGTTGTATTGGATGCGGTTGTACGCTGGCACATTGGCGATGAAGGGATTGCCAGTGTTCAGCGAGCTCTGATTGCCCTGGATGAAAAGCTGTCCGTGCAACTGGTCGGTTCCAGGCTTGGTCAGGATCTCGATGCGCCCGTAGCCGAGCCGGTCGAACTGCGCCGAAAATGGATTCCGGTTGATACGAATCTCGCGGATCGCCGACTTGGGCGGAAGCTGCCCACCAGTGAAGCCGTCAATATAGATCTGCCCGCCGTTCGGCCCCGCGGACGGCCCAGCCAGCGCGGAAAGCTCTGCGGAAAGCTCATCCGGATCGTCCGATAGCGCGTCCAGGTCCTTGCCCTTGATCACCACCGTATTTGCGTTGTCGCCCGCCTGCACGTTCACCGTCGGAGTGTCATCGCTCACCACCACGTTCTGCTGCGCCACCTCGATGGCCATCTGCACATCTACGCGCTTGATCTCCTCGGACTTCAGCGTCAGCGTCTGCGACTGGAACGGCGCAAAACCGTTGAACGTGGCCACGACGATGTAGCCGCCGGGCGGCAGCCCGCGCACCTCGTAGTCCCCCTTGCCATCGGTCGTACGTGAGGTCACATGCGTCCCGGAAGAATTTAGAATCTCGACTGTCGCACCCGGAATCAGCGCGCCGCTCGGGTCGGTGATCTGCCCGTGCAGCGTGGCCGTCACCGGCGGCGCCGCAGACTGTGCGCGAGCGGCGACAACCATCGCAAACCCAAGAATAAGCACAAGTGTGAAATGAAAAAAGCAATGCAGTTTGGAATACACGTGTCCCTCTCTCATCCAATGTCTAACTTCCCGCATGGTCTATTGTGTATCTGCCTCAGCGCCGCCTCCGGAGCCCATGCTCCAGTTCGACAGCAGGTTCTTGCTGGCCTCTGGCGCTTGCAGCAACGGCTCCACTCCGGTCAGCAGCGTGATCGCCGTAACATGGTTCTTGCCCGCCGTTGCGACCAGCATTACCGCCTGGCCTTTCTTCAAGTCTGCGAAGGCAATCGTCGGCGCATGGCTCAGCACCTGCTGCATCTCGTTGTCGCCGCCCGTGCTTCGCTCCCCGCGGATGGCTCCGTTGCCGCCGCGGTTCCAGGCGTTCTGGGAGCGCGCTGGCTCCTCGCCCTTGCTCGCACCAGCTGCCATCGCGGGCATTGTCCCCTTCAGGCGGGCGGCAATCATCTGCGCCATCCTCTCCGGCAGCGCATGCATCTGCGCGTCCGCCGGAACAGACACCGTCACGGATGTCTTGGTCGCCAGGTCCTTCACCACCATGGTTGCGTTGGCGGCATCCAGTGACGTGATAAGCCCGGAGATGTTGCTGAAACTTCCTGAAACAATCTCGTCGGCCGTCAGCTCCGTACCGGCCGCGTTCTTCTCGCCGCGCGCGCGCAGCTGATCGCCCGCTTGAATTGCGTCGATTGGCGCAGGCTGGGCCAGATCGAACCGCACCGAAGCCGGCGCATAGCGCCTCAGTACGGTCGCTTTGGTCACATGCACGGCAATGGTCTTCATCGTTGGCCCCGCGCCCGTCGTCAGTTCAATCGTCCCTGTCGCCGGGTCCAAGCTCTTCACCAGCCCGCCCACGCCATGCAGCTGCCAGGCCGCACGCTCCTGCTGCTGCTTCAGCGCCACGTCCGCGCGCTTGACGCTGATAATCTGCGTTGCCTGCGGCACCGTGCCGGTAGCACCGGGATCCAGACGCACGAGCACGCGGTCGCCTGTCTCCAGGTCCGCAAAGGGAATGGTGGCCGCCGCACTCAAGTCGTGCTGGCCCGGTTCAATCCGCTTCAACACCGCGCTGGACGGAACCTGAACCTGTTGCACCACGCCTGCGTCGGTCTTCACCGTAAGCGTGTCTCCGCTGGTGGCCGTAATGGTGCCCACAAAATGCCCGGCAGTCTGTGCGCACAACCCCGGCGCCACAATGGCCAGAGCAAGCAGAACCGTCAGGCTGGCCAGCCGCATCGCAAATCCAGGGTGTTTCGTCCTCGTCATCCGATTCCTTCTCCGCAGCCTGTTCCGGCCGGGTCGTGGCCGAGAGTGGCTCCTGCTTCGGTAGACGAGTCAAGTGCGCAAAAGGTTGAGGGGGAGGACCCTGCGAATCTCACAAACCGGTCCCCCTGCGACGGAATGCCTTGCAAGGACCTGGGCTTGTGTTCCCGTGAGCAAAACTGACCGATTACCTTAAGAAACCCTGAAGGTCGCGGCCGGGCTCAAGGGGCCAGCTCCGCCGTCTCCAGAAAGCGGTAGCTTCCAGAGGCCTCCGGCGTCACGTGAGTCAGCCGCCTGTTGTGCACCACCACCGTGTCCAGGTACCACAGATTCAGCTCAGGCAGGTCCCGCGCCAGAATCTGTTGCACCCGCACGTAGTCCGCGCGGCGCTTCTGCTGGTCACCGCTGGCCGCGGCATCCTCCAGCAGCGCATCCACCTCCGCATTGGAGTAGTGGCCACGATTGGCGCCCTTTGGAGAGAAGTTGCGCGTCAGAAATACGTAATTGAAAATGTCCGGCTGCTCGTTGCCGCCAATCCAGCGCAGCGAATACATCTGGAACGCCCCGCGGGTTACATCGGAGTAGAACGTCGCAAATTCGTAGCTGCGCAAATCCAGCGCAATGCCCACCGCGCCCAACTGCTGCTGAAGCACGGCGGCCAGCAGGCGCGCGTCTTCCACGGTGCTGGTCTTCATCGTCAGGTGGAATCGGATGCCGTTCTTGCCGCGCGGAAATCCGGCCGCATCCAGCAGACGGTCGGCCCGCTGCGGGTCATAGTTGTAATGCGCCACGTCGTCCGTCCACGCCCAGTGCGTGGTGGGCAGCAGGCTCCCCGCCTGCTGCGCATGGCCGCGTAGCAGCGTACGGATAATAAGGTCGCGGTCAATCGCAAACGCAATCGCCTGACGCACGCGCACATCGCGCAGCAGCGGGTCGCGCAGGTTGAAGGCAAGATATTGAATCTCGGTTCCGCCCGTATCCTCCACGCGCAGATCGGGCCGCTTCGCCAATTCCGGCAGCGCGTCCATGGGAAGGGAATTGATGGCCACGTCGCCCGAGCCCTTCTCCAGCTCCAGCGCTTCCGTAATCGCATCCGGCACCACCGCAAACCGCACTCGCTCCAGCTTCGGCATCACGCCCCAGCTCAGCGGATTGCGCTCGATCACCACATCCTGGTCCATCTGCTGACTCACAAACCGGAACGGACCCGTGCCCACCGGATGCCGCCAGAACTCGCGCCCGCTGCCATCCGGCACAATTCCGATTGCGCCCGTCGAAAGATTGGTCATCAGAAAATTGTCAGGATGCTTCAAATGGAAGACCACCGTCCTCGCATCCTGCGCCACCACGCTCTGCACAGAGGCGTAGCTGTTCGCCTTGGGCGAAATCACCAGGCCCGTCATCAGCGACTCGATGGTCCACACCACGTCGCGTGCAGTCAATGGCCGCCCATTGCTGAAGCGCACACCCGCGCGTAAATGAAACACCAGTGTCAGCGGATCCGGCTTGTCCCAGCTCTCGGCCAGCGCCGGCTGGAACTGGAAGTGTGCGTCGCGCGCCACCAGCCCGTCAAACAGCAGCGCATCGATGCGTTCAGAGTGGGCATCTACGCCGATGCGTGGGTCCAGATTCGATGGACTGCTCTCAATCAGAAACACCACGGTCTTCGGATCCTGATGCGACGAATGGCACGCTGTCAGCAGCAGCAGAGCAGCCAGCGCAGCCCACTTACGCATAGGTCACCTGGCCCAGAATCGCACCGCGGGTCGCGCCCGTGGCCGAAGGAATGTTCCCCGGCAGCCGGTGCCACGTTTGCCACGCCAGCAGCGCAAACGCTGCCGCCTCCTTGGCCTCCGCCGGTAGCCCGAACTCCTCGCTCGCAGCCAGTTCGCATCCCAGCGGCTCCAGCCTCTGCGCCAGCATCGCCATCAGCGCTGCATTGCGCGCACCGCCGCCAGAAACGATGTAGTCCACCGCACTTGCGCGCATCCTGTGGCGCACAAACTGCCGATAGCTGCGCGCAATGGTTTCGGCAGTCAGCGCCGTCGCCGTCGCCAGCGCATCTTCGGGCCGGTGACTCTTTCGTTGACACGCCGCCAGAAACGCCGTCGCATACTCGCGCCCAAACTGCTCGCGTCCCGCGGTGCGCGGCGGACTCGTTTTGAAGTAGGGATGGCGAAGCATCTCCGCCAGCACCGGCGCCAGCACAGTTCCTTTTGCGGCAAACGCTCCGTTGCGATCAAACGCTTTGTGGAAGAGCTCCTCCGCCAGCGCGTCCATCACCATGTTGCCCGGCCCCGTATCGAAGGCCATCACCGCATCTTGTCCCACGCCTGCGGGAATCGCCGTCAGGTTCGCAACGCCGCCAATATTCTGCAGCACGCGCCCTCGCCGCGGATGCGCAAACAGCACATAGTCCAGCAGCGGAACCAGCGGCGCGCCTTGTCCGCCCGCAGCCATGTCCGCCGGGCGAAAATCCGACACCACAGGCACTCCCAGAGCCGCCGCCAGAGGCGCGGCCTCGCCCGCCTGCCAGGTGCATGCAAAACGCCGTCCCACATAAGCTTCGGCACGTGACTGGTGGTAAAGCGTCTGGCCATGGCATCCAATCAGGTCGATCGTCAGCGCTTGCCGCTGCACCGTGGCCTGCACTGCCTCGGCGTACGCCAATCCCAGCCGCCACTGCAGCCGCGCCAGTTCCGCTGTTGTAATCGCCGAAGCATTCATCGCCGCCAGCACCGCACGACGCAGCGCCGCAGGATAAGCAAAATGTTCGTGCGCCAGCAGGGTCAGCTTCGGAGACCGCTTTCCCGCGGCCAGTCGCACCACGGCCACATCCACGCCATCTGCGGACGTGCCGCTCATCACTCCCGCCACCAGCATCGCCTTCGCCATCAGGCCGTCTCCACCAGCGTCTTTCCGCGCGTCCCTGCGGCGGGACTCGCCCATCGCGAAATCTCCGCATGGAACCGAGTGATGCCCGCACGGAGAGACTCAAACTGCCGCGTCGAAAGTGCCCGCCCGGCACCGCCCGCAAAAAGCCCTGCCCGCTTGCGAGTCATCTCTCTCGCCCGCGCCAGCAGCAGCGTCTCGAACGCCGCCGACCGTTCCGCCTCTCTCACCAGCGCTTCATACGCGCGCAGAATCAGCTCCGCGCTGTGGCAAATCTCCACCGTGTCCATTCCCGCACGAATTGCCTCCAGCGCTGCATCCTCAATCGACATGCATTTCAGCACTCCGCCCATCTCCAGATCGTCAGAGAACACAATCCCCCTGTAGCCCATCCGCTTCCGCAGCACCGTGGAAATCCAGAAAGAGGAAACGCTCGCTGGCCGTGCGCCTCCGCGCGTGTGGGGATACGCCGCGTGATTCACCATCACCATTGGCAGTGCCGCGCCCAGGGTTCGATAGGGCGACAGATCCTCCTCCCACAGTTCGCGCCACGCGCGCAGAATCTGCGGCGTCTCCTTGTGCGAGTCAAGGGCTCCAGCACCCAGTCCCGGAAAATGCTTCCCGCACCCTGCCACATTGTGCGCAGCCAGCCCGGCCAGAAACTCCCGCGCGTACGCCGCAACTCCCTCCGCATGGGCAGCCGCCGTCCGCGTGCCCATCACCGTGGCGGAGGCCGGCAGCGCCAGGTCCAGCACCGGCGCCAGCGTCGTGTTAAAGCCAAAAGCCTTCACGCCCCGCGCAATCCACTCACCGTGCTTGCGCGCCAGCGCCGGTTTCCTCCTCTGCCGCATCGCCGCTGCCACAGCCTGAGCAGAGGGCAAAGGCGCCAGCGCATCTCGAAGCCGATCCACCGTGCCGCCTTCCACATCTACACAGCGGAATGCGTATCCCGCACACAACGCCGTGGCCTCGT
Source organism: Occallatibacter sp. (assembly GCA_035531055.1). Taxonomy (GTDB): domain Bacteria; phylum Acidobacteriota; class Terriglobia; order Terriglobales; family Acidobacteriaceae; genus Telmatobacter. Next base: position 2,175 of record DATKTQ010000119.1, on the reverse strand, counting down.
CGAGGAGCGCACGCGTCTGCGTCACATCCACGATGTTGCGCCGGAAGAGAATGACTCCCGCAGGGCGCACCAGCTTGAGCCACGCCCGCTCCAGTGCGGTCAGTTCCGTCCCGCCCAGGCCCACCACCAGCAGGCTTCCGGCCGCATGTCGCAGCGTCGTGGTCATCCTTTCTCCTTCAACTCCTGCTGCAACTCCTCCAGCAGATTCAGCGCCTGCAGTGGCGTCAGCGAGTTCACGTCCACCTGATCAATGCGGTCCACAATACGCTGCGAGAGCGGCGTGAAAATCGTGAGCTGCATCGGTTCCGGTGCGGTCTCCACCTGCACGCTCTGCCGCTCCTGCTTTTCATGCTGCCGCAGCACGTGCCTGGCGCGCTCAATCACTGCCGCAGGCAACCCCGCCAGCTTGGCCACTTCAATCCCGTAGCTCTTGCTCGCCGCGCCCGGCTCAATATGGTGCAGAAACACAATGCCGCCGGCCGCCTCCTTCACGCCCACGTGCAGGTTGCGCACTCTTTTCAGCCGTTCGGCCAGCATGGTCAGCTCGTGGTAGTGCGTGGCAAATAGCGTGCGCGCGCCCGTCTCCGCATGCAAATACTCCACCGTTGCCCATGCCAACGAAAGACCATCAAACGTCGCCGTACCCCGGCCCATTTCGTCCAGCAGAATGAGTGATCGCGGCGTGGCCGTATTCAAAATTGTCGCCGTCTCGGTCATCTCCACCATGAAGGTTGAGCGGCCGCGCGCCACATTGTCGCTAGCCCCGATACGCGTGTAGATGCGGTCCACCAGCCCCAGACGCAAGCGCTCCGCCGGAACAAACGACCCCATCTGCGCCATCAGGACTAACATCGCCGCCTGCCTTAGATAAGTGCTCTTTCCGCCCATGTTAGGCCCAGTTATCAACAGAATACTCGGCCCTTCTTCGCCGGAGTTAAGATATAAATCATTCGGAATAAAGCGCCCCTCGCGCGTCTCCTCCATCCACTGTTCAATCACCGGATGCCGCGCCGCCGCGGCCTCCAGCACCGGCTCCTCGGTCAGCACCGGCCGGACATAGCGCCGCAGCGCCGCAAGGTGCGCAAAGCTCGCCAGCAGGTCCGCTTCCGCAGCCGTTGCGGACGAGCGCCGAATGCGCCCCGCCGTCTCCAACACAAACCGGCGCAGCTCGGCGAAAATCCGTCGCTCAATTTCTATCGAGCGCTCCTGCGCGGTCAGAATCTTGCGCTCGTAGTCCTTCAGCTCCGGCGTCGTAAATCGCTCGGCGTTCACCAGTGTTTGCTTGCGTTCATAATCCGCCGGAGCCAGCGCTAAGTTTGCCTTGGTGATTTCTATGTAATAGCCAAACACGGAGTTATAGCGAACCTTCAGAGAACTTATCCCCGTCCTTGTCCGTTCGCGCTCTTCTATCGCCGCAATTTGCTGCCGGCCTGTGGTGGAGATCGTCCGCAGTTCGTCCAGCTCCGCATCCGTGCCCACTGCGATTACTCCGCCGTCGGCCAGCGTCAGCGGAGGGTCCTCCACCAGTGTGGCCGCAATGCGGCTCGTCACTTCGTCCAGCGGATCCAGCCGCTCGGCCAGCGCCTTCCACGCGGGAGCTTGCAAGGCCCGCAACGCGGACCTGAGTCCGGGCAGCCGTGCCAGGCTTGCTGCCATCGCGCGCACATCCCGCGGACCGGCGGAGTCCAGCGAGAGTCGCGACAGCAGCCGCTCCAGGTCCAGCATGCCCGCAAAGGCCCGCCGCACCTCCTCGCGCTTTAGCAAGTCCAGCTGCGCTTCGGCTACGGCTTCGTAGCGTGCTTCCAGCGCGGCCGCGTCCGCCAACGGTCGCAGAATCGTGGCTCGCAGCAGCCGCTTGCCCATCGGCGTCAGGCACGCATCCAGCGTGTGGAATAGCGTGGTCCGCGCGTCCTGTCCCGCAAACAGCGGCTCCACCAGCTCCAGGTTGCGCACCGTCACCTGGTCCAACTCCAGCACCGTACTGTGCGCTTCAAATCGCAAGGAGTCTATATGCAGCGCTTCGTTCTTCTGCGTCGTGCGCACATAGTGCAGCACTGCGCCGGCCGCAATCGCCGCCGCATCATGGCCCACCAGTCCCAGACCCTCAAGGGACCGCACGTGCAACTGCCGCTCCACCAGGGGCACCGCAAACTCGCGCGTCCACACCCAATCCTC